>JAYGDH010000520.1:0-19384 GCA_046583055.1 Pirellulaceae bacterium | reverse complement strand
TTCGTCATGATCACGAAAGTAGCTGGCAGCCATCATCAGGGCGGTGACTTCCCCGTGGGCCCCGGCTGCTGGCTGCAGGGATACTCCAGGTAACCCCGATATTTCCTGTAGCATTTGTTGCAACTCAAACAGCAGCTGGAGCAATCCCTGGACGGTTTTATCGGGTTGGTAAGGGTGGACGTGGGCGAGTCCGGGAAGGTTGGCCAGTCGTTCGTTACGCTTGGCGTTGTACTTCATCGTACACGATCCAAGCGGATAGAAATGCGTGTCGATCGACATGTTCAAGGTGGAAAGGTTGGTGAAATGCCGGATGATGTCCGGTTCAGCAAGGGCTGGCAGCGGCAGCGTGTTTTCGGCCCGGGCACTCCCTGGAATTAATTCCTCCCGCGATGTGACAGGCACATCACAGGCGGGTAGCCGCGTGCTGCGACGGCCATCCTGGGAGAGTTCGAATAATAGTCGGGTTGCCTGTTGATTACGCATGGATCGTTGAGATGTGAGAGGATTCACCAGCCAGGGAATGAACCAGGGTATCGATTTCCTGGCGGGTTCTTTTTTCAGTCACGGTTACGAGAAAACAATCGGCCAGATCCGGGTACCAGGTTCCCAGTGGAATCCCGGCAAGGATACCTGCCTGTTCGGCTTCATGGAGTAAATCGGCGACATGGTTTTCGTGATCACGTACGACGAATTCCTTGAAGACAGGCTGTGTGAAGGCAGATTCGAAGCGGGCCTCGGAACTGATTTGATCCTGGGCGTAGCGAGTTTTCTGGAGGCATAAGTCCGCTGCCTCCTGCATTCCCAGTGGGCCCATGGTTGCCAGGTAGATGGCTGCTCGTAAAGCGAGTAACCCCTGGTTGGTGCAGATATTGCTGGTCGCCTTGTGACGGCGGATATGCTGTTCCCGGGTTTGCAGGGTGAGTACCCAGCAGCGTTTTCCCTGCTGATCTACGGTTTGGCCGGCGATGCGACCAGGAAGGCGACGCACGAATTGTTCACGACAAGCCATGATTCCCAGGTAAGGTCCACCGTAGAGAAGCGGGGTCCCGAGGGACTGGCCTTCCGCGACAGCAATATCGACCCCCAGTTCCCCAGGGCGCTTAAGAATTCCCAGGCTGATCGGATCAAAGATGTGGACTACCAGGGCTCCCCGTTGATGTGCCAATTCTGCAGCAGCAGCAACGTCTTCCAGGCAACCGAAGAAATTGGGATGTTGCATGACAACACAGGCAGTTTGGTCATCCAGTTCCGCATCCAGCATCTCCAAGGCAAGGGATCCGGTGGGAGTTTTCAGGGTTACCAGTTCGGTTTCCGTATCGCTCAGGTAGGTCTTGAGAATCTGGCGATATTCCGGGTGAACGGATTCGAGCGTTATTATTTTCCCGTGACGTCGGGTTACACTCATCGCCATCAAGACGGCCTCAAGGGTGGCTGTACCTCCCTCGTAAAGGCTGGCATTGGAGACATCCATGCCGGTTAACTGGCAGATGAGAGACTGGTATTCAAACATGGCCTGCAGATTGCCCTGGCTGACTTCCGGCTGATAGGGAGTGTAGGAAGTGTAGAACTCACTGCGACTGGCGATCGCATCGACAACGGCCGGAACAAAATGATCGTAACTGCCCCCTCCCAGGAAGCATGTGTTGCGAGTGACATCGTGATTGCGACTGGCGAGTTTCCCCAGTTGCTGTTCCAGTTCCATCTCGCTCAAGGCGGCTGGCAGATCCAGCGGTCGTTGCAATCGTAAGTCGCTGGGAATCGCATCGAACAGCTGCTCGAGGGATTCCAGGCCAATCGATTCCAGCATGAGTTGCTGGTCTTGCGAAGTGTTGATGATGTAAGGCATGTTGCGATAGTACTAGTGTTCGCCTGCGCATTGCTTGAGGTAAGTGGTGTGGTCCATCAAAGTGGCCAGGCCCTGATCATCACTAATCTTCACCTTGATCATCCAGCCGCCCGCGTATGGATCGTCATTGAGTGTTTCGAGTTGATCAGAGAGAGCGGCATTAACTTCCACGATTTCCCCGTTCACAGGGCTGTAGAGCGAGCTGACAGCCTTCACCGACTCGACTTCTCCAACCTCATCACCGGGTGCCACGACGGTTCCCACGCTGGTCAATTCCAGGTAGACCAGGTCAGTCAATTGTTCCACGGCAAAGGCACTGATTCCAATCGTGGCAACCTGGTTACCTTCTTCTTCTGTCACGTGGACCCATTCATGAGTTTCGGCAAATAGTAATTCCTCGGGTTTCACGGCATGATTCCTGTCAACCAAGACTTAGGGGCGCGAATAAAACGGTAAAGACGTGATTTCTGCGGGATGACGGCGGCCGCGAATGTCAACTTCTAGCGACCTGCCTGCTTCCAGTAGCTTCGCATCTGCTGCATCAATATAAGCCATTGCGATGGGACGCTGTAGAGTGGGTGAAAAACTTCCGCTACTGACTTCCCCGACCTGGGTTTCACCGTCAAAAACAGGGTATTTCTCGCGTGCCGCGCGCTTGCCCTCGAGTAAGAGTCCCACCCGGGATACCCGGCTAGGCTGGTCTGCCAGGGGCTGCAGCGCCTCGCGGCCAACGAATCTGCGAGGTTGGCCTGAACTGTCCGTAAAATTAACGGCAAAACGCAAACCAGCTTCAAACGGATTGATGGTTTCATCCAGCTCGTGCCCGTAGAGTGGCATGGCGGCTTCCATTCGCAGCGTATCCCGGGCTCCCAGTCCGGCGGGTACCAGGTTACATTCCCGCCCGGCCCGGAAGAGGTTCTCCATGATCAGGGGGGCATCTTCACGGCGCATGATCAGTTCGACCCCGTCTTCCCCGGTGTATCCTGTACGACTGACAATACACACTTTGCCCATTTGTTTCGTGGTTTTACTGCGATAATAGCCCATGGCTGATACGTCTGCGTTCAGCAAGGGATTAACCAGTTCGATCGCCCGGGGACCCTGGATGGCGAGCATGGCTGTTTCTTCGGTGCGGTCCGACATCAGGACTTCGTCGTCGGGTTGTAGTTGGGATTGGATCCACTGAACTATTCTAGCGCGGTTGCCAGCATTGACCACCAGCATGTGGTAATCGGTGCCGCTGGGTGTTTGCTGGTGGTAGACCAATACGTCGTCGAGGATACCTCCCTCGTTATTTGCAACCAACGCGTAGCGGATACAACCCGGTTTTAGACCCAGGACGCGACGGGTCAATAACCGATCGAGAAAACTGCCGCTGCCTGGCCCGTCAAAGCGCAGGCGACCCATGTGTGAAACATCGAAGACACTGGCTCGCTCCCGGGTTGCCACGTGCTCTGTAACGATCGAATCATATTGCACCGGCATTGACCAGCCAGCGAAATCAACCATGCGAGCTCCCCGCTCCACATGCCAATCGTGCAAAGGTGTTTTCAGCAAGTTGCCCGTTGACATTCCTTGAACGACCTTTCAGATGAATCAGCATTCGGGTTTCAGCAGGTTCAGAGGTTTGGCAGAGCCCGAATTGTAGTCAAATGCAGGGGAGTACCCAAGGGTTGGGGCACCAGATTCTGCAAAAGCGGGATGGCCAGAGAGGGGACTAGTGCGATCGACGTCGCTTCTTTCCCGAAGCCTGTTTCTTGGGCTGGTCTTGCCCGCGACCTTTCTTGGGCCCGGAGCTTTTCTTGGGCCCGGAGCTTTTCTTTGTCGTACTTCCGGATGGCCCCTGGCGAGGTTTGGAGGGGCGTTCGGAGGATTTGCGGTTCGTTCGGGAAGAGGTTATCGGCTTGATGAACTTGAAATCCAGTTGACGACGGTTGAGGTCCACACGGCTGACCTCAACCAGTAACTTGTCGCCGAGTCGGAACTGGTTTCCTCGACGATGTCCGGAGAGTGTATGTGTTTGAGGATCATGTTGGTAATGATCTTCTCGCAGGCTGTCGATATGGACCAGTCCATCTGCAGGCAACTCGAGGCCCTGGACGAACAGGCCAAAATCCTCGACCCCGGTCACGACCGCTTCCATGTTCATGCCGATGTGCTGGCTGAGATATCCCAGTAACTTCAGCTTGACCAGTTCTCGTTCCGCTGCTTCCGCGACCTGTTCTCGTTCTGAACAGTGGTCTGACAGAGCTGCCATGGCAGCGAAATCCCCCGACGGTTTCTTGCCCCGATTGAGGCAGTCGACTAGCCGGTGAATGACCAGGTCGGGGTACCGACGGATGGGAGACGTGAAGTGGCAGTAATGCTGACTATTCAGTGCGAAGTGTCCGGCAGGTTCGGGGCTGTAGACGGCTTTTTGCAGGCTCTTGAGAACCGCCAGGTTGATCGCATATTCCTGGGGGTTGCCGGCGGCCTGTTGCAGGATTTTGCGAATCTCAAAGCGACTTTCGATGTTCTCCACTTCCCAGCCCAGGTCCTGCAGGAAGGTGGCCAGGGTAGCAAGCTTTTCCGGTCGGGGTGATTCGTGAAGGCGTCGCATGAAAATAATGTCTTGATCGGTTAACCACTGGGCGACAGCTTCGTTAGCCGCCAGCATGAATTCTTCAATGATTTGGTGGCTCTCGGTCTGTTCTGTAACATGGGCACCGGAAACTTGCCCCTGGTCATCCAGGTCAATCTTGATTTCTGGCAGGTTTAGTTCCAAGGCACCACGTGCCATGCGTCGTTTCCTGAGGATGCTGGCGAATTGATGCATTTGGTTCAGCAGGGTGAATACCTCGGGTGCCAGCTGTTTTTTCCATTTCGCCGGTTTTTCCAGGAACTCGTCGACCTCCTCGTAAGTAAAACGCCGATCACTGCGAATGGCGGTTCGCTGGATATCAGTAGCCACGCGTTGCCCCTTGGCGGTCCACTCAATGATCACGGTGCGGGCATAACGAAGGCAGTCAGGCTGGAGACTGGCCAGGTGATTGGAGATGGTTTCCGGCAGCATGGGAAGAACCTGGTCCGGCAGGTAAACACTGGTGCCGCGCTGCCGGGCCTCCTGGTCAAGTTGACTGCCCACGGGAACGAAATGTGATACGTCTGCAATGTGAACGTAAAGTCGCCAATGTCCATTTCCCAGTTTTTCCATGGAAATGGCATCGTCAAAATCCCGGGCATCTGCCGGGTCGATCGTGAGGACGGTAAGTTGGGTCAGGTCCTGTCGATCCTTTGAAATTTCCTCGTTGAATTGTGCTGCCTGTTGTCGAGCATCCTCCATGACGGCTTCGGGAAAGTCGGTGGGGAGGTTGTATTGATGGATAATCGAACGAGTGTCTACTCCAGGTGCGCCCTGGGGCCCCAGTACTTCCAGCACGACTCCCTGCCCAGGTCGTGTTCGCGAGGGGAATTGGACGATTTCGATAACGACTTTGTCGTCGACCTGGATGCGTTTGGCGCTCGGATCCTCAACCGGAATAGGCCTGGCAAACACGGTTCCATCCACCAGTACGCTGCCTTGCTGCTTGGATTCCTGGTAGGTTCCCACGAACTGGTAGGTTCCGCGAGCAACGATTTCTATGATTTCCCCGGAGACTCGTGAACTGTTGCCACGACGAGATTGCTTTGTACGGATGCGGACCTGGTCTCCGGTGGCGGCATCCTGGGTCTGGCTGCGGGGGATATAGACGTCATCCCGTTTCGGATTTTTTGCGTCACGCGGCAGTCGGACGAACCCGTATCCATCGGGATGCCGCTGGAAAGTTCCCGTGAGAGATTCCTGGCGAGACTTGGTTTGCGAGGGCATGACCAGGTGCTTGGGACCGTAGGCCAGTTTTCCGCGTTTGACCAGTTTCTTGATGGTTCTGCGCAGTTCGGAAATACGTTCTTCGGGAAGATCCAGTTGCCGAGCAATCACCCGCGGTTTGACAGGGCGATAATTCGCGGCCTGGACGTGTTGGAGCAGTTGCTGCTCCAGGTTTGCAATGTTCATGAAATCGTCACGGTGTTTCTCCGGCAATTAACAGGTATGGCGATGGACCAGCCCGATCTTCGCTAGTCGAGGTTATGATGGGTCCGGGGAATTCTCTTCGGTCGAACTGCCCTTGAACAGTTTCCGTCCCCACGATGGTTGATAAGAGGTCCAACGGCCGTTGCCGATGACGTCGGTTGTAATCAACTGGTTGGCCAGGTGCATCTTGGCATCCAGGTTGTCCAGGAAGTGCAGGGCGATTGCTTCGGGCGTCATGGGGAGTTTGGGGCTGCCAAATTCATATTCCCCGTGATGACTGACAATCATGTGTTTCAGTCGTAAGAGGAGTTCAGCAGGAAACGGTTCGCCACTCTGTTGCTCGCTTTGGCGGGCCTTGTCTTCCAGGATCTTGATTCCCATGACCAGGTGCCCGATTAACTGACCTTCATCGCTATAGGCGAACCCCTGTTCGTATTCCAGTTCTTCGATTTTTCCACTGTCATGGAGAAAAGCGCCCATGGTCAGGAGTTCGGAGTCGAGTTCCGGGTAAAGAGGTGCCACGGCTTGCACAAGTTCGATCAGGCCGACGACATGTTCCAGCAATCCACCGTGATAGGCGTGGTGATTCTTGACGCCGGCAGGGGCTCGGGAGAACCTGGACATGAATGTTTCATCGGTGAGAAAACATTCGGCCAGGTTGCGCAGGGCGGGGTTCTGAAGCTGTCGCAGAGCCTTGCCCAGGGAGTCTACCAGTTGCGTGATGTTGCCGTCGCTCAGGATGCTGAATTCAGCTTCGTCAATCGTTTTAGGATCAACGAATGTGATTTGCGTTGCGATGAGTTGGATGGATCCGTTGTAGAGTTGCGTGGTTCCCTGGACACGCACATAATTCCCGTCCTCGAAGCCGTCAAAGACCTTGTTGGAGGTGTTCCACTGCATCGCGGTCATGGTACCGGTACGGTCGGACAACTGCAGATGCAGGTACAGGTTGCCGTTGCGGTTGGTTCGTAGTTGTTTTTGACTGGCCTGGAAGACCTGGTCAACATCATCGCGTTGACCTAGTTGGCTGATAAATCGACGTGGCATGGGGCCTGCAAATGTCTAGAGAAGGGGAAGGCGACGGCCTTCCAGGTGCTAATGTGACCGATTCTAGAAGTATCTGTCGTGGTCGACAAGGGGATCTCAATATTGCCCCTGAACCACGGCTTCGCCTAGAATGCCATTTGCTTGATCGGGACTGAGCGAGAAAGGTTTACGGTAAGCATCGGAAGGAAATTGATACCTGGCGACTAGTGACGAAGGAGTTTCATGTCAAAAAAGCAGAAAACCGCGATTTCCCCTACCCGGGAAGAAGATTATCCCCAGTGGTACCAGCAAGTGATTCGTGCAGCGGACCTGGCTGAAATTTCTCCCGTCCGTGGATGCATGGTGATCAAGCCATGGGGTTGGGCCATTTGGGAGAATATGCAGAAATCCCTGGATGTGATGTTCAAGGCGACCGGGCACGAGAATGCGTACTTCCCACTGTTTATCCCGATGAGTTTCCTGGAGAAGGAAGCCGAGCATGTGGAGGGGTTTGCCAAGGAATGCGCGGTGGTTACGCATCACCGGTTAGAACCGGGACCCGATGGTGGGTTGGTGCCGGCTGGTCCACTGGAGGAACCCTTGATCGTTCGTCCGACCAGTGAAACGATCATTGGTGCCATGTACGCCAAGTGGGTGCAGTCGTACCGGGATTTGCCCATCCTGATCAATCAATGGGCCAACGTGGTTCGGTGGGAAATGCGTCCCCGGATGTTCCTGCGAACCACGGAGTTTCTCTGGCAGGAAGGGCACACCGCTCATGCGACTGAACAGGAGGCACTGGAAGAGACGGAACGCATGCTCGATGTTTACGCCGATTTTGCTGAAAACCATATGGCCATGCCGGTCATCAAGGGCGAGAAGACCGCGGACGAACGTTTTCCCGGGGCAGTTAGCACGTTAACGATCGAGGCGATGATGCAGGATCGTAAGGCCCTGCAGGCCGGGACCTCTCATTTTCTGGGTCAGAATTTTTCACGTGCCCAGGGAATCAAATTCCAGAGTCAGGAGGGTCGCGAAGAATTTGCCTGGACGACGTCATGGGGTGTCTCAACTCGTCTGGTTGGAGCCTTGATCATGACTCACAGTGATGATGATGGCTTGATTTTGCCACCGAAGCTGGCTCCTCGACAAATCGTCCTGTTGCCGATTTACAAGAATGATGAGCAGCGAGGTCAGGTATTGTCTTACTGTGATGAATTGAAGCAACAGTTGGAATCTCAGCAGTACGCTGGTCAACCGATCCGGGTCCAGCTGGATGATCGTGACCTGCGAGGCGGTGAAAAAAATTGGTACCACGTGAAGCGTGGAGTGCCCCTGCGGGCCGAGGTGGGGCCCCGGGACATCGAGCAGGATTCGGTTTTCCTGGCGCGGCGGGATACGGGTACTCGGGATTCAACACCGCGGGGGCAACTGGTGGAGCAGATCGGTTCCTTGCTGACAGAGATCCAACAAAACCTGTTTGAACGCGCGTTACAATTGCGAGCGGATCACAGCCGGGAGATTGATAGCGCAACGGAATTCGAAGAATTTTTTACAGCCGGTAACACGGACAAGTCGGAAATTCACGGTGGCTTTGCCTGGTCCCACTGGGTTCCGGATCCCGAGACCGCGAAACGGTTGGCAAAACTCAAGGTGACTGTCCGCTGCGTACCTCGCGATGTTGATGTTGAACCGGGAACCTGTATTTTTTCAGGCCAGCCGAGTCCTCAACGAGTAGTGTTTGGCAAGTCTTATTGACGGTTTTGGATGACGGGTGTGACAGGAAAGGTTCCATCCAGGAAGTCTCTGGGAAACATTTGATGGGTGAGATCAAGGCACATTCGGAAGTCCTGTTGCTGTTGGCAGCTTTCACACGCTACGACGAGGGATTTGAGTGGATACGTGCCACGATCGAGGAAGCATGGGGAGCGATTGCCCTGGAGAGCAGCGATTTTTCTTTCGACCAGACCGATTACTACACGGCCACGATGGGAACGGATTTACGTAAGAAGTTTTTCGCGCTGGATCGCTTGCGTGATCCAGCAGAGTTAGTTGGTGTCAAGCGGCAGACCAACGCCTGGGAAGAATCATACCAGGCCCGACACGCTCACCCGGAAACACGTCCCTTGAATCTGGATCCGGGATACCTGACCGAGGCAAAGCTGGTTCTGGCTACCACGAAGGACCGTGATCATCGAGTTTACCTGGGCGAGGGAATCTATGCGGAAGTCACCCTCTTTTATTCCCGGGGGGGGTGGCAGTCACGTCCCTGGACTTATCCCGATTACCAGGATGCGGGCTACCATGAATTTTTTATGCGTTGTCGTGAATTGTTGCGAGAAAAATGCCGTTAAGAGAGTGAGTCGCTGTGCGAGGTAAGAGCGGTTGAACGTTTCCTGGGTCCGGATCGTAAAGAAGCGATGCGATAAATAGTTGACAGGTGTTGTGTATGACAATCATGGATCGAATGTGGCTCGTTGCTGGAACCGTTCTGCCGGCCATGTTTATTTGTTGGGTTACCGTGTTCTGGGTCCGTCGTCGGGCGCCAGGGTGGGGCTTGGTGGATCAGCCAGCTTCCCGCAAGGTACATACCAGTCCTACTCCGCTGGGCGGTGGCCTGGGGATATGGAGTGGAGTGATTTTCTCATTCTTGCTGGGTTATATACTGTTTCAATTTATCATGGCCCAGTCGGAAACGCCTTCTTGGGTCCCGGAATTCGTAAGGTTGCACCTGGTTGGATTGGAGGCGCGTCTGGGTGAACTGGTTCTCTTGCTGGTTGGTGCCTCGCTGCTGATGGTGCTGGGTTTATTTGACGATTTTCGCGGTCTTGACTGGCGTTTGCGATTGGGTATGCAGTTCCTGATCACTACGATCTGCCTGGTCTGGCAGGGCTGGCAGTTAACGATCTTTATCGACCTGCCGGTCCTGACCATCGGGCTGTCGGTTATTTGGGTGGTGGCGTTGATCAATTCATTTAACATGCTGGACAACATGGATGGGGCGTCTGCCGGTGTTGCTGCAATCGCAGCAGCCATCCTGGCGGCGTTCCTGTTGCTGCCAGGCAACGGTGGTTCCGGGGCCCAGGTGTTCGTGGCCGGTTTTCTATTGGTCCTGGTGGGTTCATTGCTTGGATTCCTTTTTCATAATCGTCCACCTGCAAAAATTTTCATGGGGGATGCGGGCAGTTACTTTGTTGGTTTCTGTATCGGGATTACGACCTTGCTGGCTACCTATGCCAGCCATGAATTGCCTGGTAAGCACACGATCCTGGCGCCCCTGTGCGTGATGGCTGTGCCGTTTTACGACATGTTGACGGTCATCTGGATTCGGTGCCGTGAGGGTCGCAGTCCGTTCCAGGCGGATCGCAGTCATTTTTCTCACCGCCTGGTTGAACTGGGGCTGACCAGGGGGCAGGCGGTTCTAACAATTTACCTGACGACGGCCACGTGTGGCCTGGGAGCATTGCTGTTGCACCACGTGGATTCGGTGGGGGCGGCGGTGATCCTGTTGATGATTTGTTGCGTGCTTTCCTTGATCGCCATCCTGGAAACTACAGCACGTCGAAAGTTGAAATCGTGAATCATTCAGGCGGTCAGAACCTGGTACAGACTGTTGCCACTAAAACCCGGCGAAGCGAGTTGCGTTTGCAGGCAGGCCGGTTGGCGAGGCATTCCGTGCGCTGCTGGTTACTGGGTGCCGCGACTGCTGTCCTGGTAGCGACCAGCCTGGTGACTGGTTTCGCGATCCCAGCGCGGGAGTCCAACGACCTGTTGCCGGTTTTATGCTGGTTGTTCATCGCAGTTATCTGGCTGCTCACGCAGTGGCTGCATGGTAAAGATCGGTTGCAACTGGGAGCCACGTCATGGGCTGTTTTGGCGATGCTGTCCTTGCACACGATCAGTGGCCTCGTGCGAATGTCCTCCGGTGATCCGAGAGCGACGGTCAATACCATCTGGCAATGGGTAAGTTATGGCCTGGTTTTCTGGCTGGTGCGGCAACTTGTCCGCACGGAACGGGAATCCCGTGCGCTCTGCGCGGTGATGATCGGGGTGGCAGGATTTAGTGCGATTCATGGTGGTTACGAATCTTTCTACAGCTTGCCTCGTGAACAGGCGATTTACTGGTCTGGCGATGAATCAGTGAAGCAGTCCATGCATCGCAGGGCGGGATTGGAGCCCCTGGCGGCAGGTACGCCGAGTCGATTTCATTTCGAAAGCCGTTTGCTGGCCAACGAACCGACGGCGAGTTACGCACTTACCAATTCACTGGCCGTGTTCCTGACACCATGGATGATTCTGGTCCTGGGCATCTGCTTGAGACCGACCACGGCCGCGGATCCTTTTCCGGATATTTCGGGAAAGGTACCAGGTAAGAGCCGTCACCGCGAAGTGGTCGTGACTGCGATGTTGGCTACTGTCCTGATCGGCATGTGCCTGATCCTGACCAGGAGTCGATCAGCTTACATTGCCTCGACCCTGGGTATTCTTGGGCTGTTGGTGAGTGGAAGAAGCGGGCTGGGGAGGCAGTCGTTCCGCAGGTCGGTTTTACTGATCCTGGTCCTGGGCCTGGGAATGGTTGGAGTTGCGTTTGTTGCCAGGCGTTTGGATGCGACGGTTTTTAATGAATCGATCAAGTCGCTGGGATACCGCTTGCAATACTGGCGTTCCACGTTTGCCATGATCATAGAAAATCCGTTGTTTGGCTGTGGTCCTGGGAACTTTCAGCAGTATTTTGCTCAATTCAAGTTGCCGCAGACAAGTGAAACGGTAACGGATCCACATAACCTGTTGTTGGAAATCTGGGCAACGGCAGGTACCCCGACGCTGCTGGTTTTTGGCTGGCTGGCCTGTTCGTCTTGGCGTCAATTTCGCCAGCCTCGGCAAGAGAGCAGGGGGGGAGCGACTGGAGATCCAGTGGGAACGGCCATGCCGATCTACCTGGGCGCGTTCGTCGGTGGATCGATTCCAGTGTTTTTCCTGTCATCACATGAAAGTTTTTTGCTGGTTGTTTTTGTGATGGTGATCTTTGGTGTGAACAAGCTTCATCCGTGGGTGCAGGCAGGTTCCCTGTCACCCAACGTGGTAGCTATTGCCCTGGCTGCCTGGATGATCAACTTGCTGACAGCCGGTGGTATTGGTATTCCGGGAGTCGCGATTACTGGTTGGCTATTATTGGCAATGGTGCTGCCACGCCCCGAGATTGCGCATGGAATGTTGTCCCGCCGTCGGACGGGGGTATTATTGGCGGGAAGTGTTTTACTGACCGGTACATTTCACGTGACCGGGTTGTTACCGCTTTACCAGTCCGCCGCACAGCTGGCAGCTGGAGCAGCGGCGATCCAGGAGTCCGAGAAGTTGTTATTGGACGAGAGACCTGAGGCAGCTGAACAGTCATGGGGACAGGGACGTAAGGCCTGGCTGGCGGCGGCGGAGAGTGATCCTTATACGGCAGTTCCCTGGACAGAACTCGCGAGACTGCACTGGAAACGGTGGGAACGGGAGGAACGAATAGGAGATTACGAACAGTTGCGCAAGATGGCGGGGGAGGCGATACGACTCAATCAGCGATCTCATGTATTACAAATGATGATTGGAGATTATTATTTAGATGTTGCCGGGAAGCACGAGGTCGCACTGGAGGAGGCCCTGCAGTGTTATCAGAAGGCACAGCGTTTATACCCGGCTAGTGCTATAATAGTGGCTCGCCTGGCTTATGTTCATGATTTGAAGGGGGACCGGGAATCGTCGTTGCGTCTTGCGAAACGGGCCCTGGAACTGGATGCTCTTAATCCTCACATGGAGTTCAAGTTGGGCTTGCGGCGACTGTTTGAAGGTGCTGCGATGGGATCGTCGGATAGGATATCTGGCAGGACAGCTGAAGAGATAATGAAGGAATTACTTGGGCGTGGTCTGGAGGGCGGAAAAACAGAGTGAGGATTTGTGACTACCATTGCGAGCAGGGGATATCCCAACAGACTCTCGTTGATCGAAGACAAGGAACCATGACGTGAAAAAACTAGTGCCCGTAGGGATTTTGATGCTGGTTGGTGGTATCGCTATTGGTATCCGTGTTGCGCAGTTTGAAATATCCCAGTATGCCCCGCGATTTGGTGATGATGAGTACGCCAGTGCTGCCACGACTCGTGACCGTCAGGGGGATGGACCCAGGGTCGTCATGGTGAATGGCAGTGATTTTGATTTTGGCGTGATGGAACGCAATGGAACGCGTAGCCATCAATTCGAGATCAAGAATGCTGGTAACGCTCCGCTTTCGCTGCAAAAGGGAGAGACCACCTGCAAGTGTACGATGAACAAGCTGGTCGACGGAGTCTTGCAGCCAGGAGAATCTGTGAAGGTGGAACTGGAGTGGATTGCCAAGGAGGTAGGACCAGACTTGGTCTTTATGCAAACAGCAGATATCAAGACGAACGATCCGTCCCGCAAGGTACTCCGGTTAACGATTCGTGGTGATATTATCACGACCGTTAAAGTGGTTCCCTCCGTTCTCGTGATAAGCAGTATTTCAGTGAGCGAGGGTGCGGAAGGTCAGGTTGCTGTTTACAGTTACCGGACGGATGACCTGGACTTCGTTAAGACCAAGGTGGATCCGAAACTAAAGGATTTTATCGAAGCGGTCGTGGAGCCGATGAGCGTGGAGGAACTGGCCGAGGATGATCGTGCTCGCAGTGGTAAGAAACTGAAGATCCGATTGAAGCCAGGGTTGCCACTAGGCGTGCTGGACCAGACCGTTTGGTTAACGACCAACCTGGAAGATTCTCCACTGGTGGCGGTACATTTCCAGGCGAAAGTGGTAGAGGATATTTCTATCTACGGAAGAAAATTTGACCGTGTGACGAATCATCTGCATCTTGGTAAGGTGATTCAGGCGGAAGGGCTCCGGACAGAGTTGCGTTTCCTGGTACGGGGTGAACATCGAGATACCGTGAAGTTGACAGTTGCCTCCGTGGACCCACCTGGGAGTCTCGAAGCCAAGGTTCGATCTCCAGTCCAGGTTGCAACCGGCAAGTCATCCCAGCATTTCCTGGACATCACAATTCCCAAGGGTGCTGACGTGATATCAAGGTTAGGTGACAACCAGGGTAAGGCGGTTCGTATCTTACTCGATACAACGCATCCTCAGTTCAAGACGATTACGATCACGGTGGTATTCGAGGTCACCGAGTAAACGGGTAGGCAAGGCCATGAAGTTCAGCATGCGTGAGACGAAACCAGCGTGGCAATTGTGCCAGAATTTTCTGATCGTGGTCGTCATGCTGGGAGGAGCACTTTGCGTTGCCGTCGGTTGCCCGGCCCCATCATCCCGGACGCCGACGGCTCCTGTCGAGGATCCACCTGCTCCAGTCAGCTCTCTCGGCAAGCAGGGTGAGGATGGGATGGTCACAGGGAGCGAGGCCACTGCGGAGCCGGAAAAGAACGATTTAGTGGAGGAGGAGGCCACGGTTGATCCGCAGCCTGTTGATCCGCAGCCTGTTGATCCGGGCCCCGTCCAGGACCCGGAAGTTCTTTTCAAGAACTGGCCGAAGCCAGCATACGTTTTGTTTTTAACCGGACGGCAGCATGGCTATATTGAACCCTGTGGATGCACGGGACTGGAGAATCAAAAAGGTGGGTTGGCAAGGCGAGATACCTTGCTGAACGAACTGCGATCGAGGCCCTGGGACGTGGTGCCAATTGACGTGGGTAACCAGGTGCGTCGATTCGGTCGACAACCAGAGATTAAATTCCAGTTAACGGTGAACAGCTTGCAGAGGATGAAATACCGGGCGGTAGGTTTAGGGCCCGATGATCTTAAGCTACCGGCAGGGGAGCTGGTTGCCTTGATTGCCGGTGGTGTTGATGAATCGACTCCCTTTGTGGCAGCGAACGTGGTGATTCTCGACCGTAGCCTGTTACCGGAATACCAGGTCTTGAAGGTGGGTAACGAGAAGATCGGGATCACGGCGGTTCTTGGAGACAGCCAGCAGAAGGTATTGAACAATGATGACTTGGTCCTGGAACCGATGGCTGCAGGGTTAAAGCGTGTCTGGCCCCACTTAAAGGCGGCCGAATGCGATACCCATGTACTGTTGTGCTATGCGTCCCTGGATGAATCACGAGCCCTGGCCAGGGAGTTTCCGCAATTCCAGGTGGTTGTTACCGCCGGTGGCGGTGGGCCTCCGACGTTTGAGCCGGAAGTCGTGGAGCCTGGTGGAACGTTGCTGATCCAGGTTGGCCCCAAGGGGATGTATGCAGGCGTGCTGGGCATTTTCGCGGATCCGAAAGATAGGTTCCGCTACCAGCGTGTTTCCCTGGATTCACGGTTCCAGGATTCGAATGCGATGTTAGCCCAGTTGAAAGTTTACCAGTCCGAGTTGCAGCGTGCAGGATTGACCGGGCTGGGCCTGCAATCGGTAGCTCATCCCACGGGGGCAAATTTCACAGGTTCCCAGGCATGTGGTGAGTGCCATACGAAAGCCTACGAGGTCTGGAAGAATACACCGCATGCCCATGCCACGGATTCGTTGATCATGCCTCCGGAACGCCAGGATATCGCACGGCATTTTGATCCGGAGTGTCTGAGTTGTCACGTGACCGGATGGAATCCACAGAGGTATTTTCCTTACCGAACGGGTTACCTGAGCCTGGAAAAGACGCTGGCCATGACGGGCAGCGGGTGTGAGAACTGTCACGGTCCAGGGTCCCGGCACGTTGCTGCTGAGTCGGGAGACCTGGAGGTGGACGCTGCACAGCGGACCGCGCTGCGCAGGCAGATGCAGTTAACCTTGGATGAAGCGCGTAAGAACAAGTGCATGCAGTGTCATGACTTGGATAATAGCCCCGATTTTCATGAGCCCGGAGCGTTTGAGAAGTATTGGCAGCAGGTTCGCCATCCAGGCAAGGACTGAGTGTCGCGAGCAGTAACTATTCGGATCCTGTCAACTCAGCCATCATGTCATCCGGGATATTGAGATTGGCGGAAACATTTTGTACGTCATCGTGCTCATCCAGGGCATCCAGTAGCTTGAGGACCTTGCGGGCATCGTTCCCGGTAACCTCGACCACGTTGGTTGGGATGCGTGTTACCTGCTTGGCTTCAACAGGAATCTCTGCCTGTTCGAGTGCTTCTGACAGCTGGGAGTAGGCTTCCACTTCGCAGGTAATTTCGAAGGATTCGTTTTCGTGCCGGAGGTCGTCAGCCCCGGATTCCATGGCGAGCTCCATCAGGGTTTCTTCATCGATATTGCTGGAGTTTATGACGAAAAGCCCCTTTCGTTCGAACATCCAGGCCACGCAGTTCGAGCTTCCTAGTTTTCCGCTATTCACTTCGAAGAGTTTCCGGATTTCAGGAGCGGTTCGATTACGATTGTCGGTCATGATATCACACATGACGGCAACCCCACCTGGTCCATATCCCTCGTAGAGGATTTCGTCGACCTCACCTCCGGCCAGTTCCCCGGTGCCTTTCTTGACAGCTCGAGCAATATTGTCCTTGGGCATGCTGACGGCTTTTGCATCAGCGATCGCTGTTCGCAACCGAATATTGGTTTCGATATCACCGCCACCCATCTTGGCAGCCACGATGATTGCCTTGGACAGCTTGCTCCAAAGTTTCCCGCGCTTGCTGTCGATCAGAGATTTCTTGTGTTTGATACCTGCCCAATGGGAATGACCAGCCATGACATGTGTACCGTTAAAAGAGCAGATAGATTTAGTGGAAACGAATGACCGGTCTTCCAGTCTCGCAGGGAGCTTGAATAATTACTCAGAAGCGGAGGAGTTTAGCTTGTCCTGGATTTTCTTGCGATCGCTGTCCTTGGCCGTTTCATCCAGGGAGTCGAGTGCACGTTGCCAGGTGGCGCGTGCTTTCTTGATATTCTTGATCTTGAAGTAGCTGTCTCCAAGGTGTTCCAAGATGACACTATCAGGCTCGGGGTCTGCGGCAGCTTTTTCCAGTTCCTTCACCGCTCGAGGGTAGTCTCCGAGTCGATAATAGACCCAGCCGAGACTGTCGCGATAGGCGATGTTATCCGGTTCGGCATTGACGGCTGTCTGGATCATCTGGACGGCACGGTGCAGGTGCTTTTTTTGGTCAGCCCACAGGTAACCGAGATCATTCAGAGCTCCGATGTCTTCGGGGTATTCGTCCAGTACTTTCTCGAGCCATTCCTCTGCCTCGGTGTTGCGGTCCTGTAGTACGCAGAGATTGGAAAGTGTCAAACGTGCCTGTCGTAATACATCACGTGTGTCGGCCGAGTTGTATTCTGAGCCGAATTTGGTCAGCAGGGCCTGGTAGTGCCGTTCTGCTTCCGGGTAACGACGAGCATGGTAATAGACCCAGGCAACTCGGCTGTGGATACGGGGCAACTTGGGACTTGTCTCGACAGCCTTGCGGGCCACCTCCAGGGCCTTGTCTGTCTGGTCGGCCATTTCGTAAGCACCGGCCAGCAGGAAATAGAGCGATCGTTTATTGTTGATGCCCGGATGTTCAATCGCTTGTTGAAGTACCTCCGCGGAGCGATTGAACTGTTCAGCCATCAACATCTGTAGTCCCCAGACTTCGAAAACCGGAGCCGGCTTGTTTCCGGCTGCCTCCAGGGCCCTGGCAAAAAAAGCGTCGGCATCGTCCCACTGTGTCGCTCGCACAGCAATCAAGCCAGCGGCGATTGCCAGCGGTTGGATGTCTACGGGTTCCTTGCCAGCGGTTTTGCCGTCGACCTCGAGATTCAGCTGGTTGCGAAATTGTGACATCAAGGCGGCAAGAAAACGCTTATTGTCGAAAATTCGGGCGGCGAGTTTTTCATCGAGCGGATCCAGGGAACCGCTGCCACCGAGGAACTTAGCGAGGTGTTTACTGAGATCCTGCCACTCCGCTTGTTGCTGTTCTGACCATTTCAGTGGTTTGTCCCCTGGCTGGGCTGCCAGGGCCTTGGCCAGGTTAGTCACCAGGATGGACACCAGGCCGCGGTAGGCATCTACTGTTGGCTTTTTATCCAGCAGCGCTTCGAACAATTTTCGAGCCTCTGCAGGGTTTTCCTGGGAGGTGTGCGCCTGGGCCAGGTGAAAAGTCAGCGGCATGTTGTCGGGATCTGCCTGATGTAATTCCAGTAGTTTTTCCAGGTGTCGTTTAGCTGCAGCGGTATCATCTTTAAGTTGTTGCTTGATCAGTTGCTCCAGTAGCTGGTAGGGTGCCAGCCCCTGGTCGCTTGTTTTTGCTGCCATGAAGATGTCGAGTTGTGCGAGTGCCTTATCAGGTTGTTTCTGTGTTGCGAGGGCGCGGGCAAGACGAAAAGCCAGCAACGGTTCATCCGGTTTCAGGCGATGAACTTCTCGGAACATGGCTTCTGCAATTCCAGGTTTTCCATCCAGTAGCATGCTCTCGGCGATGACCTGGTAAGTCGATCCGTCTTTTCCTTCAAGCTGTTTCGTTTGCGGATCATTGAGTCCGTATTTTTCGGGATTCGCCAGGGCGTCTTTCACATGTTTTAAGGCCCGTGCGGAGGATTTGGACTGGCTGGTCAGGAAGTACAGCTTTCCCAGTTCCAGTTGGAGAGAGATATAGTTGAAATCAAGTGTGCCGGCTCCCTGCAATTGGTCAATCAGTTCATAAAGCTTCAATGCTCGTGGGAACTGGCGTTGCTGTCGCAGAACCGATGCGATTCGGCGCATTCGTGCGACATCCGAGGGGTCCTTTTCTGCGGCGATGACAGCGTAACGAACCGCTTCATCATTGCGTTTGAGACGTAGGGAGAGAGGGATAATTTCGCGCAGGATGGAAACCCCGCTTGGATCATAATGCCAGGCACGTTGATAACGAGATAAGGCCTGCGCAAATTTCTGCTGTTGAAACAACAATCGCCCGTGGGCAAACAGGGATGCTGCTGTAATTTTATCGCGATCACGATCATCGCGAGGCGTCTTCGGAACGAAAACGGTTACGGGGTCTTCATCCTGCACAGGTGCAGCAACTGGTTGCTGGGCTGCATTCTCGGGACGATTGGGTTTTGCTTCCTGTTGTGCGATCGTCACCCTGGTAACGAGGCAACCTGTGAGCAGGAGGACGATTTGCAAGCGACCGATATTCACACCTGGACTCCTTGTAGGTGGTAAATGAAATGACTTACCAGGTCATGCGGGCGACACGTGGTGGTGGCCCAATCGTGCGAAGGTATTGTTTGCCACGAGACGGAGCGTGCTCTATTTGCCCGGCCCTTGCCACTGAAAACAGTTTACCAAATCCGGGGAAATGGTTCTACGATAAAGAAATTGCCGGGTCGTGTCAGCGAGGTTTTCTCTTGGCAGGTCGCTTGGCGGCTGCTTTCTTTGTTTTCTTTGCAGGAGTCTTCTTGGTTTTGACAGCCTTGGATTTGGCTCGTTTGGGCTTAGCGGTCTTGCGGGACGAGGTTTTCTTGGTTGCCCTTGTCGAGGCAGTTTTTTTCTTGGTAGCGGCTTTCTTGGTAGCG
>JAYGDH010000500.1:0-5862 GCA_046583055.1 Pirellulaceae bacterium | reverse complement strand
GGAGGTCACCAATCGGCGTAAAAATCAACGAGGATGGGTGCAGAACCAGCCAGGTGTGTCGCAAAGACAGCGCTGGTGCCGTCGATCACTTTACCACCGACCGTGGTGGTAGCGGTGTTGTTTCCACCGGCAGCGGGTGTGTTATCCTGTGTGCACCCGGCGAGCAGCAGTAGCCCGACCAGTGAGCATGCGAACGTGTATTTCATGGCGATTTCCTTTCAGGCGAGGTTGTGATGCCACCCAGTCTAGTTTTTTTCGGGTGTGGAAGGCAAGTGGGGTTTTTACAGCGCAAATACAGGCCAGCGTCACTCACTGGTCCTGTAAAGAGGTAGGTGACGAAAATATACTTCTAGCATCAGGATCCGCAACGAGGTAGCCAGCAGGCGCCCGCCCGAACGTTCCCAGTTATCGCGGGGCGGCCACGTTCCAGCCTGGTGTCCGGTCTTTTCCTGCGTAGCGATTAGTAACGGTTTCATGGCATCGTTCCAGCGTTTCCAGGGTTCACCCTGGAGATGGTACATCACCTGGGTGCCGTAGTACCAATAATAGCTGCTGTGGGTGTTCTTGCGGGGGAGTGTTTTGAGCAGGTAGGCAGATCCGGCCGAGATGTGGGGATCGTCGCGGGGCATGTCCAGGTACTGCAAGCAAAGCAGCGCCTCGGCCGTCATTTCCGGCTTTACCGTCGAGTTATTGGTGTAACCGAATTGCCCAAGCTTGCCCCCGGTTCCGGCAACGCGCTGAAGCCAGTTGCGACAACCTTGCAAGCTGGCGGTCGGGACCTGCAGATTGGCCATCTGGGCGCTTTTAAGAGCCATTACTTGCCAGCCTACAACGGAGGTGTCGGGGGAATCGCCGGGATTGTATCGCCAGCCTCCGAGTGTTTTATGCTGGGCGGAAACGATGAAATTGATCGCTCGCTGGGCCGGATCCTTGAGCCGTGTATCGCCGGACATCGCGTAGGCCTCGCAAAGGACGATCGCGGCGACACCATGACTGTACATGCGACTATTGGAGGGGGCCGGGCGAGAAAGTTCGCCATTGCCCTGCTGCTGCTTGATAAGCCATTGCAGCCCCTTATCCACGTGCTGCTTGTACGTGCCGGCCTGATGCGTGTTACCGTTGCCAAGTAGCGGAAGCAGGGCAAAGGCGGTCGCCGCGGTATCCGAGTTTACCGAACCAGCGTGGGTGGATGGTTTTCCATCGACCGGACGCAATTTATTAAGGCTCCAGTGACCATCGTCGTATTGTTGTTTTGCAATCCAGGCCAATCCTCGATTAACGGTGTCGAGGGTCTCTTCACTGCCGCCAAATAGTTTGACCAGTTCTCGCTTGGCCTCGAGATCCACGTTGCGAAGTCGCAGCAGGGCCTGGAGCCCGATGTTGTCCTCAGCATAGAGAATGTTCGGTGCGCGCGCGGGCAGGCGTAGTAGCGCTGTGGCGTGGGGACTTGTCGTGATCGGGGTGTCGACTATCTCACGGCCGATACTGCCGATGACGACGGCCGTCGTGCTGGGACGTAAGGGACCACCAATTTCGGACGCATCATTGGGCGGGACATCCAGGAGCGGGGTTTCAACCCGGCTTGCGCTGACGGGCTGCGAGGCAGGGAGGGCAAGAGCGGTCATCACATTCTGGTTAGCTTCCTCCATGGGCAGCTTGGTCAGGGAAGCTTGCAAGGCCGTGTCAGTTGGGACGGGTTCGGCACGGGTGATTGCAGATTCCAGGGGTTGGGAAGGAATCCTGGGAGTGAGCGGGTCGTCGGTCCGTGGCTGGCTTAGCGATTGAGGGGCGCTGGTCAACGCGCGGCGCGCCAAACCCTCGACTGGCTGGAGTTCCGGAATGGTCGTATCGTCCCGTCGAGGATGAAGGACTTTCCTGGATGGAATGGGTGCGCTGATGGGTGAGGGTTGGTTCTGGGGTGGGTTCGCAAAAAGCTGTGCCTGGGAACGTTGGGAAGATGTCGCAGCGGCAACCGGCGATGCCTTGCGGAGTCGTGCACTGGACTCGAAATTGGCCTGGGAAATTACCGTCGCGGGGCCGACCTGCTCCTTAAACTGTCTCTGGAACTGGCGACTGGCATCCAGGCGGACCATGGCCTGGGTCGGTTGCATCGTTTCCGGTAGGGTATCCGGTGCGAGAATCAAGACGGGATCGGCGCGGTCGACATTCATGGCGGCAGTGGGGACCGGACGTTGCCGTGGCACTGTGACAGGAGGGGCCGGAAGACGTAGGCTGGCAACCTGTGTGGCCTGGGTGTCGTCGATGGGTCGAGGGCTCTGCCGGTCGAGCGGCGCTGGCTCTGACTGGTTTGTGGCAGGCTTAGGTTCAGCTTTCTCAGGGAGGTCTGGCTGCGGTGTCGTGACAGAGGCCAGGGCTTCAGGGGTAGCTGGGGTGATCGATTCCACGGGCAGGGCGGGTTGGGTTGAAGGTTGCCTGGGCAGGCGAGTTTCGGTGCGTGGCCGCATGAGTTCGCGCTGGGTATCGGCGACCGGCTTAGGGAGTTGGATCTCTACAGGTACGTCGGCGATGGTTTGCGGTACCGCGGAGTTTCGGTCGACGGGTTTCGCCGGTTTAATGGGTTCGGTGGGAATGGTGTCGACAGTAATCCGGGGAATCGATTGGACTGCCAATTGGAAGCGGGAGGGTAGGCTGGGAATCGCCGAATCGGTGGCGACGGCCACGTTGGGTGATTCAATGTTTTGACGGGCGACATCGGACGTTTGGACAGTTTCGAGTGACTTGAGGTCGGCGACCTTCTCGTAGGCCTCCTGGCCGGGCTTGTGGGATTGATGCAGCTCGTCGCTGGGTAACTTGGAAGCGACCAGGATGCTCTTGAAGGTTTTTTTCACGGTTTCGAGCAGTTCGCTGTCGAAATAGATATAGAAGGATCCGGCGCCCAGGATCAGGTGGAGCGTAAGTGCCCACACGAAGAATACGGGTACGGTGGCGCGAGGCAAGGAGACGCGTCGCAGGTACCAGACGATGCCAGCCACGAGTCCGGCAACCAGCAAGAGAAGCCCCATCAACCAGCCCTGTGCGCGGACAAAGTTACTGCCACGCAAGGCGAGGCTGCGGAAAAAGGCGGCCAGCGCTTTAAGTTGCTGCGAATCCTGCCGTTGCTGGATCTCGACTTCGATAGCGGTACTGGCATAGACATCGTAACGGGGGCGATGCGACCCACGCTCGGCCGGGGATTGCCGGGAAAAATAGAGTTGGAATCCATGTTGGCTGAGCGACGGTTCCAGTTCGTGGGATGGGGTGTTGACACCCGGCCCCAGGTTTTCCGGTTCGCCGTGTCCGGTTTCGCGGATGCGACAACGGTAGAGATCGAGGTTTTTTGATTCCCCGGGTCGATGCGGTCGGTCAGAGGCGAAATAGAGAAAGGACCCCGTGGAGTCAACGCTGGGAGCACCGTCATTCGCATCCGAGCGGTTGAGCGAGGTAAGGGGGTGGGCCTGGCCCCAGGGTGAGTCGGCGTCCGGCCGCCGCGAGCGATGGATGTTGAACTGGTTGAATCCGATCGCAGAACGGAGGGTGGATGTCCACCTCTGGGTGCTCCGGCGGCCGGAAGCTGCGTCTGGATTCTGCTGCATATTGGCGGAGTGGTTGCTGGTGAAGTAAAGCGAACTGCCGTCGGGGGCAAGTGCGGGTTCGCATTCGTCGGCGACCGTGTTGACTGCTTTGCCAAGGTTCACCGGCTCGGACCAGGTATTGTTTTCACGTGCTGATTGGTAGATGTCAAATCCACCATGGCCGTCGTCACGGTTTGAATAAAGGTAGAGCGTGTTTCCATCGGCGCTGACGGCAGCACCGATGTCATCGGCCTGCGAGTTCAAGTTGTCGACGGGCGTGGCAGCTTGCCACGTGCCATCGAGCAGCTGGCTCTGGTAAATATCGAGGTGATTTTCCGGGGTGTAGGCGGCAAAGTAAAGAATGCGTGCCGCCGGACCCAGGGTAGGCCTAATGATGGTTGTCTGGTTGTTGTCGGGAAGCGCTGGGCTGGAGACCGGCACTGCCGTTTCCCAGATAACATGGCGACGCGGCGGACCTTCGGCGATCGGCCAGCTCTGTTTTCCGTCCAGAGTGGTCATCCGCGCCACGTTGCGCGGGTAGAGCCAGTAGCCCAAGACGCCGATGGCCAGCACAACAAGAAGTGCGTAAAGCCGCCGGCGTGGCGGCTGGGCAGGAGGGCTCGTGGTGGGTGTGGTTTGCGTCATTCGAATTCGACTGGTTAGGGGAGGTTACTTGCTCCTCGGTAACACCGTGCAACGATAGTCAAGGTCCTCCTGCTTGCAGAGTCCCATGACGGTCAACGGATGTTTGAACTGAACTTCCTGGTCGGCGCGGATCTGGACATTGCGCTGGCCGGGGTTGCTGATGGCAACACCGTGAAGTACGTCAGCCAGGGTTACTTCGGTGAGTACCTGGTCGCCGATGAAATACTTGCCGTCTTTGGTGATGTTGATAATGACTTCTTTGGTACCGACTGCCATGGGTTCGGGTTTGAAAATCTCAGCCAGGTTGATGGAGACAAGGCGTTCCTGTTGATCGAACTTGGTCGCGACCAGGAAAAAGATCAACAGGAGGAAAACGACGTCGATGACTGGCGTGAGATTCGGTCCGTCGCTATCAGGGTCAGGTGGTGGTAATCGCATAAATAAATCCTTGGGAGACTTCAGTGGTTCAGGGACTAGACGTTTTTGGATATCGCAGCCGGGGAACCGTATTGGGATCCGGGAGGAGTGCTGGGCTGTGGGGCTGTCGCCGGGCCGCGTTTTTCAAGCCGGGTGAAGAAGGGAATAAGCGGCGCAAGGGCCTGATCGATCTGGCGAAAAAACCGTTCGACTCGTCCCTGGAACCAGGCGGAAAGGAGGAGAGTTGGAATTGCAATCGTCAGCCCACCGGCTGTAGTGAGCAAGGCCAGGTAGATGCCGTGGGCCAACTGTTCGGCCTTACCAAGACCCAGTTGGCTGGAAATCTGGAAGGCGAAAATCATACCAACGACAGTCCCGAGCAACCCTACCAGGGGAGCCGTGGAAGCGACTACGTTAAGCGGTCGATGCTTGCTGCGCATCTCGGAGATCTCACGGAGGGCGGCGTCCTCCATTGCTTTCTCGACCTCGGAAAGGGGGCGACCGGCGCGGTCCAGTGCAGCGGACAGGATGCGGGAGATCGGTGAAGGCCATTGCCGGGAAAGGTCCGCCAGCTCGGATTGAGACGGGGACGACTGACCGAGTATGTCCGTGAGGCCCTTTTCAAATGCCGCGGGGAGGATGCGCGAGCGGCGCAGATTTACGATCCGCTCAAGCGTGACCGTGGCTGCGAAGATCGAAAAAATACCGAGCAGGGCGTAAAAGAAGAGAGCAAACCAATCGCTCGTCGATTCCGGGACCTTGAAAATCTGGCTACCCAGGCTGTCGTTGTCCGGTGCTGCACTCGGTTCGGCCGTGTCGGCAGCCTGGTCGGTGGCGGGATCAGCGGCCGGGGCGGCCGGGGGGGCCGGCGGTTCCTGGGCGATGGCTGACATGGTAACGAAGACGACGATAGCGGTGAGCCAGAGGAAGGCATGTTGTCGCAGTTGGGAGCCAGGAAGAGTTATCATGAGTGTCCTCGTTAGAGATGCGCCTATTTTTTGAGCTCCGCGAGTAGTTTCGCGGCGTCCTTTGTTTTCGGGTGTTCGGCATGATCCTTGATGATTGTTTCTAGGGAATCGATGGCCTTCTCGTGCTGTTTCAACTGGATGAAACAGCGGGCGGCTTCAAAATGTCCCAGGGCTTTCCACTCAGGGAATGGGTAGCCGACGGCGACGGCCAGAAACTGTTCAATGGCTAGCTCGTATTTGGCTTCTCCAAAGTCGAGTTC
>JAYGDH010000480.1:0-3224 GCA_046583055.1 Pirellulaceae bacterium | reverse complement strand
AGTTGTGTCATCGACATGACGCCCTCCTTGTGATCGATGATGGGCTACGTGTTCGAAGCCCGATGTAATTGAGCAAATGAATGCGAGCGAATCCGTCAGCAGTGGCCCCTTTCCTTGCAAGAGGTTTGGGGGATGCTAGGGACGGCTCATTCCTTGTAGCACATCGTAGCCAGATCCCTTTATTTGTCAATCAACCTCACGTGAAATTGTCTGCAACAATCGGGAGGGTATTGGCGGAGCGTGGGGACGATAGGCTCGGAGTCGTCATCGCTAGAGCGTTTTCAGGTATTCCAGGACGGCCCGTCTTTCGTTCGGCGTCAGGATTTCCGGGAATCGATGGCCAGCGGCGCTCTTGCCCGTCTTTCTCGTGTCGAAGAATGAGCGTTGTTCCCAGCGATCCTTTGAATTTCCAGGAGGTTGGCTGTATTTTTGTATTTCCAATCCGACTTCCTCTTGGTTATACCCGTTTTCCGTCCGCTTCCAGGCCGTTGGCCGTTGGTCGGGATTCAAGACGCCCCAGAGGGTAGGGACAGCACCATTGTGAAAGTATGGAGCCGAGGCCCAGACGCCGTCCAGTGGAGGGGCCACGTATCCGGCGGGTTTGATCACCACCTGTTTCTTGCCGTGATGGGAAAACCAACTGGCCTGGTACCAGCTGCGATGAGATTCGCTCAAGGCCTTGAAACGGATTGGGTCTGTACCGATCTCAGCAATCGGTACCATGGTGTTGGGGTAACTGGCCTGGGCTCCATAGTTACCGTGACAGTCCGCGCAGTGTTGGTTGAATGCCAGTTCACCCTGCCTGGCCAAGGGGCGGTTAACGGGGAACGGGTACTTGGGTGCTTCCAGCGACATCAGGTAGGCGTAGATATCCTTGAAATCACTTTCCCATTGTTGGAAGTGCTCGGGGGTATTTTCTCGTACCAGGATGAATTGCATCAGTGCACGATGTCCCCGTTCTGCCATGCCGTCGATATAGATTCGAGGACGTTTCCGAAAATGCCACCAGGGGGGTGCATCCATGTCATGGTTGACGAGCTTGGGCGGTCTCTTGAATTGTTGAAAATTAAGGTCCGTATCTCGGCTGGCTGCCAGTACCACACCAAACATCACAGCGTTGGTCGTGCCGTGGGTGGTTCCCATGGGAAACAAAGCCGCTCCCAGGTCGCGACGGTTCAATCGTTTTCCCAGCAGGATCTTGCTCGCACTTATTTCCTCTTTCAACGTTTGCATCGCGTAATGCGTGTTGGGTAAGCCAGGTATAACCTGGCCCGCGACCTTGCCGCCGTGGCAACTGAAACAGTTTAGAGACCAGTTGCCTTTCGTGTCGACAACGTACTGCAGCGGCTTGCCGGATGGATCGTTGGGACGTGGGGTGAGGCCATATCGTTGGAATGCCAGTTGGCGCCGCTCAGCCAGGGAACTGCGGGCTGCCCTGGATTTCAGCGGTTCCGGCCAGGTCCGCCAGGTGGCATCAAACACTTCCTGGTCAAAATCAGCAGGCAAGAAGGCCTTTTCTGTCAGCGCCCGATATCCACGGGCGGCAGCTGAAGTGTCGGTCCGGGCAGGAGATTCGGCGTGTGTTACAGACCAGGACAGGCTGCCAAGGAAGACGACCGCCAGGTAAGCTCGTCGGAAAGTTGGTTGGTACCAGTTTGGCATAGCGAAGAAATGGTTTTTCGATGGATGATGATCGGGTTTATGTTGGTGTAACAGACTCGATACCGCAAATCCACGGAGTGTTTCACAATTTTTTCTGGAAACAGGGGAAACGAGTCGCGTCAGGAAGAAGTTTTCTCGTAACCGAGGTGTGGCCCCAGCCATCGCTCGACTTCCTGGATTGACATGTTCTTGCGGCTGGCATAATCCTCGACCTGGTCTCGGCCGAGTCGATGAACTGAAAAATATCGTGCCTCAGGATGGGCAAAGTAGAGCCCGCAGACACTGGCTGTCGGGGTCATGGCCAGGGTTTCGGTTAATTCAATACCCGTGTGTTTTGTCGCCTGCAGCAGCCTGAATAGCGTTGTTTTTTCTGTATGGTCAGGTTGCGCTGGATAGCCAGGTGCGGGCCGAATACCGCGGTATTTTTCCGCGATCAAATCCTCCCTGTTATATTGTTCGTCAGACCCGTATTTCCAGTGTTTCCGCACGCGTTCATGGAGTGCTTCGGCAAACGCCTCTGCCAGTCGATCGGCCAGTGCCTTAACCATGATCGCACTGTAATCGTCCTGGGCCTCGATGTATTCAGCCGCCAATTCGTTGACGCCGATACCTGCTGTGAGGGCGAAGGCGCCCAGGTAATCGGGGCGGCCGGATTCCAGGGGTGCAACGTAGTCGGCCAGCGAGCGGAATTCCTGCTGGCCCTGCCGTTGCCATTGTTGACGAAGCGTATGCAATCGCATTAACTCCTCGTCGCGGCCTTCATCACCGAAGATGATCAGGTCATCTCCATTGGCCGCTGCCGGCCAGATCCCGTAAACCGCCTTGGCCTGCAGTTGTCGCTTGCTGATGATACGGTCCAGCATCTGTTGTGCCTGGTCGAACAGGTCTCGAGCCACTTCACCTCGCTGGGGGTCATCCAGTATCCCTGGGTACTTTCCCTTGAGTTCCCAGGTCATGAAGAACGGCGTCCAGTCGATGTAGGGAACCAGGTCCTCTAGCGGGTAATCGTCCAGTACCTGGGTGCCCAGGCTGTTCGGTGTATCGATGACAACCGTGTCCCAGTTCGTGGGGAACGGTTGCTGGCAGGCGTCCTGGTAATTGATCAGGGGCAACGTTCGTTGCTGGTAAGCACGATTCAAATCGTCCTGTTTCTGCCTGTTCTCTTCGACCAGGATAGGCCGGAGTTCCTTGCTGAGCAATCGATCCACGATGCCAACACATCGTGAAGCGTCGGTGACATGGATGATCGGTTCCTCGTACTGGTCGGCGATTCTAACTGCCGTATGCTTGGCACTTGTCGTGGCACCACCAATAAGCAAGGGGAGCGTCATTTTCTGTCGCTGCATTTCCTGGGCGACATGGACCATTTCATCGAGACTCGGTGTGATCAAGCCGGAGAGTCCGATGATATCAGCACCTACTTCCCTGGCCGTTTCCAGGATCGTTTCACAGGCGACCATGACTCCCAGGTCGATGATTTCATAATTGTTGCATCCCAGCACCACACCCACGATATTCTTGCCAATATCGTGGACATCACCCTTGACCGTGGCCATGACGAT
>JAYGDH010000477.1:0-4451 GCA_046583055.1 Pirellulaceae bacterium | reverse complement strand
GTGTCGTGGCAGATAGGAGAGGAGTCGTCCCTGCGCGATGATCCGGACCGTGCCCCCATGGTCTGCACCAACCACTTCCACAATGCGGGCATCCTCGGCCTGGTCATTGTGCAACACCGGCAGGTGCTGTACATGCAACTGCGAATTTTTTAGGTAAACGAACTCATCATTGACCGCGTTGGCTGCCAACAGGTTACGTACCTCCAGAAACTCTATCCTGAGTTCCCGCGACATCGCGAGCTTCCGTTGCTTTTGCAGTCGTCTTTGGGAACGCACATTGTGCTTGTTTCTGAGTTGAAATCGCATGCAAGAAGATCTTTCCAGAGAAGTTTGGATTAATTCAAGCCCCACCCACGTTGAGAAGCGACAAGAGATGGGCCTTTTCACGTATTAGAACAGAGTCCCTAATCATGTCAATCAAGATCTGAACGATAGCGTTGGCAGCCTGGAAAACACGTGTCTGCGAGGAAATTCCAGCACCTATACCATTTGCGACGGCAAAGCGAACCAGCGCCAAGTGACTTGCACACCAACCGTTCAGCAGCAATCATGAAAAAGAATATGACAGTAGACGGTTTCATCTTCTGAAAGCAAAGTCATGAAGTGCTTTACCACCATCCTGTTACTGGCCGCATTATCATGCTTTCCTGGAGTGCAGGCCCAGGAGGCTGCACAACCCGCGCCAAAACAAGCGGGCCGCTTTCAGCGGCCGCAGGCCAAGCATCGCAAAAGCAGACCCGTACCTGATCCATGGCTTGGCCATGGCCATGACAAGAGCCCGGAAATCCGCCACGCAACCTACCTGAAAACTGCAGAAGAAATCCGATCTCTGTTCGAAGGCCTGAAAAAGAAGCCGGCTGGATCACTCAGCTATCCAAAAGCGAACGGGCTGCGAATCGTGGCCACTGGACACAGCTGGATGCGACCCGGCTACGGGACGCTGCCACACATTGCCCGAGCCGCCGGCCTGGAACAGCGGCTGCGAACCAACACCCGTGGTGGTGAACGGGGCGCTGCTCGCATGATGTGGGAACAGGAGAATGGCATCCTCTCCTCGCGTGGCAAACCGAATCCTGTTTGCATGGCTGCCATTACCACCGGGCAATGGGACATCATGATGTGGGGCAGCTACACCAATGATCGACCCGAGTACTATTTCGGCTGGATCGATTTCTGCCTCAAGTACAACCCGAAGATGAAATTCTATGTCTTCAACGGCTGGCCGCAGTGGGCCGATGGATTTGGAGAAGGGGAACAGCAACCACGTATCGAGAACTACCGGGCCCGCGTCAACACGACGAACCAGTCCATCACGCGGCAAATTGCCGGGATCGACAAGCACTATCCGGGCAAGGTCCATGTGCTCCCCACTAACGAGGCCATGCTGGCCGCCCTGGAACTTTACTTCCAGGGGAAATTGCCGACCATCAAGGGACTCAACAAGAAAGTCGACGGCAAGGTCCCCTGTATCTGGTCCGATGGCGGGCATCTTGATGCCCCGCTGGCCTGGCTGGAGGGCTATGTCTTTTATGCAACGATCTACAAACGCTCACCCGCGTTGATCAAGCTCCAGGGCAAGCATCCGTCACTGGATCACGATTTGGACCAGGTCTTCCGAAAAATCGCCTGGCAAGCCGTGATCAGTAATCCGCTTTCCGATGTAACCGACAAGAACTCCAACGGCATCGGGGATGAAACCGAATAACTGGAGAACCCATGAGAACAATGCAGGCACGATTCCTACTGGCGACAGCCCTCGTCCTGGCCGGATCCCTGGTCAGCCATGCCGCGACGCCCAACTTCGTGGTTATTTTCATTGACGACATGGGTTACGGGGATATTGAACCCTTCGGATCGAAAATCAATCGGACTCCACACCTGAACCGCATGGCTGCCGAGGGACGAAAGCTGACTTCTTTCTATGTTGCTGCACCCGTCTGTACTCCCTCGCGAGCTGCCCTGATGACCGGCAGTTACCCGCAGCGTGTGGGCCTGGAGAAAGGCTCCGGGCACATTGTTCTCTTTCCAGGTGACCATCATGGACTCCATCCGGATGAAATTACCGTGGCTGAAACTCTCAAGTCCGCCGGGTATGCCACGGGCTGCTTCGGGAAATGGCACCTGGGTGATCAGCCCCAGTTCCTCCCCACCGCACAGGGCTTTGATACCTACTACGGGATCCCTTACTCCAACGACATGTGGCCCGCCCTGAAGCGGTTCAAGTGCCCGGACCTGCCAGTACTGCGCGATACCAAGGTCGTGGAAATCATCAAGAACATGGATGACCAGGCAACGCTCTGCAGAAAATTTACACGGGCAGCCACGGACTTCATTCGCCAGAACAAGAACCAGCCTTTCTTCGTTTACCTGCCGCACGCTTTCGTCCATGGTCCCCGGAAAGCTTCACCGGAATTCATGGCCGGAGCCAAGACCGTGGAACAGGCACAGGTCGAGGAAGTGGACTGGAGTGTCGGCCAAATTCTCAAGACGCTCCGCGAGGAAGGGCTGGCGGAAAACACGCTGGTCCTCTTCACCTCCGACAATGGGCCCGCCGGGGGACTCTCAGCAGGTCCCCTGCGAGGCAGGAAGGGATCCGCCTACGAAGGTGGCCACCGTGAACCAACCATTGCCTGGTGGCCAGGCACCATCCCGGCCGGCACCTCGTCGACAGAACTGACTACCGCCATGGATCTACACCCCACTTTCGCCAGGATGGCAGGAAAGTCGATGCCGACTGATCGAGTGATTGATGGCAAGGACATCGGGCCGATTCTCCTGGGTAAACCCGGCGCCAAGACACCGCACGACCGGTTTTTCTACCAGCAGGGGGGACGACTCGCTGCCGTCCGTTCCGGGAACTGGAAACTGATGGTCAAGGGTGAGCTCTACAATCTCCACTCGGATCTTTCCGAAAAGAAAGACGTGGCCCGAGCCCATCCCGCGGTGGTCAAGAAGCTGAAAGGCATGCTGGAAGAATTCCGGCAGGATCTGAAGAAAAACTCCCGGCCTGTCGGCATTGCCAGCAACCCACGCACCCTGGCACCACGGCCCGGGGTCGAAGGCGAAGAGGCCTATCGACCGACACTCTCCCTGGGACGAAACCCCTGAGCAGGCGCCAGGACACTGGCTACTTTCCCGGTACCTGCACGGTAACGGTATTGGAAACTCCCATGCCCTGCGGACCGGTCGGACCACCCTGCACCGCATACACGCGGTAACGATACGTCTTCCCGGGCATGACTTTATTGTCCGACATGGTTGTCAGGTTCTGGCCAGGCTGCCCCCTGAGATTGCGAAACTCTCCCCCCTTTTCTCCGTCAGCTCGCTGCAGGATATGCCCAATCTCCTTTTGCGAGTTATCTTTCCAACGGAACATCACGGACCTGGCCGTGGCAGCAACCACGCGTAACTCGCTGGGCGCATCAGCTGTCTGGGGACCCGGGCTGGGTGGAGCATTACGATGCAACGGTGGTCGTGGACCGGGATGATCCAACTGGGTCCGGGCAATTTGATACCGGCGCTCGATGAATTCCTTCATCGAGGCAACAATGGTGTCGTAACTGCGATCCTCGGGATTCGTGACACGGCGATCTGGAAAGGGATCTGCAGCCAGGTCATCCTTGATACGCAAGTACAGTTGGTCCAGCCGTGGCACCAGGACCCGCGGATGAAAATATTTCTCCAGGATCAGGTCTGCCTCGCGTCGATACCGAGCCAGCAGCTGTGGATTATCCAGGATCCGTTGAATCAGCGGAGATGGGGAACGGGGCATGATCGGCCAGGCAGCATGCCAACCAGCAATCACCGGTACACGGCGAAAGGCGTTATCTGCAAATCCCACGTCCAGGTCCCACGGCAAGTAGTGCCACCGGCCATCCGCCGGATCATGGTATAGGTAATAGTTGTGGGGAGCCCAACCGGTGAGTTGGTCAAAGGCACCTGAAAAAAGCATCACCGCCATGGTTTTCAGGAAGGAGTCCATATCGAGAGTGGCTTCCATCACCCTGGCAAAATCCCTGTCTGGAGTCTTGTTGATCTTCTCGATCAACGCCAGCACATCCCGTGCATCCTGGTGCGCCGCCGATGACTTGGGTTCAAACGCCAGGCCACGGCGATCATTGGGATCCAGTGGTAGTCGAACTGGTTCCAGGCTACCCCCCGCCCCTCCCGTGTGATTCTTGTAAAGAGCGCCACTACCGGAAAAATGATTCTTGATATACGCGCTGTCCAGACGCTCAACATTGGTGTACACACCGTGGAACTTGCCATTCAGATAGAGCGTGGCGTAATTACATCGCGACGCAGGAACCTCCAGGTCACGGAGGATAGCCGTGATCAACGGCTCGCTGAACAGGCTGCCAAACTGGATACCGTTGTCCAGTGCCACGCGTTGCAAGCCAAGGAACGTGCGACCCTTCTCAAACTCGCTAAACTTGACCAGGAAACTGCGC
>JAYGDH010000429.1:0-3048 GCA_046583055.1 Pirellulaceae bacterium | reverse complement strand
GAATCTCGATGAGTTGGCCAGGACCATCTCGTTGGAAAGTGGCAAGACGCTCGCGGAAGCGGCTGGGGAGATCCGTCGCGGAATTGAGAACGTCGAGGTAGCCTGCGGTGCACCGGTACTGTTGCAGGGTTACAACAACGAGGATATCGCGCCGGGAATTGATGAACACCTCTTCCGGCAACCGCTGGGTGTCGTGGCTGCCATCACGCCGTTTAATTTTCCGGCCATGATACCATTGTGGTTTCTCCCCTATGCCATCGCCTGCGGGAATTGCTTCATCCTGAAACCGAGCGAGAAGACTCCCCTGACCGGTGCTCGGCTTATCGAACTGTTGCTGGAAACCGGCATACCCCAGGGTGTCGTCAGCCTGGTGCACGGGACAGCAGAAACGGTTGAGTGCCTGATCCGGCATCCCGAGGTGCGGGCCATTTCGTTTGTGGGCTCGACGCCGGTCGCACGGCATGTTTATTCCGAGGCAAGTCGCCACGGGAAACGTGTCCAGTGCCAGGGGGGGGCGAAGAATCCAATTGTGATCCTGCCAGATGCTGACCTGGACTTGACCACCCGGATCGTGGCGGACAGTGCATTCGGTTGTGCTGGGCAGCGCTGCCTGGCTGCTTCGCTGGCGATTACCGTGGGAGAGGCAGCAGGGCCATTTCGGCAGGCGATCACCGAAGCGGCCCGCACGCGTAACGTGGGCTGTGGGCAGGAGTCCGGTGTCGAGATGGGCCCGGTAATCAATATGACGAGCCGAGATCGGTTAGTGTCAGCAATCGAAACGGGAGTCGCGTCCGGAGCAAGTTGTGTCGTGGATGGACGGGAACACTCCGTGAACCAGTATGAACAGGGAAGTTTCCTCTTTCCCACGGTACTGGACCAGGTTCCGGCTGACAGCGACCTGCTGACGACGGAGTTGTTTGGGCCAGTCCTGGGATTGATGCAAGTGCCGGATGTGGATGCAGCGATCGAACGGGTCAATAGCGGCCAGTTCGGAAATATGGCCTGCCTTTTCACGAGTGATGGGGCGGCGGCACGAAAATTTCGCTACGAGGCTAACGTTGGCAATATCGGTATCAACCTGGGAGTGGCCGCCCCGATGGCATTTTTTCCCTTTAGCGGCTGGCGAGACAGTTTCTTTGGAGACCTTCATGCCCAGGGACGACATGGGGTAGAATTCTACACGGAAACGAAAGTCGTTGTCGAACGATGGCCAGACAACTGGTCCCGAAAATTCTGATGCAGGCAGGATCTTATGAATCAACGTCGTGTAAAGGGTGCCCTGCTGGTCTTGCTGGGCGTTGGCGTGGCCTGGAACCTGGGCCAGCAGGGGGCCACGCAGGAAAAGAAGCCGCCTGCCTTGGCCGGTGATTTCAGCAAACAGTTGCCCCGTTTAGCAGCGTCCAGCCCTGAAAAATCCAGGCAAGCAATGCAGTTACACCCCGATTTTCAAGTCGAACTTGTCGCCAGTGAACCTCTTGTGCATGACCCGGTGGCGATTGCCTTTGACGCTTTCGGGAAAGTCTACGTCGTCCAACTGCCAGGCTATAACGCGTATGCCCAAAAGGACACGATCCAGGGAGGTTCCGTGGCCCTGCTGGAGGATCGAGATCAGGATGGCAAGTACGAGACCAGCACCCTGTTTGCCAGGGATCTGAAATATCCCACGGCGGTTTGCTGTTGGGATGGAGGTGTCTTTATCGGGGATGCCCCTGATTTGATTTACCTGAAAGACCTGGACGGGGACGGGAAGGCAGACGAGAAAAAAGTAGTGTTCCGTGGTTTCGGTTCCGACAAGGCGGGGGAAGCACATCTAAATTCCTTTCGCTGGGGCCTGGATAATCGCTTCCATCTTTCCACGAACCTGGCGGGTGGCGACGTCCAGGTGGGACCAGGTGAAAAGAGCAAGGCCGTTTCCGTACGGGGGCGTGGAATCGTGTTTGATCCGCGTGACCTGGGTCGTTTTGAACTGACATCCGGCGGTGGCCAGCACGGCATGAGCATGGACGATTGGGGACGAAAGTTCGTCTGCCAGAACAGCGTGCCGGCACAAACCCTGATGTACGACGATCGCTACGTGGCGCGCAACCCACAGCTAAAGGCAGACGCGCCTGCAGTTAGCATCGCACCGGATGGGAAATTTACCAAGTTGTATCGTGTCAGTCCGCCGGAACCATGGCGCGTGTTGCGGACTCGCTTGAGAAAAGAAGGGAAGTTTCGTGGTTCCGATGAGGGCGGAAAGCCATTTGGGTTCTTTACCGGCGCCACGGGAATCACGATTTACCGGGGGGATGCCTGGGGGAAAAAATACCATGGCAACATGATCGTCGGTGACGTGGCTAACAACCTGGTCTACCGGGGGAAGCTTGAGTCGCAGGGGTTGGGACTCGTGGCTCGGCGAGCGGACCCCGGGGCGGAGTTCCTGGCATCTACTGATATCTGGTTTCGGCCGGTCCAGTTCGCTAATGCGCCGGATGGGAACCTCTATATGCTGGACATGTGCCGAGAATTAATCGAGGGAGCAGCATTCCTGCCGCCGGAGTTTTTCAAATACCTGGACGCCGCCAGTGGCAACGATCGAGGACGTATTTACCGAATCGTATCACGGGAATCACATCGGAAATCCGAGGCACCCGTCCGATTGGGTGAACTCTCCTCGCTGGAACTGGTGCCATTCGTGGCCCATCCTAACGGCTGGCACCGGGATGTCGCCAGTCGCTTGCTGTACCAGAGACAGGACCGCCGCGTGGTTCCGGCGTTAGAGAAGCTGGCCGAGCAGACCAGCTTACCGCAGGGGCGCATGACAGCCCTGTACGTGCTGGCAGGGCTGTCCAGCCTCACGGATGAAATGGTGCTCAAAGGATTGGGGGATGCATCGCCCCAGGTTCGTATTCAGGCATTGCGGTTGGCTGAACGGCATGCCGCTGCCTCGCCAGCGGTTCGTGCGGCCCTCGTGGAACTGCAAGAAGACGAAGACCTCGGTGTTCTTTACCAGCTGGCGTTCAGCCTGGGGTCGTTCCGAAATAGCGCATCGAACGGGGCACTGGTAGA
>JAYGDH010000399.1:0-1699 GCA_046583055.1 Pirellulaceae bacterium | reverse complement strand
CTGGAGATCATCCGCGAGGTCCTGCAAAACTACCCAGTCGATGGTGTCGAGCTGGATTTCCTCCGCGCCCCCTTCTACTTCCGCACGACTTTTGAAGGCCAGCCTGCAACTGCCGCCCAAACCGCCATCCTGACTCGGCTGGTACAGAAGATTCGCCAGGTCGTGCTGCAGGAAAGTGCTCGCCAGGGTAAACCGTTCCTGCTGGCAGCGCGGATTCCGTCAACGCTCAAGCATGGTCGCCAGATCGGCATCGACACCAAGGCCTGGCTCCAAGAACAACTGCTCGATACGGTGGCACTGGGAGGCGGTTACATCACATTTGATCTGCCGATCAAGGAGATGGTCTCGCTGGGAAAGAAACACGGCGTCCCCATCTACCCTTGCCTGAGCCAGTCGGGCCTGTTGTACCGACCACCACGTGGCAAGAGCAGCCCGCAACCGGTGGAGTCCTGGTTCGGCGCAGCCTCCCGCTTCTGGCACGACGGCGCCTCCGGGATCTACGCATTCAACCTCTTTCCGGGACCTGGTTCGCCTGCCGACCGGGATTATGCACGCAAGGTCCTCGGCCACTTGGGTTCGCTAGCACAACTGACCTCCCAGCCTATTCAGTACGCGATTTCGGACGCCGGTTTCTGGATGCCGTCGCATTACTGGGCCAAGGATGTCACTGACTTTTCCCAGGCCTTGCCCATGGCACTGAAAGCGAATGAATTTGAACGTCGGTCGCTGATTGTGCCCGAGGATCTTAGTGGTGCGGGCTTCGACGTGACGGCCGAGCTACGGGTTGATTTCACCGGACTCAAGAAAGATAGCACACCGGAAATCCTCTTTGGATCGGCCAACTTTGGACCAACCGGTGGAGGTAAGAAAGTTAACGACGTGCAGCGGTACACGTGCCAGGTACCCATGCAAGCCATCAGCCAGGGTGCCAACCGTGTGATGGTGAAAACCAGGGAGACAGGAGCCAGGCTGATCGGCGCCGAACTCTGGATCCAGCGATAACGCATACTTTATCTGGACAGTACAAAGCACTGCATGTTGCCGTCACGATCCCGGCAGTAGAGTTTCCCCTGCGACAGTACGATGTGGGGCCAGGCATCATTCTCCATGAGATCTTTCTGCCGCGCCAGTTCCTGGTATTTTTTCGGAGATCGCTGCGCGGTTTCGGCCAGTACCAGGTCACCGCGACGTCCCCAGATAATCAGGCGGTCATCGGTGGTGGCAATACAGGAGGCGGTATCGCCAAAGGCCCCGCCACGCCAGATCGGTTTACCCGTCTTGAAATCGAGACAATAAAGACCACGCCAGCACCAGTAAACATGTCCCTTGTGAATCACCGGGGGACAAACGCCCGAGGCGAAGGGCTGCTTCCAGACCTGTTTCATCCCGGAACGGGTAACATCTAACCGCGTGGTGGCATACTGGTTGTACTCCGAGGTGATAATGACCGAGTTCCCAAGTACGGTCGGCGTGGCCACGTTATTGGCAAAGTCCGTCACCCAGGGAAACTCGGCCAAGGTCTCCCCTTCATGACCCGCATCCAGCCGAGCGATCAACAGGTTGCGAATCGTCAACACTGCCACGCAGGGCAGGCCGTCCACGGTCATCGGTACGATCCCTCCCGTATGACCGGCCGGGTCCTTGGACTGCGATGTCCAGAGCCGCTTGCCCGTCTGCCTGGAGAAGGCCATCAGGTTTC
>JAYGDH010000320.1:0-3069 GCA_046583055.1 Pirellulaceae bacterium | reverse complement strand
CTGATCGAGGCCGGCGTCCGTTTCGTCACGATCCAGGGCTACGTGGACACGGGCATCTATGCCTGGGATCACCACTGGGGTATTTTCCCGCACCTGGACATCCAGTTACCCATCTATGACAACAGTTACGCTGCCCTGTTGAATGACCTGGATGATCGGGGATTGCTGGAAACCACGCTGGTCATCACGGCCGGTGAGTTTGGACGTACACCAAAAATCAATGCCGAGAAGCGGGGCCCCGGGCGTGATCACTGGGGACGTTGTTTCAGCCTGACCATGGGGGGAGGCGGCATCAAGACCGGTCACGTTATCGGTGCCAGCGACAAGGATGGCGGCCTGCCCACGGAACGGCCCGTCGCAGTCGCCGACTTTGTTGCCACGGTCTACCATGCCCTGGGACTCGATCCCACCGACGAATTCCTGGCCCAGGGACGTCCCATGAAAATGCTTCCCAAGGGTTCCATCGTCAAAGAGCTGTTCTAGTTGCTTCCTGTCGTCCCGTGGGCAACCTCATGAATTCTCCCTTGAATCGCCAGCCAGACGTCAACCGTCGACAGGCCCTGCAACTGGCCACGGGTGGTTACCTGGGACTTAATCTCGGCGGACTACTGGGTGCCCAATCCGCGCGGGCAGCTGTGACAGATGGACTGCCGGGCGAGTCAAAAATCCGATCCTGCATCGTGATTTTCTATTACGGCGGCCCCAGTCACCTCGATACTTTTGATATGAAACCAGATGCACCCCAGGAAGTGCGCGGGGAATTCAAACCGATTTCCACCTCGGTACCGGGAATCCAGGTCAGTGAACATCTGCCGCACACGGCCAAGGTCATGCATCACATGGCCGTCATTCGCAGCATGCACCACACCAACCGCTTGCACGACTCGGCCTCGACAGAAACACTCACCGGGCGACAATCTCCCCAGGGGGATCGTGAAGAGTTTGCACCCATTCCCCAGTTTTATCCCTGTCACGGATCCACGATCAGTTACATGCGGCGATCCCTCGATATCGATGTCCCGCATGCCGCGCTGCCCTGGGTATTTCACAACGTGGTTGATACACCCTGCCAGGGTGGAGGATTCCTGGGTGCAGCCTACGATCCATTCCGTGTTGACGGCAACCCGGCCAAGGTCAACTACAGCGCAGAAATGTTCACCCGGCCATCCGACCTGTCGATCCAGCGACTGGAGCAGCGACGGTTACTCGCCCAGCAACTGGCCAACGACCCGGCCCTGGATAACCTGCCTAAATCCCAGCAGCTCAAGGCGCTCTACAACAAGGCCCTCGAGTTGATGCAATCCAAGGCAGTTGCCCAGGCGCTGCGTATCGAGGATGAACCCCGGAAAATGCGGGAGCGCTACGGGATGTACCCGGACAAGGCGCCCAAGGATAAGCGGCGTGTTCATGGTCATCAACTGCGCGGACAGAACATCCTGCTGGCCCGGCGACTGGTCGAGGCAGGCGTTCCGTTCGTCAATGTTTACGACTATCGACAACAGGGACAAAACTGGGACTCGCACAACCAGAACTTCACCGAGCACAAGGATCGGCTGCTGCCGGCTGCGGACAAGGCATACGCTGCCTTGATCGAGGATCTTGAAGAGCGTGGACTACTGGAATCCACCCTGGTGGTCGCACTCGGGGAGTTCGGCCGCACCCCCAAGATCAACAAGAACGCGGGACGCGACCATTGGCCTGACTGCTACAGTCTCACGCTAGCCGGTGGTGGGATCCGTGGAGGCACCGTCTTTGGTGCCAGTGACCAGCTGGGCGCCTACCCGGCGCTCGATCCGGTGACTCCTGCTGACCTGGCCGCCACGATTTTCTGGCGGTTTGGTCTCAACCCGCGGGCCGAGGTCCATGACCAGGCCGGTCGACCGCATCGACTGGCCGAGGGAAAACCAATCAGGCAGATTTTCGGTTAAACCGCGCAGCAATCTTACTTCGGCACCACGGCTCGCGCGGCACGGTCACCCACCGTGAAATAGCCCAGCGCCGGACTGTCATTGCTCTCTGCCCCGGCAATCATCCAGACCGCACCGGGACGCGTTTGTTGACGGTAGTACTTGCCAGGAGCAATCACGGCATAACGTTTGCGACCTCCCTCGGGATCCATCCAGTAAAGGGTCACGTCGTGGTCCCGGCGGTTGATGAACACCACGTCAAAAGGGTTCCCGTCAGGCTTCGATGGTGGCGCTGTCTTACCCTCGGCCACCGGTTGCCATTTCAGGGCCGGTAGGGATGCCACCTTCGGCTCCACCAATTTCGCAAACTGTTTCGGGGCCCGGGCACGTAACTGCTTCAGCATATCCTGGTGTGCTGGGTCAGCGGCCAGGTTCTTCCATTCGTAGGGATCGGCCTTCACGTCATACAATTCTTCTCCTCCGCCTGCGTAGCGGATGTAACGCCAGTTCCCCTGGCTGAGGCCAAAACTACCTGGCCGCTGCAGGTGAGTCAGGGCAACATGCGGCCATTCTGCCTGCGAATTTTCCAGCAATGGCACCAGGCTGGGACCATCATCTTGCGCACGCGAAGGCAATCCACACAGTTGCAACAGGGTCGGGGCCAGGCTCAGCAGACTGGTGGCTCGCTCGCAAACCGCCGGACGGGTTCCCGACGGCAACCCGGGGGTCCCTGTCGGTACCCGAATAATCAACGGCACGCGTGAGCAGGCCCGCCAGGCGGTAAATTTCTGCCAGTGCTGCTTTTCACCCAGGTGCCAGCCATGATCTGACCAGAGGACGACAATCGTGTTACTGGCATGGGGCCCTTTCTCGAGAGCCTCGAGCACGTGTCCCAGCATCGTATCGGCGAAATAGATGGATGCCAGGTATCCCTGCAATCCCTGCTTCCACTGCTGGTTGGCCCGGATATGGGCGAAGTAGCGATTGGGTCCCAGTCGCTTGCCTTCCGCCGGCAAGTCCTCGAGATCATCTTCCCGGTACCCGGGAGGCAACTGGATTTTTTCGAGGGGGAAGGCATCAAAATATTTCTGCGGCACAAAGCAGGGTTCATGAGGTCGATAGATACCACAGGCCAGGAAGAAGGCCTTGTCATGTTTCTTCT
>JAYGDH010000297.1:0-5000 GCA_046583055.1 Pirellulaceae bacterium | reverse complement strand
GAAACCTGGTAGCCATGTATCGGCACCTGGAGCAGGAAAAACTGGCAGACCAGTACGCGGATCGAGTGGCCCGGTTGAAGGAAGAGGCGACTTCCGTGGAGGCTTCAGAAGCCACGGAGAAACCGGCGGCCGAGGAGAAACCGGCGGCTGAGGAGAAACCGGCGGCTGATGAGAAACCGGCGGCTGAGGAGAAACCGGCGGCTGAGGAGAAACCAGCGGCTGAAGAGAAACCGGCGGCCGAGGAGAAACCGGCGGCCGAGGAGAAACCGGCCGAGGAGAAACCGGCGGCCGAGGAGAAACCGGCCAAGCCAACTGAAAAACCTCTGACCACGGTAAAGGTGCCGGGTAAAACAGTACCCGATAACCCGATTCGCAAGTCGGACAAGCCGGAGTAGCTTTCCGGAACTTGCAGGTACCAAGTGGAGCATTCATAGCCCGTGGTCGGACGCCTGATCTTACTGTTTGTTTTCCTGCCACTGGTCGAACTGTACCTGTTGCTGGAATGTGCGCGGCTCACATCTCCCACGTTGACCATGCTATTGGTGGTTGTGACCGGCATCACCGGTTACTGGCTGACGCGGTCGCAGGGTCTGCGTACCTATCAGCGTATCCAGGACGAGTTGCGTGCCGGCAAGGTGCCAACCAATGCGTTGCTGGATGGGATGATGATTTTCCTGGCCGGTGCGTTCTTGTTGACCCCTGGAATCGTTACTGATCTGATTGGGTTTTCTCTATTGATTCCCGTGACTCGCGGATGTTACCGGCATTTGATTTTGCGCTGGCTTAAATCACGTTTTTCATGGCAGCAGGTGGTGGGTCACCCCTTTCAATCCTCGCCGTTTGACCTGGGCAATCCTCCAGACGGAGAGGTCGTGGATGCGGACGATTTGGGTGGTACGATTGACCTGCGACGAATCGAGACTCGTGATGCGGCCAACGACGAGGAAATAGCTGGCCAGTAGATATCGTGGAGCGGGTTCCGGAAGACACTTCCTAGATACCCAACCATTGCCTGGCTTCGTTGACGACTCCGCTCAAGCAGCCTGCTTCAAATGGGCTGACCAGCGAGGCTGCCTGGACCAGTTCCTGGAACGGTGCCTGTCCACCCAGGCTGCAGAGGTGCGTGTAGTCTTTCATCGCCTGGTCTCGATCCTGGGCTGCTCGCAGCCAGAACTGGAGTGCACAGGTTTGGGCCAGGGTGTAATCGATGTAGTAGAACGGGCTGGCGTAGATATGTCGTTGCGATTGCCAGCGACCCCCCTGGCTGGCATGGGGCAGGTCCCCGTAGTCTAACCATGGTTGGTACTGGGTTTCCAACTCCTGCCACATGGTGTGACGTTCTGCGGGTGAGGCAGTTGGATTTTCATAGACCAGGTGTTGGAAGTGATCCACGGCAACTCCGTAGGGCAGGAAGATCAGCGAACTGGCCAGGTGCAACCGACGAAAATCATCAGCGCGTTGCCCGAAAAACTTTTCCATGGCTGGCCAGGTCAGGAACTCCAGTCCCATGGAATGGATTTCACAGGATTCGTAGGTGGGCCAGAGGTACTCGATCCACGGTTGGTCCCGACTCATGTAGTTCTGGAAAGCGTGCCCCATTTCGTGAGTGAAAACTTCTACGTCTCCGCGTGTGCCATTGAAATTCGCAAAGATGTAAGGCATGCCATACAGGTCGAAGGAGGTACAGAAACCTCCCCCTGCCTTGCCTTCACGATTCTTTAAATCCATGAACTGGCCATCGACCATCCGCTGGAAGAAATCGTCCAGCCCGTATCCGATATCGGCAAACATCGAATGGGCCTGGCGAATCATGTGGTCGTAGTCGTTGCCGGGTGTCGGGTTTCCCTGGGCAAAGTAGATAGCCTCGTCCCAGGCCATGGTCTTTTCAATTCCCAGTTGCCGGGCCTGGTGGCTGCGCAGTTCCTTTCCGAAGGGGGTTACTTCCGCCAGGACCATTTTGCGGTAGCGTTCCACGTCCTGCTGGTTGTAATCGACCCGGGTCATGCGTTGATAGCCGAGCTCGACAAAGTTGTCGAAGCCCAGTTTTTGTGCCATGCCGTCCCGCAGGATGACGAGTTGATCAAAGATATCGTCAAGTGTTTCACGGTGGTCCTGGAACCATTGCCAGCGCACCTGGTCCGCCGCCTGCCGAACGTTACGGTCCGGATCTTCACGGTACTTGACGATTTCCGAGAGGTTGAAAGTCTGGCCCTGGAAGGATAGTTGCGCCCCGGCCAGCAGTTCCGTGTACTGGGCATGCAGTCGGGATTCCTGGACGAGGTCTTCTTCAATGATCGGTTCGTAGGTGGTGGTTTCCGCTTCCCAGAGCGAGAAAGCCTGTTTTCCTATTCGTTCTTCCAGCTCGGGCCGTTGTGGATCCTGGAGTAGTTTACGTTTGAGGTTGACGGACAATTCGGTCAGCTTGGGCCGTAGCTGATCACAATGGTCTCGTGCCTGCTTTGCCTCCTCGTCACGTGTGTCCTGGTGAAAGCGTAGTTCCGTGAGGGCCTGCCAGGTGTCGATCTGACGTCGTAACTGATCCCAGCGTTGGAGAACTTTCAACGCATCGTCCAGGTTTTCGGCGGCGTCGTAAGATTGATGGAATTGCTCGTATGCCTGCCGGGTTGCTTCCATGTCGGGAGCCGCAACCTGGATCTCGGGAAAGGTGATTTGCGTCATGGAAGAGTTCCTGTGAGGGGCACACCAACTTACCGAGGTCGACGTGGACTGGACATCGCCTGGACCGCTTCACCGACGGCGAGTTACGGCAGACTCGCGACTCGGGCCTGAAGTTGCTGTGCCCCTCCTGCACGCAGCGCAAAGCCCGGGCCATGCCTTTTTCTTACAGGGCTCCGCAGCGTGCCACCAGGTCGGCGGTACGGCAGCTATAGCCCCACTCATTGTCGTACCAGCTAATCACCTTGGCCAACGTACCGGTATCTCCCAGTACCTGGGTGAAGTCGGATGCAAAAATCGAGCTGTGGGGATCATCGATGATGTCTGACGAAACGAGCGGATCCGTGGAGTAAGCCAGGATTCCTTTCAGGGGCCCCTCGGCTGCAATTCGAATGGCCTCATTGATTTGCTCAGCATTCGCTTCCTGGCCCAGGTTCACGGTCAGGTCCACCACGCTACCAGTGGCGACGGGCACGCGTAACGAGATACCGGTCAGTTTTCCATTCAGTTCAGGAATGACCAGTCCCACCGCTTTGGCGGCACCCGTGGAAGTGGGGATGATATTTTGTGCTCCTGCACGTGCCCGGTAGAGGTCCGAGTGAGGCATGTCCTGCATGCGTTGATCGTTCGTGTAAGCATGTACCGTGGTCATTAATCCGGACTCGATGCCGAAATTTTCGTGCAGCACCTTGGCTACCGGTGCCAGGCAGTTGGTCGTGCAACTGGCGTTGGAGATACATTTCATCTCGCTGGTCAATAGTTCGTCATTGACGCCCAGGACCACCGTGATATCGGCTCCGTCCTTCGCGGGTGCACTCAGCACGACGCGCTTGGCACCTGCCGCCAGGTGGCTGTCGTAGCCGGCTTTTCCATCAGCTGCACGTGCCGTGAAGATCCCGGTGCTTTCGATGACCACATCCACGCCCAGGTCACCCCATGGCAGGTCCGCGGGATTGCGTTCGGCGAGGGCTCGCACCGGATGCCCATCGACGATCAGGTTTTCCTCGTCGTAGTCTACCTGGCCAGAGTAACGGCCATGGATACTGTCGTACTTAAGGAGAGTTGCGAGAGTACGGTTGTCGGTCAGGTCATTGACGGCAACGACGTCAAATTCATCACTACGTTGCATCAAGTTGCGAAATGTTAAACGACCAATACGACCAAAACCGTTAATAGCGACACGAATTCCCACGTCTTTTCTCCTTACCGGAAAAGGGGCGTTTTCTAGAAATAACGGGCTTGCAAACTGTCTTCGTCCGTTGGGACAAGAGGGTTTTCTGCAAGGAGAAAACCAGGCATCATGCCAGAATTCACGTTGCTGGTCATGAAAGCAATGCGAGCCTCAAGAAGCCATTATAGTGGCCATCAAGGGTATCAGCAACCGCCGAGAGGTCAGCAAGGGGGCTCCGTAACAAATCGTCAATTCTTTTCAGCTGCTTCCTTCGCCGCTTCCTTTTCTGAATCTTTTTCTACTTCCGGATCGGCTTTAGGTTTCGCAGCAGTCGGTTTGCGGGTCGGTCGTTCCCGCTTGGGCATGGCGTAGGGCTTGCTGGCGGTTACCTTGATCTTCGTTGCGATGGCGCGGGCGGCAGCCTTTTGATTTGCCGGATACCAGGCTTCCAGTTCCACGAGATCTCCGACCCGGGCTAACCGGGCATCAGAAACGTTGACAGAGATCGTGGCTTTTTCTGCAAGCTGCGTCTGGACCACGGTGCGTCCGGCCAGCACGCTTAACTTGCCACCTTTCATGGAGGCCACTCGGCCAGCGACCATGAATGGTGAAAACTGGCTGCGGGCTGGTTGCTTACCAGGCTGTGGAGCTGCTGCATCCGTATTGGAAAACAGTTCCTTGGTTTCCAGTCCCAGGCCGGAATCGGGAAAGACACCGCTCCGGGTTTCTTTATCCGGCGTGAAAACCTGTAGCTGGTTGATCGATCCGGATGGTTTTCCACGCTTGTCAAACAGTCCCGTGAAGCGAACGTACATGCCACGTTGCAACCAGTTCGTTTCGGCCGTGCCGATGACGGAAATACCTTCGCGATTGCTGGGCACCTGGATGACCCACTGGCCACCATCCTTGGTCTTGACCTGGAAGAATCCCGGAGCAATTTTCAAAATCGTTCCACTGGAGCGCAGGTATTCCTTGGGAGGCTGCTTGTTGCCCTGGGCCAGCAGTGACGTCGTGCAAAAAACCACGAGACAGGCGGACAGTGTAAGCCGTAACGTGGCTCGCGATGTCATGGATAAGATCATCAGTTGAATCCTTGTCCCAGCGTTGTTTTGGTTATGGAGGGGGGTGGTTGTCGGCTGGAGAAACTGCCACA
>JAYGDH010000235.1:0-2268 GCA_046583055.1 Pirellulaceae bacterium | reverse complement strand
CGCCGAATATGGTCGATGATGCGCCGGCGGTCATCGATGGTCCGTTCCGACAACTGTTCGAAGGCCTGGCGAGCCGCGGTGACGGCCTCGTGGGCACAATCAAAGACGCCGTGACGCCCTGCCTGGGAAGTGCCGCTCACGACGGGAGCCGGTCCTACCTCGGCCAATACCTGGGCCACCACATTTCGGATCATCGATTCGTTTACTTGCAAGGTCATGGGCGCTCTCTTCTCCTGTGTTTCCCTGGTTCTGGATAGTTATTCCGATTCGCGGAGTCGCTGTTAGCTACTCGTCATCCTCTCGCGTATACACGCAGGCATGGTCGACCGTAACCTGGTCCACGATTCCCACGACCACGGTGTCAATGGGCATGTCCCTGGTTTCCGGGGTCAGCCTCGCACTGGATCCCTGTGTGATCAGTACGTACTCACCCTCGCCGGCTCCCAGCATGTCGACGGCCACGAAGGTCCGCCCGGTTGTACTGAGACTGGCTCGTTTCTTCTGTTCGAGTCGATAGGGCTCGACAACCAATAACTTGTACCCAACCATCGAATCCACTTTTTGCGTCGAGACGACCGATCCGGCTACACGTGCTAGAAACATATGATTTATCCTTCCAAAAGTTCCTGGGCCTGGCGTGCCACGATCAATTCTTCATTGGTCGGCACGACCCAGACCTGCGTTGGACTTCCCGGACTACTGATACAGCTCTCACCGCTGGCTGCCGCATTGGCCGCCGGATCCAGCTCGATCCCCAGTTGTTGGAGGTCGGCACAGACGCGCGATCGTATTTCCTCACTGTTCTCTCCAATACCACCGGTAAAGACGATCGCCTCAGCACCTCCCAGTTCCACCAGCAGGCTACCCAGGTAACGCCGCACCTCACCGACAAACAGGTCCAGTGCCAAGCGGGCTCGCTCGTTCCCCTCGGCAGCCGCCTGTTGCAGGTCCCGCACGTCTCCGCTGACTCCACTGAGTCCCAGCAACCCAGCCTGGTTGGCCAGTTCATCCAGCACTTCTTCCAGGCTCTTGCCCGTGGACTGCATGATGGCTGGCAACGCGAACGGATCAAAATCACCCACACGATTATTGTGGGGAATTCCCGTCTGCGGACTCATTCCCATGGAGGTCATGACGCTCTGCTGATCCCGGATGGCACAGAGACTGCTGGAACCACCCAGGTGACAGGAAATTACTCGCGCGTCACGCCGCTCCAGTAGCTGGGCCGTCCGATAGGCAATGTAACGATGGCTGGCACCGTGAAATCCCCAGCGCTTGATATGCAACTGCTCTCCCCACTGGTGGGGAATCGCGTACCAGCGCTGATGTTCTGCCACGGTGGCATGAAAACCCGTTTCGAAAGCGGCAATCAGCGGCATCTCGGGCAGCCGTTCGGCCAGTTGCCGCATGGCTGCGATGTAGGGAGGATTATGAGCCGGAGCCACCGTGTTCATGGCTTCCATGGCGGCCAGCACCTCGTCATCCACCTTCTGTACTCCACTGATACTGCCCCCGTGAACGGCCTTGAAACCAATGGCTGCCACTTCAGCTGCATCCTGCAGGCATCCCTGTTCCGGATCGGTCAATTGCTGCAGGCACTGGCACACCGCGACCGCATGATCGGGTACTTCTGCCGTCAACTCCTGCCGCGATCCGGCAATCTCAACGAAACAATCGCTTTGCGAGGCACCGATTCGCTCGATTCCACCGCGCGCCAGTTGTTTCTCGTCTGCCATATCGAACAGCCGATACTTGAAACTTGTAGACCCCAGGTTGGCTACCAGGATTTTCATGATCCACGAATCCTTTCTCAGCCCCTGGAAAACCGTCCCACCCCCTTGCCCACGCATGAACAAGGACGTGACAACCGTCCTCCACGAACAACGTAACATCGCGTTACGAACTGCCTGTCCTAGGCCAGGTACGCTTCAATCACACCCTCGGCCGGCCGCGGAATCACGTGACTGCTGATCAGTTCACCCAATTGCGTGGCAGCTGTGGCACCAGCTTCGACAGCAGCTCGCACGCTACCCACGTCGCCACTAACCACGGTTGTGACCAGGCCACCACCGATATCAATGCGTTTGAGCACCTTGACATTCGCTGCCTTGGCCATTGCATCGGTCGCTTCGACCAGACCAATTAAACCCCGGGTTTCGACCATTCCAATTGCTTCTTGCATTTTAACTTTCCCTTACATGAACTCACATAAATCTGTCACGAACCCCCAGTGGGGATCGATCCACGAACCGGAATCCATCTGGACCC
>JAYGDH010000231.1:0-6110 GCA_046583055.1 Pirellulaceae bacterium | reverse complement strand
TGGTAGAACTGGCTAAATTACATGTGGCTAATCCATGGATGCGATTGGCTATTCTTAGTTCGCTGGAGCGACGTTCCGACGTGGTGTTCCAGGCACTGGTGCGAGATGAACAGTTCAGGAAACAATCGTCGGGTCGCGCATTTCTCGTGACCCTGGCGCGGCAGGTTTCTGCGGCCGGTAGGGGAAGTGAGATTGCGGTGGTTGTGAACACGCTGCAGGCGTTGCCCGCAGCTGAAAAAGCGTTTAGCGAGGCGCTGGTCCAGGCACTCGTGACGGACCAGAAAGGGGCCACTCGTGAACGGATCCTGGCGGCAGCCGGGGGCAAGGCGTCAATGATACTTGCCGAACTGTTAACAGAGGCGCGTGAGCGGGCAGTCGACGATAGCACGCCGACTGCAGAACGCCTGGACGCCATCCGGACCCTGCAACTCGGCTCTTTCCAGGAGCACGCCACGCTGCTGGAGAACCTGTTGCAATTGAAACAGCCACAGCCAGTTCAGGCAGCAGCAATGGAAGTGGTTGGGGAATATTCGGATGTCGCGGCAGCGAGACTGGTGCTGGAAGTATGGCCTGGCTTAAGTCCAGGATTGCGTACGCGCGCGGCGGAGACCCTGCTTTCCAGGCCAGCCTGGGTGGGGCTTTTCCTGGATGCAATCGAGGGAGGAAAAGTAGCCCGCAGCGATATTGATCCGGCCCGCGTCCAGTTGCTTTTGAAGCATCCACAGGGCGAGGTAGTCCGGCGGGTGCGAAAGATCTTTGCTGGAACGGGTCTCGCCCGCCGCGCAGATGTGGTGAAGGCCTACCAGCGGGCCCTGGAAATTCCCGGTAATGAAGAACGTGGCAAAATAGTCTTCAAAAAGAATTGTTCTGCCTGTCATCGATTGGAAAAGGTGGGTAACGAGGTCGGAGCAGAGTTGCGTGGCATTCGGCAGCGTGGACTGGCGGCCGTCATGCTTAACGTGCTGGACCCCAATCGAGAGGTGAAACCGAAATATCTTACGTATGTACTGGAAACGACCTCGGGGAAAGTTCTGACCGGTATGATCGCCATGGAATCAGCCAATAGTATCACGATTCGACGTGTGGACGGGACCTCCGAAAGCGTGCAACGCGTGCAGATTGACCGCTTGCGCAGTACGGGACTCTCGTTTATGCCGGAGGGCCTGGAGAAACAGATCGGTGTCGAGTCGATGGCGGACCTGTTGAGCTACCTGGATTCGATGGACTAGCGTTTCCTGGCAGGCGGGAAGCAATCATCACGGGCGTTCCCAGACAGCCTTTAGTCGCTTGGCATCCTCGCCGCAAACGGCAGACATCTCCAGCCCACTGGCCTGGGAGATATAGAAAATGCGGCCGTTTGAGACTGCTGAACCCAGGCACTCCCGGGAATCAACTGCGGGTCCCGTGGCAACGAGCTTGTGTCCATTCGACAGATCCAGCATGTCCATGTTGGGACCCATCAGGTAGGGTTCGGAAAAGGTGAAGCGGGCACAGTTGTAATCCAGGTCGAAGCGGTAAGTGATCTTTCCCGTGGCCTTGTCGAAGACGTGGCATTGAGCACGGATGGCATTCGAAAAGATGAACTTTTCTCCGACCGTAACCACGTTAACCGCGGAGGGGACCGGGTCGGATCGCCAGACAACAGAAGCATCCCTGGCGTTCAGGCACATGATGTAACGATTCTTGGTGGTTTCGTTGGCCGGGTTATAACCGCCCAGGTAGAGCCTGCCATCCTTGGCCGTTACCGTACAGCCGGCAGTGACGTGATACTTGGTGGTCAGCCAGTCGACCTTGCCGGTGGCTGGATCCATGGCGGCCGTGATGCCATTGACGCCGCCCTCGATGCCGCGGCGGCGTCGCTTGTCCGCCTGGTAGCCAAAGAACGTCGAGTAATAGAGTTTGCCGTCCATCAGCGCCAATCCACAGTCATTGCCACCGGATCCGTACTTGGAAAAATCTTTTTTCCAGACGAGCTTGCCGGTTTCCAGGTCCCAGGCCCAGATCAAGGGGTGATTGTCCTTTGGGTAGTAGGGATTGTTGTGGCTGTGGATGAAGCTCATGACCTCCTGCTCGTTCATGGTCTTGGTCAGGTTGCGCCAGGCAAAGGCTTTCTCGGAACCACTCGGCGCATGCTTGCCGGATCCGGAAGCGTAGATGGCCAGGTTTCCATGCAGGACCGGTGGGAATTGTCGGCTCCAGCTCGGTGATCCCGTAAAGGGAGTTTCCCAGAGCAGTTTTCCGGTGGCGGCATCGAGGCAGCGCAGCCGGGACTTTAGCAGGCCTGCCTGGGGAACAAGTAGTTTACCCTTGTAGTAAAGGGGCGACGTGAAGGAAAGATAGACGTCCGGCCAGTAACGCCGCCACAGGAGACGCCCCGTTTCTTGTTCCACCGCGATGATCTGTCCCTCGGCCGTGTGGGTATACATGCGGCCACCACCGCAAACAGGAATGTGCTTGACGGAACCTTCCACACGCCGTACCCAACGCATACGCAGCGGGGGTTTGAGTCCCTGGTTATTGGCGTTGGTGCATCCCATGTCACCGTAATTGGTATACCAATCAAACTTGGGGTCGGTGAAAGCACCCGTGAGAGGACTGCGGATCTTGTGAATCCCCAGGTCCTGCTTGGGTAGTTGGGCTGCGCCATCCGGAGAAAGTACATAGAGATAACCATCCTCGCATCCAAAGTAGACCCGGCCCTCCGAAACTGCCACCGGTGAAGTGATCGGGCTGCCAAACGGAGTGGCAAAAGACCATGGCTCGGATTCGCCTTCCAACGGAACCACGTACAGCTTGCCGTCGAGGCCGCCGTAAACGGCCTTGTCCTTCAATAGCACGGGGGAACAGATGGATGGATAACCACCCAGCGAGCGAGGCTCCTGCTGTCCCGCCCGATGAAGGCAGAGCCCGTAACCACGTTCCGGACGCACGCGATAAACGTCCTCTCCGCGGATACTCACCGAGCTAAAGCTCATCAGTCCGGGAGTATCGATGTAGGTCTCCGTGCCAGGTACCGGTTCGGCCTTGACCTGGTCCCCCTGGAGTGTGAACTTTTCCACCCGCCCCGCGTTGTCTCGACGGTGCCATTGAACGTAGACCGAACCGTCGGGGCCCATGCTTTGGCCAAAACAGGCCGGGTACTCGCTGCCGTGGAAGCTGGGCGTTTCATTGACGACGCGCAACTTCGCTTGCTTCCCCTGGTCTTCCAGGAACACCGTCCGCCCCCCGGCTGGGATGACGATCATTTTTCCGTGTGCGGAGAGGTTGCGGGAACTAACAAAATGATCCTTCCAGGTAACGCGCCCCTTCTTGTGAGCATGCCACTGCTCGCCGCTCCAGCGATCGCCGTCAAAGCCCAGTACTTCCTTCACGAAATCCCATTTCCAGGCGAGCGTGCCATCGGGTTCAAGGGCGTAGACCTGCGACCCGAGCGTGACCATGTAAACACGCCCCTCGCTGACCACCGGGGCACTGAAGATCGGGTCCTGGCAATCGATTTCACGAACCAGGGCACCCGTGTGTCGGTTGAGCACGTAGTAGTATCCGGCCATCGTGCCGTAGTGAAGGTAGTCACCTGTGATTGCCGGGGAGCTGACATTGTTACAGTTGTCCTTGCCGCCACGGGATTCTTGCTTCCAGACAACCTGGAAGGTTCGGGTGTCAATGCAGGTGGCCTGGCCGCCACCATCAACCACGTAAAGATGATTACCGGTCACGACCGGCGAGGTGTAAATGCCGTCTCCGAGCGGGATGGCGGCGGCGAGCCGGAGTGGCGTCTGGATGTTGCGGCCTGGTGCATCGCCGGAATGACGCGAGTCAAACTTGTATTGCAACCAGGGCTCTGCCGCGGGACTGTCGCCGACCAGTAGCACGGCTAAAAAAACGGAGGTGACCAGGCAGGAGAAAAATCGGGTGTGAGTCATTGGTTGAGGCTCCGGTCCGGATGGTTTGTGGTATGTTGGTTTTCCCTGGGAGATTCAACTTAGCGAACTTGCAGCGGCTCCGCAAACCTTTCTCTGGACATGAGGGGACGTAGCAATCAGAAACGTTGATACCTGCCTTGACTTGCAGGGTGAAAGCAATTGGTTTCTTTCGTCTCCTGCCAGGACGTTGGTCGACCTGTCGTCGCGTTGACCAAGGACCTGGAAAAACGTGGCTTGCTGGGGCCTTCCCTAGTGGTCCAGGGGCGTTTCTTCTAGTTGACCTAAAGGGGGTGTTGCCTGCCTTATAACTGGGGGAATCGTGACAACTGGATAGCAATCGAAGCTTATTTGTAGCTCGGCGTTGCCCCTGTTGGATAGCAGGTGAAAAAATGACCCGCCTGTCATATGATGGACCACTGTGCATGGAGTCAGCGGCTGATGTGCCGCCTGACATGACAGTTATACCGGCAATTTGCAAATGAGGCTCTTTGAAGTGACACGGACTGCCTACCTTCTGATTGCTGCCGGTACGCTGGCAACCCTGCTGATGGCAATCCTCGTGGGGGCTGGCGGCCTCGATCGACTTTCAAATGACGGCAGCGTGGACGGCACGGTGGCATTGCAGGCGCTGGGGCTGTACTGGGTGCTGGGAGTATTGATTGTCCTGGCCGTAACCTACCGGCGACGCTACTGGAAACAGTACCTCCTAACCGTGGGGGCAGTTGTGCTCGCCTGTGGGACATTGGAGGTCACGTTGCGAGTGCTCTATCCGGCCCTCTCCTTGCCCAAGTTCCGTCACTTGTGGTCGGCGCAACAGCATCACGTTGCCGAAGCAAATCGCGACTTTCATCTCGGCTACTTCGAGGGTGAGCATGTCTTTGTGCATACCAACAACGATGGTCTCCGCAGCCAATACGATCGAACGCAATTCCAGGCGCTGGGGACGCGGATCGCCTGCCTCGGCGATTCCTTTACATTCGGTTCCTGGGTACAGGACGATGAAGCGTTCCCCAGCCAGTTGGAGCAGCGACTGCGAAAAAAGCTTGGACGGCAGGACGTGGGTGTTCTCAATGCAGGAATCATGAGCTATTCACCGCTGTTGCAGGAGAAGATGTTGCAACGGGTCGTGCAGCACTATAAGCCGCAGTTGGTGCTCCTGATGCTGGACTGTACGGACATCGGTGATGACTACGACTATGGGCTTGACTACGATCCACAGCGCCAGGAACCGGGGCCCTTTAATGGCCCGGCACTCTCCAGGCCGTACCCCTACTATGGCGCACTCTGGCGACTCTTGAATCCCTACCACAACGCGATCCTGGCGCCGGTACACCTGGTCCGACGATTAGGGTCGAGTCACCAACCGTTTGATCCGCATGCCTACTACAAGTTTCACCTGGAAATCAATGGCGCCGTGGAAACGGAACGGTTCTTTATTTACCGCCACCCGTTGCAGGTGACGCGACCTTATTTCGATGCCAGCTGGGAAAACATTAAACGCATCGAGGAAAAATGCAGAGAGATTGGCGCGCGCTTTATCCTGGTGGTATCTCCTCGTTTTCACCACTGGAATCCAAAGGAATGTCCCCACAACTGGGAAGCCTTTGCTTATGGACTGGACGAGCCGCACCAGGATGCGATTTTTGATTACTTCGATGAACAGGCCACGACGGCCTCCTTTCCGGTACACACGATGTTAAAAGAGTTCCAGGCCACCAGGGAATCCCCGCTCGTGTTTCAAACGGACCCGCACTGGAATTCGCGGGGACACCGGTTTGTCGCCGAACGCCTGGTGGAATTGCTCGCCAGAGAGGCACCTGAAGTGTTGGGAGAGCAGCAGTAGCTTATGAACGTTCTGACAACGACCACTGAAAATCCGACAGGGGGGGTCGGCCTTAACCTGATCGCCACCACCGCCTTTGGCCTGGAGGCAATTACAAAACGCGAGCTGCTGGACCTGGGGTATCCCGCGGAAATTATTGCCCCCGGATGGATACGATTCAGCGGAGACCTGGCGGCCATCTGTAGGACGAACCTGTGGCTACGCAGTGCTGACCGTGTTCTTATCCAGGTGGCGTCCTTCGAAGCAAAGGACTTTGATACGCTCTTTGAGACCAGTAAGGCACTCCCCTGGGATCAGTGGATTTCAGCGGATGGGAGGTTTCCCGTAGATGGTCGATCGATCAA
>JAYGDH010000195.1:0-1894 GCA_046583055.1 Pirellulaceae bacterium | reverse complement strand
CCAGCCATTCGAATAAGGCATTCGCAAACGAAAAATCAGCGCCCCTTACCAGCAACCATTATCCGGTCATCGCAACTTGGATTATCTTAACTGTTCCGCTCACTTTCACTATTCAAATTGACACCCTCGGGATGCTCGTTTACGATCACACTTGGTAATCCGTCTCGCAGTCGTCCGGCCGCTTCGTTAAAATGAACCACCTAAATAACAGGAGGTCCCGGAAGCAATGCTGAAAGTACTCGGTAGTGGATCACGAGCCTGCGACGGCATCTCTCGTCGCGAGGCGCTGCGAGTCGGCGGCCTGTCTCTTTTTGGCGGAATGACACTTCCCACCTTGCTCCAGGCTGCCGAGCAGGGCGGAATCCATCATGCAGCGAAGGCGGACAGTATCATCCTGCTCAATCTCTTCGGTGGACCGCCTCACCAGGACATGTTCGACCTGAAACCGGATGCCCCGGAAAACGTCCGCAGCAAGTACAAGCCGATCTCCACGTCAGTACCAGGCCTCCAGGTCTGCGAGAAGATGCCACGCATTGCCAGCATCATGGATCGCGCCACGCTCATTCGCACCTATTCCCACAAGTACAACAGCCACAATCCTTACAACGTCCTGACTGGGTATGATGGTGGCAGCGACCGGGACAACTACTTCGCCAAGATCACTGATCATCCCTCGATGGCTGCGGTCTGCCAACATTTCGGACAGCAAACCGGCGGCATTCCGTTTCATGTTCTGATGCCCGCCTTCCCGGGTTATTCACAGTCACTGCGACGAGCTGGACCCTACGGTGCTTACCTCGGCAGCCAGTACGACCCTCTTTTCACGACCATCGACGCCAAGGTCAAGGATCCAGACCTCAAGGGTGATTACGAACCCCAGGTAGCCCGCGGGATTCCCAGGCCACCAACCGTACAGGCGTTCGAAGATCTCACGGTGGATCGGCTCAACACAAGAAACAGCCTTCTGGGACAGCTTGACGATCAACTCAACCGCGTTGAACAATCAGGGTCGATCGAACGGCTGGGCAAGTTCCGCCAGATTGCATTCCAGCTCCTCACCTCGAGCAAGACACGGGCCGCCTTTGACATCGATCAGGAATCCCAGGCCACGCGAGATCGTTATGGTGACAACGTCTGGTCCAACAGCGTATTGATCGCTCGCCGACTGGTCGAGGCCGGTTCCAAGTTCATCACCATTCACTGGGAATCCAAGGGAGCCAATCACTGGGACCTGCACGGCAACAATTTCAAGATGCTCGATTCGCATCTTCCACAACTGGACCAACTCGTACCGGCCCTGGTCCTTGATCTCGAGGAGCGTGGCCTCCTGGACCGCACACTGGTGGTGGTCATGGGAGAGATGGGCCGCACGCCTACGATCAACGGCAAAGCCGGTCGAGACCACTGGCCGCAGTGTGGCTTTTCCCTGCTGTTCGGCGGTGGCATGAAAAAGGGATGCGTGATTGGTGCCACCGACAAGCATGCCGCCTATCCCATCGACCGCCCCGTGTCTGCGGGCGACATGGCCGCCACGATTTACCACCTGCTGGGAATCAACAGTAAGCTGACGGTTCCGGACCTACAGAATCGCCCCATCCACATTTCCCACGGTGGCTCACCTGTCTTCGAGGCCATCACTTGATGAGGTCGTGACCAGGGTCTCCACCGACTGGATATAGGCCAGCAGGTCAAGAACCGCCGATCGTGTGAGCGTATTGAGAATTCCCAGCGATCTATTTTTTCCCTGCAATCGATTACGAGGCGTGACAACCTGCCTCCCCAGCCGTTATATTAACGCCCGGTTCCCGACTACCCTGGAGAACCATCAACGCCCCCGATCATGCCCCGGAAACATTCGACAACACCGCCCTAGCCCAGGAGATTTCCCATGTCC
>JAYGDH010000029.1:0-5972 GCA_046583055.1 Pirellulaceae bacterium | reverse complement strand
AGGGATTGAAATGTTGTCCTCCCTGCCGCTGGTAGCGTGCTCCCTGGATCACGTGAAACAAGTGGGGAATGACGCAGGCAGTAATAAAAGCCTGGCCGTATTGATTGAAGTCGACTCCCCAGGGGTTGCTGCTGCCACGTGCAAAGACGTCGAACAGGTGACGCGTGGGATGATAACGCCAGACGGCCGCATTGAGCGGTGTGCGCTGGTCATCTGGTGTTCCCGGTTTGCCTACACGCGAATGGGTGAAGACGCCATGGCACCCGTATAACCAGCCATCCGGTCCCCAGGTAAATGCATTGAGCGTTTCATGTGTGTCCTGGTAGCCGAAACCGTCCAGTAAGATTTGTGGCTTACCGTCCGGTCGATCGTCTCCGTCTTTATCAGGGATGAACAGCAAGTAGGGTGCTGCTCCCACCCAAACTCCGCCAAAGCCGACTTCCAGGCCGCTCACCAGGTTCAGGCCTTCCATGAAAACTTTCTGCGAGTCGAGTTTTCCGTCACCGGTTGTGTCCTCGAGAATAATGATCTTGTCTTTACCCTGGCCTTCCGGAGCTCGGATTGGATAGGTATGAGCTTCCGCCACCCACAGCCGTCCACGATGATCGTAGGTAAAGGCGATCGGCTGATGGACCTGGGGTTCCCCGGCGGCCAGGTCGACGTGAAAGCCGCCAGGAACTGTCATATGTTGAGCAGCATCCTGGGGACTTAGTCCCGCTTTGATTTCTTTAGGTGGTTGGGGTTGAGCTTTCTCCCAAGTGGCCCGATCGACTTTCTTACGCTGGTGAATGAGCACGTGACACCCTTTCATGCCGCCCGCGACAATGTCCGGTAAGTGGTCACGATTCACATCACCGACAATGACTTGTCGCCCCACGCCGCAATCGTCGTCTGCCTGGTAGGGAATCCAATTCACACCCTCGGCAGTCCGGACCAGTTTGAACCAGTAGGCAACGGCCCCCGCATCCCACTGCGAACTTTGCTTGTGGTGGGACCAGTAGGTTTTCCCGGTGACGATATCTTTCAGTCCATCACCATCCATGTCAGCAAGGTTCACCGTGTGCAGTTCGCTAAAGGCGAGGCCATAACGATTCTCGCTGGCCCTGGATCCCATGATCAGGTGTTTGCGGAACGTGATGTTCTTGCCGTCTTTGAGTTGTTCGTACCAGGCCAGGCCAAATTCATGTGCTGCCAGGCTCGTGATGACATCGTTGTGGCCATCTCCATCGACATCGTAAACGTGCATTTCAGCCCCTCCAGGAGAGGCGAACTCAAAGCGATGAAGCTGCCATTGAGGATCGTCTGCCAGCGATGCAGGCTGCTGAAACCAGCCGTCCCTGTGGAGAACATCTGCCCGCTGGTCCCCATCAATATCGCCCACTCCTAAGCCGTGGCCGAAACGCTTAGAGGCAGTTTGGCCACTGATCACATGGAATTTCCAGGCGTTGAATGGTTGTTTCCAGTCGATGGTGGCGTAGCCGAAATAGCCGTCTCGTGTACAAACCAGTTCGGGGCGCTCGTCACCAACCAGATCGATGAAATGGGGTGACTCGTTGGATACCCAGTCAAAGACCTGGTGCTTGGGCCAGTGCTTGTCAAATCCCTGCTTACCAGGATTCTGGTAAACGTAAGCCGGCGTGCCGGGAAAACCGACGACAAAAATGTCCGGCCAGCCGTCCTGGTCGAAATCGTAGACCCAGGAAAAAAAGTTGTCTGCATAGCGTTCCCGCGACTGGGGCCGCGGCGGATAAATCTCGCCAGCCTGCTTGTAGTCGGGGCCGGCAAACCAGTAGGGACCGTGCACCACATCCATGGTTCCATCCTGGTTAATGTCGCCAATATTCGCTCCCTCCGAGTAATAAACATCGGTCAACTGGATGCGTTTAAATGAATCGACATGATAATCGGCCGCCGTTGCCGGGGGTGAACAACAGCAGCACAACAAAAACAGAACAACGGCACGGAGTGCAAAGCGATTCACGTTGAAACTCCCAGGTTAAGACTGGCAATTGAACAGGTACGTGACCAACTAACGCTGGGAAACGTCTTTGAATTCGTAAACGACTTTTCCCTGCACATTATGAAATCGAAAAGCAATGGTTGGCTGATCCTTTTCCTGGAAGACCGAGACACTCAAGTATCCCCCCCTCACACGATGGAACGGTTGAATTTTCGGATCGTGCCCAGGGCTGCCTCCCGCGTGCTCATTGCTTACCGGGCCACAGGAAAACTCCCGCAGCTTGGTTCTGGGGTCGATCGACATGTACTGCCAGTGACGATCTCCACAGCAGACATAGAAGTTCTGCAGGGATCCCGCCCAGGCCCGGACAAGGTTTCCCTCGTGGGTAAATCCCTCGTTGGCATGGTTATCGTTTTTTTTGCCACGATCCGGACCGACGATGGGAGTAGGGCTGATCAGGACACGAAACTTGGCATCTGATTCCGCCACGCTTTTCTTTAACCAGGCCATTTGTTCCTTGCCCCAGATGGTTTTATCGGGGCCATCCGGCATGTTGTTGGGCGAACGAAAATCGCGCCCTTCAACCATCCAGATTTGCAGGCCCTGGCCCCAGCGAACCGTCCGGTAGGTGTGCTTTCCGATGGGGACCTGTTCCAGGAACGTTGCCAGTCCCTGTTTAAACGTGAAAGGTTTCATCCAGGGAACTTGCTGGCCAGGCCAGCCATCGTTGTTGTAGGTGTCGTGGTCGTCTTTTTCCCAGTACCCAGGGACATGTTGATGGAACTTGACGATCCGTGGCATGGAGTACATCCGGTGCCAGTGATGACGTGCCAACGCCAGCGTGCGTGCGCGAGGTTTCTCGGAGTCGTAGTAGACCGTGTCCCCGGTTGGGACCAGGAAGTCCAGTTGTTGTTTGGCCATGGCGTCGTAAATCAGGAAACCATCCTTGTCGTCCAGGTCCCGGTAGGCCTGCCCGGTGATCACGGCAAAGCGGGCGTTCTGCCAGGTGTTAGCCAGCGCGGGGGTCGTGAAAGATCCACGGATCTCGGCCGTGGCAGGGGTTGATGGATTACCGTTTGGGCGGGCCTTGATGACCAGGTAGTAGCTGGTGGCAGGCTTTAATCCGGAGAGGGTGAACTGGTGTGAGAAATCCTGCTTTTCCTGGACGCTGACCCACGGAGTAGCCTGGAGTTTCGAGTAATCTTTCTTTTCTGTCCAGCACAACCTTAGTTGTCCCGTGGTTCCAGGGGTAGCTCCTTCCAGGCCGTCAACCTGGATTGTTTCCGTGTATTCCGCGGTCTTGTTTCCGGCGCGACCAACACGGCGTTCGCCGGGCCAGACGCGTTTAGATTGAGCTGTCAGGCGGGACCAGACAATGGCCGAGGTTTGCGTGACTTCACCCACTCGCAATCCCATCGCCAGGTGAACTTCTTGCTGGGCACTGCAGGGCAATGCGTGGACTGCCAGGAGACCGGTGGTGGCAATCGAGAGGACAAAAATGCGGATCATGTTCGATTCTCCGGGCCGCAGGTATTGGTGCGGCTGATAGTAGGATGGAGACTGGAGTTAGTCGATGAAAAGTCACTGCCGGGTAGAAAGTGCAAGGTCCTATGATACCGTACGGACGATCATGGGTATAGTTTCCCGTGAGGGAACACGTTGTTCGCATGGTGGCCGGGTACCAGGGAACAGTGAGATCAGGATGATTGACGGAAGTGGCCAGCCAGGAATCCCGGCCAGTGGTAGAGCAGCCTTCCGTTATGGACTGACCGCGTTGCCTGTTTACCTTGATCGGGGTGATTGAGTGACCTGGGCGATCACGATTCTAGCACTGACAAAGAAGACCAGCAGGAATGGCAGAACGGCGATCATCGTGATGCTGTTCATGTAATTGCGACGATGAGAAACCGTGGCTGTTTCGGGAGAATCGTCCTGGTAGGTAACCCAGAGAAAGTTGCCTGCGGGGCCGAGCTGTGCTTCGTAGGGAATCGTCTTGGTGTATTCTTTCTTGTTGACCGTGTAATGGTAAGTGATGAACTTGTCGTACCTTTTTTGCTTGTAGTAAACCAGCTTGGCGCGGGTTTCTGACCAGCCAATGGCGGTCGGTGAAGAGGCAAAAAACAAGGTAGTAGTCACCGCGCATCCCACGAAAGCGACGATCATCACCACGCTCAGAAGTTTCCGGATGCCGTTTCTTGATTCCCGGCGAGGATGACTCGGTGTCGGGACTACCTGGGTTTCGCCGACAGCCTGGTAACGGGATCGAATCGTGGGATCCAGGATTGCCGGTTTGCTGTTCTCCAGGCGATTGTCGACCGAGAGGTCGCGGGTTCCCTTCGCAACAGGGGAATTGTCCAGCTGGCTATCCGGCGTGTGTTCCATTTCCACGACGTCGTAAGCCGGATCCCAGCGATTCAAGGCAGCAACCACTTCCATGGTATCGCCGGCGCGTAATGTTTCAACGAACGAATTGGCCTGGGACTGTAGTGAGATCCGGATTTGCTGTCGGCTGTCCGGTAATTGTCCGCTGACGGTGTATCCATTGTGGAGCGGGTGATCGGTAGCGTAGCCGTAACTGTTTTCCGCCCCCTGGAACCGGAGGACGAACCGGAAGGAACGATGCTGCTGGGTTGCTAACAACTCATCTCGCTGTGCGGCGAAAGTGTCAGCATCACTGAGCTGTTCGAGAATCGTTTTCAGGGTTCGGGAGTTACCAACATACATGTAGATATTCTAGAGATTTAGATCGTCGAATGATATCACTTTTCTGGGATGCTGAAAAAAATGCCTTGATAGAACCTGTGTGATCAATTGCTGATCTGTCGTTGCTCGTATTCCTTTTTCTGGAGTATACTAGGAAAACGTTATCGATTTTACTTGCATATCGATAATGAAACCGCCCGGGCTGCGTCTTGACTGTCGACGATTGGATGATAATTAGATGTTTCAAACAGGGTACATCTTGAATCGTCGGAATGACCTGATCTGGTTTATTGGATTGCCTTTTGTCGCGGTCCTTTTTGCCTTGGCGAGCCAGCAGTGGTTGCCGGCTGTCGTGATGTCGTCGGTGGCACTTTGGATCACGATTCCCCACCACTTTGCCACCTGGATCCGAACCTACGGATTTTCAGAAGACTGGAAACGCTGGACCGATCGTTTGATCATTGGCCCCCTGGTGATTCTTGGATTTACCTTTTTCGGTGCCATGTCATTTCCGCTGACGTTGTACCTGGTAAGTACCCTCTGGGATCATCAGCACAGTATCATGCAGCAACATGGTTTCGGTCGAATTTATGATTTCAAGGCGGGCACCGGAACCAGGAGAACAGCTCGCTTTGACCTGGCCCTGCACTGGATACTGTTCGGGAACATGCTGGCTACTTCGCCGTTGTTCAGTTCCCTCTGGATCAGCGAACTTTATCGCTGGGAAATTCACGTATCGTTGGCTTCCGTTCAAATGATACACACGATTAGCTGGACGCTGACAGGAATATACCTGGTGATCTACCTGCTGCACCTGGGATCTTCAATCCGCCAGGGAAGGTCTCTTAATCCGCTCAAGTATGCGTTTATTGGAGCCAGTTATTTTCTCTGGTATTACTCGGCCTGGCATACGGCATCCGTGCTGGTATGGGGCATTGCGCACCGCCTGATGCATGGGATTCAATACATCGTGATTGTTTACTGGTACCTGCGACGCAAGGTGGATCAACAGGGTGAGGTGCAGGCAGCGGCCCCCAGGAAATTCAATTTAGTCCGATTCATGGTTCGCTCTGGTAACGCCAGGTTTTTCCTGTTGATCTTCTTGATTTACGCGGCGCTGTACCAGTTGGCCATCCTGCAGCCGCTGGAGGTGTTTGGATTTGGCGTGGTACGGTGGTCGGAAATTTATCGTCCGATTCCGGAACTGGGAGTAGCCGGTTTAAATCCAACCCTGGGCTACCACTTGTATACCGAATTGATGATCACGGCATTTGCCCTGACACATTACTATTTTGATTCGTTTATCTGG
>JAYGDH010000623.1:0-5492 GCA_046583055.1 Pirellulaceae bacterium | reverse complement strand
CAATACCCACGTTGCCAATGCCCTGGCCGAGTGCCGGGCAGCCAGCAAGACACCCAGCAAGCTCTACGGTCAGACTGGCGACCTGGGGGCCCAGCTCTATGCATCCGCACTCGCCCTGATTTTTCTCTGCGAGGTGGATCCCAAGGGATCCAAGGTGGAGATTGCTGCGGTCACCGATTTTCTCATCAAGCAGCAGATGGGCAATGGAGCCTGGACTTACGTCCGCTATCAAAAACTGGGCTATGGCGACGTCTCGCAGACGCAGTACGTCGTGCTGGCTCTTTGGTCGGCCAAGCAGGTGGGTGCTTATGTCCCGGAGCAGGTGATTACGAAGGCCTGTGGCTGGCTGATGCGGACCCAGGAAGGTGCGGGAAGCTGGGGGTATCAGCCGAAAGTCGATGGTGGACAATCTCAACCTCATCGCAGTGATAATCCGCCCCTCTCTGGCAATGAAACGCCGGATCAGGTCTGGTATTCTAACCATAATACAGCCCCTTCCCTGGCTGCTGCCGGTTTGAGTAGTCTCTACATTACGGCCGGTATGCTCCAGTTCGTTCATGCAGAACCGGTGGCCATCGTGGCGAAGAAGAAAAGTGTTTCTTCGATCCTGAAAGTCAAGGAAGAAAAGAAAGAGCTGACACCGTTGACCAATGCCCTGGATGCGGGGCGACTCAAGAGCGGGCTGCAGAAAGGCGATGCCTGGTTTTCCAAGAACGGACTGTCGGCCAAGTGTCGTTGTAACTCGGGGAGAGACAAATGTGGTGGCAAGGATCATTACCCGTATTACTATCTCTACGTCTACGAGCGTTACTGTACGTTTCGTGACCTGGCTAATCGTCTGAATGATCCGAGTCCCGGGTGGTACCAGCAGGGCGTGAACTACCTGGACGGAAAGCAAAACAAGAAGGATGGCAGCTGGCAAGGAGTGGGCAAGAACTCGATGAAGATCGGGCCGGCGGTTGCCACCAGCTTCGCCATCTTCTTCTTGATTCGCAGTACGCAAAAAAGTGTTGGTAAGCTTGCCCAGAAAACCGATTTCCAGGGAGGTCGTGGATTGCCGCAGGACACCACCGCGGCCCGTTTCCAGGGTTCCAAGGTGCTTGGATCGCCGATCGGCGGAGACATCGACAGCCTGCTCGGCTTGCTCGCGGACGTGGATAATCCCAAGTTTGATAACATGGTGGCACTGCCCCCGGAACTGGTCTTATCCAAGAATCAGAAACAGCGCAATTCACAGGTAGCGAAGCTGGAAAAGGTAATCCGCAGCGGCAGTTACGAGGCACGTCGTATTGCCGTCCAGAACCTGGCCCGGGCACAGGGTATGGATGCGGTGCCGATCTTGATTTTCGCCTTGAGTGACCCGGATGAAACCGTCATGAAGGCAGCCCGTGATGCCCTGCGGTTTGTGAGTCGCAAGATCAATGGATTTGGATTGCCTGACAAGGCGACTGATCCGGATCGTGCCCGAGCCCAGCAGAAATGGCGCAACTGGTACCGCTCTGTACGGCCGGACGTTAAGTTAGACTAGAAATGCTTAAGGATCGCCGGGCCTGCCGGGTCCGGGGCGATTGTAAACAGGAATTGACCGTGGCAACCATCTCAACTAGCAAAAAACGAAACCGACTGATCGGTAGCGATGCGATGAGCGTGTCGCAGTATGACCGGGTATCCGGCTTACTGGTCGCAACGATTATCTTCATCGGGTTTTTTGTGCTCGTGATGTTCCTGGTCGTGTTAACGCACATGCTGAATTTCCGCGAGACAGTAGTCAAGGTGACGCTGATCGAACCATTTGGCCGTGGTGAGAATGCCAAGGGGTACGAGCGAGATATGGAGGAGCCTGGCCTCGAGGAGATCGAGGAGTTTACGGAGCCGCGGATCGAGGAAACCTTCGAGGCAGTCACCGACACGATTACCAATAATGCGGCCGCGCTCATGTCGCTCAACACCGGGGAGACATCCAGCAGTCATGGAACAGGCATGGGGGACAGTCGGGCAGCGGGTCCGGGAGGAGATGGTACCGGTAACGTGGTACCCCGCGTGGAACGCTGGCGTATTAGTCTGAAAGCGGCCAATATCAACGCTTTTGCCGCGCAACTGGACTTTTTTGGGATCGAGATCGGGGCACTCGGTGGTGGTATTTCGACCGTGGATTATGCCTCCAATGTCAGTGGTACGATCAAGAAGCGACGCGTGACCGGGGGCGGGAACGAGAAACGCCTGTTCTTTCATCCGGAGGAAAAAGTATCCGAGGTCTGGACCCGGCAACTGCTGGCCAAGGCGGGATTCCCGGTCAATGGTCGAGTGATCCTTCATTTCTATACCCGCCAGGCAGAGAACCAATTGGCCAGCGCGGAAAATACTTTCTTGAAGAAAGCCAAGCGAGGATTGCCGGAGGTTCGTCGTACGTACTTTGCAGTCCGTCCCCAGGGGGGCGGGTTCCAGTTTTACGTGGTGCGACAGGAGTATCGTGCCGTGTTCCAGTAGCCGTGTTGTGGTAGCTGGCTCGACGGCTGCGGACGGGCAGCAGGCAGGCCCCTTGAACAAAGAGTTATCAACCATATTGGATTTTTACGGTTACCAGGTAAGACAGTCAAACTGACTGCCGGCCTGCTGACTTTCACCTTTAACGTCGGATGAAGTGAATAGCATGCCAGGAGCAGAACAGACAACAACGGTTTTTGATATCGCAGGGATCGCGCTTTATACCATGCTGGGACTTACGGCCCTCTGGGGCGCCTGGTGCGTCATCGTGGTCTGGATGCGCGTGGGGCAGAAACGCTTTCGCAACGAGGGTGACCAGGATGCCTTCCTGGACGCCCTGGATAAGCCCCTGGAAGAAAGGGATTTTGATGCGATTGCCACGGCTTGCCAGGCGGATCGTCGGGCCATGCCCCAGTTGATTTACCTGGCCGTCGTGAACCGAAAAATCGGTTACGGGAAGGTTCGGCAATTGGTCCTGGATCGTTTCCAGCGTGATGTGCTGGCCGACCTGGAGCATCGCTTGAGCTGGGTCAATACCGTGATCAAGAGTGCCCCGATGCTCGGGCTGCTCGGTACCGTGGTCGGTATGATCGGTGCTTTTTCCAAGCTGGCGTCCGGGGACGGGGCCAAGCCTGAAGACCTGGCGGGGGATATCAGTACGGCTCTCTATACAACGGCCTGCGGACTGGCAATCGCCATTCCCCTGGTCATGTGCACGGCCAGCATCAACGTGCGAATTCGTAAGATGGAAGACCTGATCGGTGCCGGGATGACGCGTTTCCTGGATACCTTCCGGGTCGCACTGGGAAAATCGAAGCGGGCGGAGAAGTAACTCATGGCGACCGAGGCGATAGCACCCGAAGAACAGGACGATTACGTTGTCGAGCCCGCGCTGCGCCTGGGAACCGGGCGTCGTGAAGAAGATGTCGAGATGGATATCACGCCGATGATCGACGTGACATTCCTGTTGCTGATCTTTTTCCTGGTCGCTTCCAAGATGACAGCCGAACAGGCTGTTGCCTTACCCGAGGCACGCGCCGGGATCCCGATCTCGGCCACGAACTCGGTGGTGCTGGTACTGACCAAGGCGGGCGCTGATGCTATTAAGGTGACAGATGGGGGCAACAAGACGTTTTCATCGGACCTGGCCGTTCAGGAGGAAGAGATCACCCAGTTCGTGAAAGATGGAATCGCCGGGGTCGGTGGTACCGGCAAGGGCCCGAAACAATATGTTCTGTTAAAGGCTGCCAAGGGAATCAAGCACAAGGAGGTTTCGCGCGTGGCCCAGGCGGTGGCAGGTGCCGAGATCCCCAATCTTTATATTGCAGTGAAACACGAGGAATAGATCCGTGTGAAGGTAGGTTGCTATGGCGTTTATGATTGCAGATGATGGACAGGAAGACGACACCGAGGTGGTATCGTTTTCGACACAGGATGTTGATCGGGACGCGGAGATGGATATGACTCCCATGGTCGATGTGACCTTCCTGCTGCTGATCTTCTTTATCCTGACGGCCAGCTTCAGCTTCCAGAAATCACTGAATGTGCCGACACCGGAACCAGAGGAAGCCAGCACACAGGCCCAGCCCCTGGATATCGACGAAGATCCCGAGTTTATCACGGTCCGGATCGATGCCACGAATACTTTTTTTGTCATGACCACGGACTGGGAAGAAGAGTGTCCCAGCAAGGAAGAGTTATACGTCCAGCTGCGGCGGGCGCGCGAGGGAAACAGCGCGGGCCAGGTGCCGAACAAGATGGTGGTGATGGCCAACGGGGAGGCCTTCCACGAAAGGGTGGTGGCCGCGCTGGATGCCGGGGCCGCCGTGGGGATTGACGAAGTTCAACTTATGACAGTTGAAGACGACGAGGAATAAAACAACGGATGTAACAACGGCCGGCGAACGTCGACCGGTTTAATAAGGTGAGTAAATGAGTGCCGCAAAGTTCTTAGATTACCTGGCAGGAACAGCGTTGCTGGACGAGGGAGTTCTCTCGAAACTGCATCAGAAAGTTGCCAAGAGTAAGAAAACCGTGTCCATCGAGGTGATCGTCAAAGCGCTCATGGACCAGGGACACTTGACCCGCTTCCAGGCAACCAAGTTAGTGACCGACTATGGTGACCTGTTGAAGTCAGAGTCCAAGTCAGAGTCCAAGTCAGAATCCAAGTCAGAATCCAAGACAGATCCTTCGTTGAAAAGCCCCCAGGTGACCAGGGAACAAGACCTGGGGTTTGCCGCAGATGAATCCCTGGATGGCCAACAGAAGCTGGACAGCTCGCCGGCGCCCAACGACGAGGCGGATGATATTGTCGAGTTGGAAGATGCCAGCGCGGTTCAGCTAGGCTCCCCTGGTTCCTCGTCGAGCAAGGCCGGTAGCAGTCCCGCCTGGCAGGGCGAAGATAAAGTAGCTGCGCAGGCAGCTCCCGCGGGTCCAACTCCCCTGGACGATCCCCTCTCGGCTGCTCTGGGTGATCCGCTGGCCGATGATCTGGGTGCCTACCAGGAACCGTCATCGCAACCGTCGCGTCCCAGTGGGGCAGCACTTCAATTGCCTGAGGCACCACGTAGCCAGTGGGATACCAAGTTGATCATTGGTGGTTCACTGGCCCTGGGAATTCTCGCGATTGCAGCCTTCGGCCTCTACTTTTACCTGCGCAGTGGGTCGGCAGCCGAAGTGTTTGATGCCGCGGAAAGCGACTACAACACCGGCGCCTACCAGAATGCTATCGAAAAATACGAGATGTTCCTGAACAAGTATCCACGTCACGACAATGCCAGCCTGGCCTGGGTGCGGACGAAAATGGCTGGCCTGCGACAGAACGAGGGACGCCCCAGTGAAGCGATGGCCTACGCTCTCAAGGAACTTCCCGAACTCAAGTCGGAGCCAGCCTTCAACGAGGGACGCGCCGAGTTGGCCAGCGTGTTGCCAGGGATCGCCGAAAAATTTGCAGACCAGTCTGCCGGTAACAGCGATGTCAAGAAAAAAACCGAATTGATTGAAGCGGC
>JAYGDH010000384.1:0-3447 GCA_046583055.1 Pirellulaceae bacterium | reverse complement strand
CAGGCCACTCATAGCAGTCATACCTTCAACCATTGCACCACGTCCTCATACCTAACCATAAACATTCAATTACAGACGCACCAATTTAAAGCGTCATTTCCGCGGGCACAACGGGAGTCGGTCAAGTTCCGCGAAAAGATTTCGTCGACGGGGAGCTTCCCCATGCCCTCAGCGTGGCATTTGCCCCGTGTTGACCACGGTGAACCACTGTTGCTAATGTGATCCGCCCCTCCACAATTGTCAATATAGGTACCCGGCTGAACGCCCCGGGCCTGCATTCCCGGCAGGGGACAATCGATCACTTACCTGTCATCGACCAACAACAACATTGCCTCAGGCCACCTGGCCGCCACGAAACGACTCAATATCACCGAGTTGCCCGAGAACGATAAGTACATCGTTCACCTCCAGCACATGTTGCGCCTGGGGATTAAATCGAATTGGTCCATCCACCTGCTTGATCCCCACGACGAGTAACCGGAACTGCTGCCCAATCTGGCTGTCGCCAATCGTCTTGCCTACCAGGGAACTACCCTGGAGCACCTCTATTTCATCCAGTTCCACGTCCAGGTTTTCCTTGTCCGACACCAGGTGGATGAACTCGGCGGTAGAAGAACGGGTGACCAGTCGCGTCATTTGCTGGGCACCGATGACCGTGGGCATGACAACGCAATCGGCCCCTGCCTGCAGCAACTTGCGCTTGGTGTTCACGTGCTCGGCGCGGGAGATAATCCGCACGTCCGAATTCAGGTCCCGGCAGGTCAGCGCGATAAACACGTTTTCCGCATCATGTGGCAGGGCCGAGATTACCGTGCCGGCCTGTCGTACCCCGGCCGATACCAGTACATCTTCCTCGGTAGCATTTCCATTAATATAGAGGCAACCACTATTCTTGGCCTCCTCCACGCGATCCGCATCATTCTCGATGACGACCAACTTGTGCCCCTGAGATTTCAAGTCCGTCGCCAGCATCATGCCGGTGCGACCAAACCCACAGATAACCACGTGATCCTTCAGTCCTTCAATTTCGCGTTTCATCTTCCGTCCTTCCAGGACACGTTCGAACTCTCCTTCGAACAGGGTTTGGATAAATCCTCCCACGGTATAGGCCACGGCCGAGATACCGAACACGATCAACAGGATAGTAAACACCTGCAGTGCGGGATCCTTGATCTCGCTACGTTCCCCGTAACCCACGCTGGAGATCGTGATGACAACCATCCAGACAGCATCCAGCCAGCTGTAATCACCACGCCAGTGATACACCAACACAGCCACCACGAAGATTGCCACCAGGACAAGAGCCCCTACCTGGATTCGACGCAATGGTGTTTTCATGTGTGAAACTCGGAGTTAAAGCGAACATAGTCAGCCGTCAGATCGCTGGTCCAGAATCGAGCCGCAGCCTCACCATTTCCAATCGCCACCACGATCGACGTTTCCGCGTTCCCCGCTATCGATGACGAGACCTCGGCCACATCAAATGGCACCGGGGCACCATCCTGGTAGAGATCGAACCCATTGATCGCCACCCGCACCCGGTCCGGATCGATTTCCACTCCCGCGTAACCAACCGCCGAGATAATGCGGCCCCAGTTGGGATCAGCACCAGCCACACCGGCCTTGACCAGGTTACTATTGGCAATCGTCTGGGCAATCTGCCGCGCGTCCTCTCGAGACGCAGCTCCCTGGACGTCAATCGTAATCAGGTGCGACGCTCCTTCCCCATCGGCCGGAATCTGCTTCGCCAATTCCACGCAAACGGCATCCAATGCACGGGCAAACTCTTCCAACGCCGCACCCGACAGCGGCTGCTGCCCGTGCGCCCCGCTGGCCAGCAACAACACGGTATCATTGGTACTGGTATGCCCCTCCACGCTGATACAGTTGAAACTCCGCTCAATCGCCTGCGACAGGATAGCCTGGGCAGCGGCCGGTTCCAGGGCAGCATCGGTCATGACCATGGCCAGCATGGTTGCCATGTCGGGTCCGATCATACCGGCCCCCTTGGCCATGCCAGCCAGGCAAATCGTTTGCCCATCCATTTCCACTGTTGTCGAGGATACTTTCGGCCCCTGGTCCGTCGTCAGGATGCCGCGAGCCGCTGCCATGAAAGCCACTTCATCGTCAGCCAGGCAGGCTGCTGCCTGCCTGGCCGCCGGCAGGATTTTCTGCATCGGAAGAAATTCACCGATAATGCCCGTCGACATGACCAGTGCCTGCTCGGCACCGGCATCACAGGCCTCAGCCGCCGACAAGGCCATCGCCTGCACGTCCTGCCAACCCTGGTCGCCGGTACAGGCATTCGCGTTCCCCGAGTTCACGACGACCACTCGGATATCGCCTGATGGGGTCCGACTGCGGTCCCAGGCAACGGGCGCCGCGAACACGCGGTTACGCGTGTAAACACCGGCGGCCACAGTCTGCGGAAGACAACGCACCAGCACGTAGTCATCGACACTGGCATCCTGCTTGATACCACAATGCACTGCACTCCACTGGAACCCAGCGGGAATCGAGATATCCATCCAACTATTCACTCCGCTCTACAAGTCCCGCCGTCTCATCTACACCGAACATCAGGTTCATGTTTTGGACCGCAGCTCCCGCTGCTCCCTTGACCAGATTGTCCAGGCAACTGATTACCACCACGTGGTCACCGACGCGGTGAGCCGCCAGGTCGCAATAGTTCGTTCCTTTTACGAAACGCGTCTCCGGTGGATGATCTACCACACGCACGAACGGTTCATCCTGGTAACAACGCTGGAGTTCAGCCTGCAAGCCGGCGGAATCCAGGTCCGTGGTGGCTCGACCGTAGGCCGTGGTCAGGATACCACGCTCCATCGGAATCAGGTGCGGAGTAAAAACGACGTCTACCGATTGCTCGCTGACCCGCTCCAGGACCTGGTCAATTTCTGGTGTATGCCGATGCCTGCCCACGTTGTAAGCCATCACACTTTCGTGGCACTCCACGAAGTGAGTTATCGAACTCGGCGTCCGCCCTGCCCCACTGATACCACTCTTGGAATCGACAATGATCCCCGTCGGCTCCACCAGGCCTGCCTTCAGCAATGGCGCCAGCGCCAGGATCGCCGACGTGGGATAACAACCGGGGTTGGCCACCAGCGATGCCGCAGGAATCCCTTCGCGAAACCACTCAGGTAACCCATAAACCGTCGGCCCCACACGCTCCGGGTCCGGGTGCCGCGTGTCATACCATTGCTCGTAGACCGCCACGTCCGTGAGGCGATAGTCCGCGCTGAGATCAACCACTCGCAGCCCTGCCTCCAGTAAGGGTTTGACCATCGTGGCAGAAGCCGCATGCGGCAGGCAACTAAAAACCAAATCACATTCAGCCTGGAAATCCACGGTCTCCGCATTTTCCAGGTGGCGGTCCAGTCGCCCTGACAGGACAGGGTGAACTTCCCCCAGATGAGGGCGCCCCTC
>JAYGDH010000372.1:0-3947 GCA_046583055.1 Pirellulaceae bacterium | reverse complement strand
AGTTAAGTCGAAGGGCCTCGCTGAAATGGTGCTGTGCTTTTTCCAACTGCCCCTGGGTCAGGTAGTCACCGGCGATCTGGTTGTGAGCCATCGCATTTTCCGGTGACAGCTCGAGCGCACGCTGGTTAAGGGTGAAACCTGATTTCCAGTAACTGACCTGCTGATAACTCATCACAACACAGGGAACCAATACCGCCGCTGCCATGACTCCCTGCACCACAAGCTGACGCCTGCGATCCTGGGGCAGCAGCCAACGGGTGAACTCGGCCGTTGCCCAGGCTAATGCCATGTAAATCCCGATCAGCGGCACGTAGGTATAGCGATCTGCCATGGCCTGCCCACCAACCTGCACCAGGCCAATCACCGGTACGAGTGTCCCGAGATACCAGCACCAGCCCACCAGCAGGTAAGGACGGCGCCGCAACTGCCAGAAACAGATACCACTCAAGACCAGTAGCACGAGAACAGAAACGCCCACACGGAACATGTCCAGGGAATCCGGATAGGGATAAAAGAAAGTCAGGTCATGAGGCCAAACCATTTTGCGGAGATACGTTGCATAACTCACCATGGCGTTCCCCAGCCGTGTTATCACCGGGTACCCGTCCAACGTCCCCACCGCCTGCTCCTGGACCTGGATCAGGAACGTAAACACGCTGGCGATCAACGACAGGACCAGCAAGGGCAGCTTTTCTCCCACCAGGTAGCCGAGACCTCGTGAAGGCATGGTCGATTCGGTATCCGCGATCCGGTTCCAGCGCCGCAAGGGCCAGCCATCGAGCAGCAGTAGCGCACAGGGCAGAGTAACGACCATCGGTTTACTCATCAGGCCACAGGACAGTAACAACATGACCCAGCCATAGGCACGCCAACCGCCGGCTCTCGCGTACCCCACGTAGGCATACAGGGTCAACAGCCAGAAAAGGGTACTGAGGACATCACGACGTTCGCTAACCCAGGCCACCGATTCCACGCTCAACGGGTGCCATCCGAACAGGGCCGCCACAAGAAAGCTGGGAAACAGGGCGCCTGTCATTTTCCTCAACACCAGGAACAACAGGACGGTATTGGCCACGTGAAACCAGGCGTTGACCAGGTGATGCATTCCCGCGTCTAGCTGAAACAACTGGCAGTCCAACTGGTGAGAAAGCCAGGTTAGCGGATGCCATTGCCCGGGCCCATGCAGGGTAAAGGCCCACACGGTATTATCGACCGTCAGGCCCGATTGCACGTATCCGTTGTTATAGACGTAATCCGGGTCATCCAGATTGATGAATCCAAAGACACTTACCTGGGCATAAAGAACCAGCGTCACGACGGCCAGGATAACCGACAGGGTAAAAGTATCCTGCCGCTCGGTCCGAAGTTGTTTTTTCCGTTTTGCCACCGCGATCATCCTTCGGCCGTGGCCGTCGCGTAATTCGCGTCAAACCAGCCAAGTGTCTCGCGTATCCCATCTTCCAGGGAAGTTGCCGGCTGCCAGCCGATTGCCTCGCGCACACGATCATTGGAAAACGTCTTTACCAGGGCACCATCCGGCTTAGTACGATCCAGCACCAATTCACCTTCGAAGCCGACGATCTCCTTGATTAACAGGGCTAATTCCATGATGCTCAACCCACCCCCGGTGCTGATATTCAGGGGCTGCACGTCATCGTAGGCTTCCGCAGCCTGCACCATGGCCGCCACCGCGTCACGTACGAACAGCCACTCTCGCACCGGTTTCCCGGTACCCCAGATCGTGACCTCCGCTGCGCCTGTCCGCTTCGCATCATAAAATTTCCTCAGCAGTGCTGCCAAGCCGTGTGAGCGATCAGGGTGGAAATGTTCCCGGGGGCCAAACAAGTTCGTCATCAGCAGGTGAATGGATTTGAACTGATACTGCCGATCATAGCACCAACCCTGGACGACCTGTGATTTCTTGGTAAAGCCATAATTGACAACTGTTTCATGCAAGGGCCCGGACCAGTAATCCGCTTCACTCAACACGCCGTCCAAGTATCCCGGGTAGGAACAGGCTGCCACGACATTGACGTATTTGCCCACCCCGGATTCATAGGCCGCATGCATCGCGTTAAGGCCCAGTCGCATGTTATCGAAGAAAATATCGGCCGGATGGGTCCGCTGGTATCCCAGGCCACCCTGGCGGGCCGCACAATTAAACACGACTTCGCTGGGATGCTCTGAGAAAAACCGCTGCACACTGTCCAGCTCCCGGAAATCCCACCCGTCCGCCGTCCGGGGCACCACCGGTTCACAGCCCCGCTCCCGCAGATGATCCACCAGGTGACTACCGAGAAATCCACCGCCACCCAAAACAGCCACGCGGCACTTTCCCCAGTCAATCGTCATCGTATCTCTTCCCTAAACATTCAACCAGGGGCTGGTGACATCAATCGCATCGACAACGCGAATCAACTCCGAGATACCCTCATCAAGCGTAACCGTGGTCTCGTAACCAATCTCCTGGATCTTCTTGTAAGAAACCTCGTAATCGCGTTGATCCGGATCCGTGCCGACCTCGGCATAATGCAGGTAAAACGGAATCCGCTCCCGGATCGCATTGGCAATATCTTCCTTGGTGTAATTCAGCGACTCGTGCCCGACGTTATACGAGTTATTCTTCATCTGGTCATAATTTTCAAGCGAAAACTGGATCGCCTTCCCCATGTCTCGAACATGAATAAACGTACGCCGAAAACCTCGTTCGTAAACAATCAATTGCTTGTTTACCACGGCCTGGTGAACGAAATCATTTACCAACAGGTCTAACCGCATACGGGGTGACGCACCAAAGGCTGTCGCAAATCGCAACACGGTACCACCGGCGGTATCCATCACGATCTCCTCTCCCTGGGTTTTCGTGATCGCGTAGAACGAAACCGGATTCAGGGGACTCTCTTCCGTGCAGATCGCATCCAGCTTGCCGTAGTTACTGCCGGTCGAGGCGAACACCAGGGGCTGGTTTTCCGCAACGGCCTCTGCCACGTTGCGTGTTCCCTGGACGTTCGTATTCTCGGCAACTTCCGGATACTTAAGGCAGGCCGGAAAGCCAACAATCGCCGCCAGGTGAACCACGGCATCCACTTCACCAACACACCGCTGGACCGTTTCCTGGTCGCTAACATCACCCTTGATGAACTCGAAACCAGGGCAGGAGAAATGGGGTAACAACGTCTGTCCCCCGTAGCGAAGGTTATCCAGGACGGTGACCTCATACCCAGATGCCAGCATCTGGGGAATCAACACGGACCCCACGTATCCGGCACCACCTGTTATTAATACTTTCATGATTCAACCTCTACGTCGTTTATTTTAAACCTAGTCGAAAACAGCTAATGTCCCTGAGCAGGGCAATTCCATCGAACACAACATTCACGCACGTCTCGCCACCCTGCCGGGCATCGGTCGTGATAGGCACATCAACCACTCGCAGCTTTTTCCTCAGCGCCTTGATCGGTATTTCCACCTCATACGAATAGTTATCACTCTTAAGGTCAATCAACTCGGCTGCCTGGCGGGTCCATGCTTTCATACCAGCTTGCACATCTGTCATTCGATGCCAGTACAGCAGGGAAGCATAAAAACTGGCACACTTGTTTCCCCAGCGACGAAACATCGGCGTACTGCCGGGACGCCGAATCGAACCTGCGGCAAAGCGAGTCCCCAGGGTCACGTCAGCTCGCCCCTCTTCAATGGGCGCTACCAGGGCTGGCAGATCAGACGGTAAAAACTGGAGGTCCGCGTCAATCTGTGCCATGATGTCGCCATGAGCCTCAGCAATCCCCGTCCGAATCGCATGTCCTTTTCCCCGGTCATCATGGTTACGAACGTAACGCAACTGAGGAAAGGTAGCAGCCAGTTCTTCAACCACCTGCTGCGTATTGTCTGTCCCCCCATCCACGACCAGTAATTCACAACCCGCGGGATAGACCTCGAAAATCTGC
>JAYGDH010000459.1:0-10496 GCA_046583055.1 Pirellulaceae bacterium | reverse complement strand
CGGAGCCGGAGCCGGAGCCCAAGCCGGAGCCCAAGCCGGAGCCCAAGCCGGAGCCCAAGCCGGAGCCCAAGCCGGAGCCCAAGCCACCGGCCCCCCTTCCACCTGCCGAGTTGACGGCCCTGACAACCGGCTTAAAGAACGCTCGCGAAGTCTTGCGCAACGGTGACTTTAAGGCCTCCCTGACGGCTCTCAAAAAGATTGAACCCCTGGCACGTTTCCCGGAACAACGGGCGGCCTGGGAGCGACTTGAACAATTACGATTCTACGCCCAGGCTTTTGATACCCAGCTACGCAAGGCGATCCGGGGGCTGGAAGGCGGGTCGGAGATCAAGATCAGCGCCTCCACGATCCTGGCAGTGGTCGAGGTGAATGACACCAGTATCACGGTGCGGATCGCCGGCCAGAACCGCAACTACCAGATTGAAGAACTCAAGCCGGGCATCGCGATCGCGATCATTAAGCAATCCTACGATCTAAACGACGCCAACATTCAGGCGATCCTGGGTGCTTACATCGGGACGCTCCCAACATCAGACGAGGAAGATCTGGCCAAGGCCGCCGAATACTGGCAGGATGCGATCAGCAAGGGAGCCAAACTGTCGGAGCTGCCCACCATCCTGGAAGAAAAATACGAACAGCTCAAGGCAAACCAGTAGATCGACCGTTGGCGCTCACTTCTTCTTGCCCTGGGATTTCTTGCCCTGGGATCCTTTCTTCTGGATCTTGGCCCAGGTATCCCGCAAGGTCACGGTACGATTAAAAACCAGTTTCTCTGCTGACGAATCCGCATCAACGGAAAAGTAGCCCGTGCGTTCAAACTGGTAACGCTGCCCTGGCTGTGCTGACTCCAGGCTCTGCTCAATGCGACAATCCGTCAGGGTTACCAGTGATTCCGGGTTCAGGTTATCTCGATAATCTCCCCCCTCGGGCACATCTCCCGCATCCGGAACGGAAAACAGGTGATCGTAAAGACGAACTTCCGCACCATGCGAGTGTTCTGCCGAGACCCAGTGGATGGTTCCCTTTACCTTGCGTCCATCGGGAGCTTTTCCCCCTAGTGTTTCAGGATCGTAAGTACATCTCAATTCGATTACTTCACCCGACTCCGGATCCTTGACGATCTCATTGCAACGCAGGAAATATCCATACCGCAAGCGAACTTCTCGCCCGGGGCCCAGTCGAAAGAACTTCTTGGGCGGATCTTCCATGAAGTCAGTTTGTTCGATATAGAGTTCCCTGGAAAAGGGCACCTCTCGCTTACCAGCCTCCGGGTCTTCTGGATTATTGACGGCTAGCAGCTGTTCTGTCTGGCCCTCGGGATAATTTTCGATCACGACTTTCAGGGGTCTCAGGACACCCATGACTCGCAGGGCCGTCTTGTTAAGGTCCTCTCGCAAGCTGTCTTCCAGCCAGGAGAGATCGATCATGCTGTTGAATTTTGTCACGCCAATGCGCTCACAGAAATTACGGATCGAGGCTGGCGTGTAACCGCGTCGTCGCAATCCCACCAGCGTCGGCATGCGTGGATCGTCCCAGCCATTGACGAGGCCTTGCTGGACCAGTTCCAGCAAGCGGCGTTTGCTCATGACCGTATGGGTCAGGTTCAAGCGAGCAAACTCGATCTGCTGTGGACGGTAAACGTCCAGGGCCTCGAGAAACCAATCGTAGAGGGGGCGGTGATCTTCAAATTCCAGCGTACAGATGGAATGCGTGATCCCCTCGATCGAGTCGGAAAGACCGTGCGCAAAATCATACATCGGGTAGATACACCAATCATCACCCGTACGATGATGGGTCTCATGTCGGATCCGATAGATGGGAGGATCTCGCATATTCATGTTGGGCGATGCCATGTCGATCTTGGCTCGCAGTGTATGTTCCCCATCCGCAAAATCCCCGTTGCGCATCTGTTGAAACATCGCCAGGTTCTCGTCGACATCCCGTTCCCGGAAGGGGCTGTCTTTTCCCGGTTCATTCCAACCGCCCCGGTATTTTCTCACTTCCTCGGGGCTCAGGCTGCAAACATAAGCCATCCCCAGCTTGATCAACTGGACGGCATAGTCATACAGTTGCCCATAGTAATCAGAGGCAAAAAAGAGGCGGTCATCCCAGTCGAAACCCAGCCAGCGAACATCTTCCTGGATAGAGTCCACGTATTCGACATCTTCCTTGGCCGGGTTCGTGTCATCAAATCGCAGGTTACAGAGTCCCTGATGCTCTACTGCCAGGCCAAAGTTCAGGCAAATTGACTTGGCATGTCCAATGTGAAGATATCCATTGGGCTCGGGCGGGAAACGCGTGTGCACGCGACCATCATGCTTACCAGTCTTGTTATCTTCCGCGATAATGGCCTGGATGAAATGTTGTGACTGCTCTTCCGCGCCAGCCGCATTGACATCCGGGTTCCTATCGTTTCCCTCCGCTTTGGGATGGTTCATCCGTGTTACTCCCTGGTCATGTTTGCATTTTAGCGAGCGTGCGATCCAAGCGTTTCAGGCAACGTTGCTTGCCCAGGATAGCCAGCGTTTCAAAAAGTCCAAAACCAACGGCCTTCCCTGTCACGGCCACACGCAATGCATGGATCAGCTGGCCGATCTTGATCTGCTGTTGCTCCACGAAGCTACGCAAGGTCTGCTCGAGAGAAACTGTAGAAAAATCCTCCAATTGATTCAACTGGACTTGGAAGTCCACCAGTAACTGGCGTGCCTGAGGAGGTTTGATCAGCCTTTTCTGAAATGCCTTGTCGTCGTAGGGAAATTCCTCGTCAGCGAGGTAAAACTCGCTGTAATCCAGGATATCTCCCGCCATTTTCAATCGATCTCCAGCAGCCTGGACGATGCCGGTCAACTGGTCCCGATCCGCTTCCGTGAGTGGCTCCCCAACACGTTGTGCCTGCAGCAGATAGGGAACGGCCATGGAAACCTTGGTTTCGGTCGTCTGTTGATCCATCAGGCGTTCCTGGAAGGCCAACAATTTCTGTGGATCGAAACTGGCCGGTGACTTGACGACACGTTCCAGTGAAAACTGCTCGATCATTTGCTCACGTGTAAATTCTTCGGTGTGTCCATCCAATGACCAGCCTAGCAACAGCAGGTAATTAATCACGGCGTCTGGCAGGAAACCAATATCACGGTAGAAGTCGACGATCACCGGATTAAAGGTTTCGCTGTCAATCGTTCGCCCACATGCCTGGGCAATCCGTTCCCCGTGTTCATAGAGCTGCTTGAAATCCGGGTTCTTGAGATACTTGGAGATCTTACGCTTGCTAAGTTTATTCTTACTGCCTGGCTCGGCAACGTAAGGCAAATGTGCATAGCACGGTAATTCGTAACCCAGTCCCTGGACAATAAAAATCTGTCGCGGCGTATTCGAAAGATGCTCTTCCGCTCGGATCACATGGGTGATTTCAAAATCGTGATCATCCACAACGCTGGCCAGGTGATACAGGCAGGACCCGTCATTTTTCTGGATCACCATATCCTGCTCACGGGCCCAGTCAAATTGCACGTCTCCGCGGACCAGGTCAGTGAACTGGCAAACCCCTTCCCGAGGCATCTTCAGCCGAACCACTGCCTGGCGTCCCTCGGCCTCAAACTGCGCAGCCTGCTGATCGGTTTCCGCCATCCACCGACGACTGTACAGGAAGGAACGTTTTTCCTGTTGAGCAGCCTCACGTTCTGCCTGGACTTCTTCTGTTCTTGCGTAATCGCGATAGGCCAGGCCTCGTTCCAGTAACTGCTCCACGGCAGCCTGGTAACGATCCGCTCGCTGGGATTGAAAATAGGGACCTCGTGGACCACCTACCTGGGGGCCTTCATCCCAGTCAATGCCTAGCCAGTGAAACCCATCCAGGATCGGTTGCAAGGCCTCGTCGACATTGCGCTGTTGATCCGTGTCATCAATCCGCAGCACGAACTGGCCGCCCTGCTGACGAGCAAAAAGCCAGTTGAAAAGTGCTGTACGCACTCCACCAATATGCAGATATCCCGTAGGGCTCGGTGCAAAACGCGTCCGGACCATGATGCCAATCTCCTCCCATTTTTGAAGTGCTCCAGATTAGATTGCGGGCCCTGATAGCGCAAGGGGGGGGAAGCCTGCAAAAAAAACAAGTCGCCAGAAAAATCGCTGAAAAAGCTGGCCGTGACGTTGACAGAGGTACGATACATTTGTACAGTACTTTTCCCTCGAGCGAAAGACGCATGCCCGAGCAAGTGTCCCGATTTTATCGTGCTTTTCCAGTACTTTTCAATGATTTTCCGGGAAAACCAAGGACTATGCCACGAGATCACCAGGCCCCGCAAAACAAACCGTTGATCCAGGCATTGCGTCAGCAAATCGAGCCGCATGCCACGGCCGGCCCCAGCCAGGAAGCGATTTCCAGTGGCTGCCCGCAACTCGACAAGATTTTACCAGGAGGGTCTTTCCGGCGTGGTCAATTAGTCGAGTGGCTGGAAACGGGCCCCGGCAGTGGAGCAACCACACTGGCTTTAATAACCGCTCAACAGGCAGCTCAACGGGGAGGCGTCATCACGATCATGGATCGGGAAAAACAATTTTTCCCACCTGCCGCAGCTGCCCTGGGAATGGACCTGGGCAACTTGTTAATTATCCAGGCAGCTTCCCGCCAGGATCACTTCTGGGCCCTGAACCAGGTATTACGTTGCCCGGCGATTGCTGCCGTGTGGGCTTCTTTAAAACATGTCGAACCACGCGACTATCGTCGTCTGCAACTGGCCGTTGAGCAAAGCGGTTGTCTTGGTTTATTTACTCGCCCCGTGCAGGTACGGGGCCAGCCTTCCTGGTCTCAAATCCAACTATTGGTGGAGCCCCACGGGGGCAGTTGCAATCGTCGCTGGCGAATTGAAGTCATACGTGCACGTGGTGATCGGACAGGACGCGCGGTGATACTGGAAATGGATGAAACAACTGGAACATTGCGCGAGCCAAGTCATGAATACAAAACGGATTCTCTGCATACGCCTGCCCAACTGGCCTCTCCAGCGACTGATGGTCGCCCGGCCTGAGCTTACCCATCATCCGGTGGCCCTCTCGTTTCGTGATCCACGCCTGGGGCAATCTGTGGCTGCCTGTTGCCACGAATCCCAGCAACATGGAATTCACCCTGGCATGCCTTTATCGGAAGCAACTTCGTTATGCCCGGACAACCTACAGGTCTATCCCTATGACGCACCAGGCGACCTCGAGCAGCTGCAACACCTGGCAACTGCCTGCAAGCAATTCAGCCCACTGGTAGGGATGGAAGATACCGGCATCTCTTTTTTTCGCACGGGATCAAGCATCATCGACCGGCAACCTCAATCCCTGCTGGCAAACATCACTGGCACCTGGCCTCTATTTGGTGACGAGCAGCAGGTGATCCACCAGGTCGTACATGATTTTCATCGCCGGGGATACACTATCCACCTGGCCATCGCTGCCACTACCGGGGCAGCATGGGCGTTGACGCATTTTGCACATCCACGAAAGCCCCTGGGTAAGAACAGCTGGTTTACTTCGTTCCCAACGCACGATATTGACCACACCAACACACCTTCCCTGGCCTGGATCCTACCATCTCAGCACACCCAGGAAGGTCTTGGAGAGCTCTCTCCTGCAGCCTTACGAATCGCCCGAAAAACACTCGATCAACTGCACCAGGCAGGGATCGAGACCATTGCCACGTTGTACCAGTTACCACGCCCCGACCTTTCCAATCGCCTCGGCGAACTATTACTAAAACGACTGGACCAGGCACTAGGCACGCGGGAAGAGTGCCTTGACGTTTACCATCCACCGACCAATTTCTCGGTGGAACAGCACCTGGAGCACCCCACGGACAACCCACAAACCATCCAGTGGCTCATGCTGACCTTATTGGAATCCCTTACGCAATTGCTCACCGAACATGGGCAGGGCGTTTTGCAACTGGACTGCCACCTGCAATGCGTTGGCAGGGAAAACTTTCAAACCAGCATTGGCTTATTTGAAGCCACGATTGACCCCAGGCACCTGGATGCCTTGCTGAAAATGCAGTGGAATCATGCATCCCTGCAATCCCCTGTACAGGAAATAAAAATCGTGGCTGCTTGCACTGCTCCGCTGGAATCTTACCAACGTCCTTTATTTCATCCTCCGGAAACAGGCTGCTCCCATCACCCCACCGCCCCTCCCCTATCCCGGCAACCTTTCAACTCGCGCCGACTGGCTCACCTGGTCGATCGCCTGAGCCACCGCCTGGGGGCAGAACATATCGTGCAACCTCGCTTACGAGCCGATGCGCAACCTGAACGTGCATACCAAAACATTTCCTGGATTGCACCCGGCAGGCAAGGCCGGAAGCCCTCAGCGACCGGCAAACGCGTCTCTACGGACCGGGCATTTCCCCTGCCGACAAGCCGTCCCCTGCAACTCCTTTCTCCGCCTCCTCGAATCACCGTCACGGCTGCCGCCGGCGGTGGGCCACCGATCCAATTCAAGTATCAACAGCAACACTATTGCGCCGAGCATACCTGGGGACCTGAACGCATTGAAACGGGGTGGTGGCGTGGCCCCACGATACGACGAGACTATTACCGCGTACAAACCACGACGGGTCAGCGTTTCTGGTTATTCCGCGAACGGCATCACCACCACTGGCACCTGCACGGAATATTCTGTTAAACAAACCATGTATGCTGAATTAAACTGTAAAACCAACTTCTCGTTCCTCCAGGGCGCTTCCCATCCAGACGAACTGGTAACACGGGCCGCTCAACTGGACTACACGGCCCTGGCCATTACCGATTGCAATACGCTGGCGGGTATCGTGCGAGCACACCTGGCAGCCCAGGAAGCCCCTCTGCCATTAATTATCGGGGCAGAAATCACTCCTGTCGATGCTCCCCCCTGCCTGCTATGGGCCCCCGATCGATCTGCCTATGCATCCCTTTGCCGACTCATTACCCTCGGCAGAAGGCAAGCGGAAAAAGGGCAATGCTACCTGACACTGGATGACATTTCTCAACATTCCGCTACTTTACTGGCTGGAATCCAGCCTTGCTGGAACGGTCCGGTATCCGTCGCGATTCCAGATGGACCCGCGCCACTTCCAACGCTGCCATTCACCACGGCAGATCACCTGGCAGGTTACCGTGACCTCTTTGCAGACCGTTGCTATCTGCTGGCCGAACTTCACGATGGCAGCGATGATCAGCAGCGATCCGAGCAGTTAATCGCCCTGTCACATCGAGCTGCGTTGCCGCTGGTCGCTACCGGCAACGTTCACTACCACGTCGCAGGCCGCATCGCCTTACATGATGTTCTGACTGCTATTTCGCAGGGAGTGACGGTAGCAGAAATTGGTACTCGCCGCTTTCCAAATGCCCAGCGGCACCTCAGGTCACTGGACCAAATACGCACTATTTACCGTCATCTTCCCGGCAGCCTGCCGCGCACCCTGGAAATCGCTCATCGCTGTACATTTTCTCTCTCCGAACTCCGTTACGAATACCCGGAAGAACTGGCACCCAATGGCCTGGCTCCCATCATGTACCTTCGGCAACTGTCCTGGGACGGGGCACGCCAGCGTTATCCCGAGGGCATTCCTGCCAAGGTTCAGCAGTTACTGGAACACGAATTGCAACTAATCGAGGAACTTCATTACGAAGCCTATTTTCTTACTGTCTGGGACCTGGTGCGTTTCGCACGTGGCCAGAACATTCTTTGCCAGGGCCGCGGATCTGCTGCCAACTCCGCGGTCTGTTACTGCCTCAACATCACTTCCGTTGACCCTGAAACCAGCGATGTACTGTTTGAACGGTTTATCAGTCGTGAACGCAACGAAGCCCCGGACATTGATATTGATTTCGAACATGAGCGTCGCGAGGAGGTCCTGCAATACCTGTACAGCAGGTATGGACGTGAGCGGGCTGGCATGACAGCCGTCGTGACGACCTATCGATCTCGATCGGCTATCCGCGACGTGGGCAAAGCACTGGGGCTTTCCCTGGACCGGGTCGGCACCATGACACAAAACATCGACGGTTATGCGCGTCATGCGCCGCTGGAAGATGTCTGCCGACAGGCCAACCTTGAACCCGGATCACCACTGGGAACACGCCTGGTCACACTGGTCAATCAATTGATTGGATTTCCTCGTCACCTTTCACAACACGTGGGCGGTATGGTCATGACCCAGGGACCTCTCTGCGAACTGGTCCCCGTGGAAAACGCCGCGATGGCAGGCCGGACAGTCATCCAGTGGAACAAGGACGACCTGGACACGCTGGGAATCCTCAAGGTGGATTGTCTTTCCCTGGGAATGCTGACCGCCATTCACAAATGTTTTCAAATCATCGAGCAGCACCATGGAAAGCAACTGGAACTGGCCACGATTCCAGCTGGTGACGAACAGGTTTACGACATGATCTGCCGGGCCGATACGATCGGGGTATTCCAGATTGAGAGTCGAGCCCAGATGAGCATGTTACCCCGGCTGCGTCCCAGGAATTACTATGACCTGGTCATTGAAGTGGCCATCGTGCGCCCGGGACCGATCCAGGGCCAGATGGTACATCCCTACCTCCGTCGTCGCGACGGCATCGAAAAAGTCACCTACCCCAACTCGGCGATTCGTGATGTTTTAAAAAAAACGCTGGGAGTTCCCTTGTTCCAGGAGCAGGCAATGCGACTGGCCGTCGTGGCTGCTGGCTTTACCCCCGGGGAGGCGGACCAGTTACGGCGTGCCATGGGGGCCTGGAAACGACCTGGCTTGATCGATCAATTTCGCCAAAAGCTACTTCAGGGCATGCGTAACAACCAACTATCAGAAACATTTGCTCGACAGGTTTTCAAGCAAATCCGGGGATTTGGTGAGTACGGTTTTCCCGAATCTCATGCTGCCAGCTTTGCCCTGTTAGTCTACGTCTCGGCATGGCTCAAACATCACTATCCGGCAGCCTTTACGGCTTCCCTTATCAACAGCCAGCCGATGGGATTCTATGGCCTCTCGCAATTAATCCAGGATGTCCAGCGTCATAACGTGGTAGTCCTTCCTGTCGATATCAGCCATAGCGACTGGGACTGTACCCTGGAATTTGATCCCCCCACGCATCCTCCTGCATTGCGGCTGGGCATGCGAACGATCACTGGCCTCTCGCGGGAAACCGCCGACCGCATCATGCAGGTTCGCTCGCCTGGATCCTTTGCTGGCTGGCAGGACTTCCAGCAACGCACGGGGATTTCACGTACTGCACTCATGAAGTTGGCAGAGGCCGATGCCTTTGTATCCCTGGGATTCCACCGTCGCCAGGCGATCTGGCAGGCTCTTGGACATCCTGCCAAAGAACACCCCTTGCCACTTTTCGAGAAACTGGCTGATCCAGAAGAACCGCTTATGAAGCTGCCAGAGATGACACTGGCCGAAGAGGTACAGGCCGATTATCAGTCAGCCAACCTGTCCCTGAAAGGACATCCCCTCTCCTGTTGTCGTCCTTACCTGGACACCCGACAGGTAACACCCGCGAGTCGATTAAGCTGCCTGGACAATCATCACCTGGTCCAGGTTGCCGGAATCGTGCTGCTCAAACAACGCCCCAGCAATGCTCGGGGAATTACCTTCGTCACTCTCGAAGATGAAACAGGAACGGTCAATCTCGTCATTCACGAGAAAACCTGGCAGCATTACCATCGTATCGCGCGTCATTGCCACAGCTGGATTGCCCATGGAACCCTGCAGCTAAAAAATACCGTGGCACACGTGGTTGTCGATCGCCTGGAAAGCCTCTCGGAAACCCTGGGGGATCTGCCGATTCGTAGTCGGGACTTTCATTAGTCGCCCAACCCCTACAAAGCATCGATAATTCCCACTGGAAATCCACGAGGATGCACCCGTTCTATTTCATCATTTCCTGCTGGACACTAAGATAAACACCGTGAAGAAACCATGAATTCCGTTAGCTCGGCAATACTCGGTTTCGAGCCCCTGGTTCACTCCAGCGATCTCATCGATGCACCATGACAATAGATAAATTCGGGCCTTACCAGACAGACAAGTTACTCGGTCGGGGTGGCATGGGAACGGTCTACCGGGGAACCCATGAGGAAACCGACCAGGTCGTGGCCTTGAAGGTCCTCTCTTTCATACACGCGGACGACGACAATTTCCGCGAACGGTTTGCCCTGGAAATCGAGACCCTCAAGAAACTGCGCCATCCCAACATCGTGGAACTCTATGGGTACGGTGTCCAGGATGGACATCTCTTCTACGCCATGGAGTTGGTCGAGGGAAAGAGCCTGCAGGAGGAACTACTGTCTGGTCGCCGCTTCGACTGGCGTGAAACCACGCACTTTTGCATTGCTATTTGCCAGGCACTCAAGCATGCCCACGACCGTGGTGTGATTCATCGCGACCTGAAACCTGCCAACCTGCTGCTGACAACAGACAACCAGGTAAAACTATCTGACTTCGGAATTGCCAAGTTATTCGGATCACATCAAATCACCGCTGATCGCAGTGT
>JAYGDH010000241.1:0-5821 GCA_046583055.1 Pirellulaceae bacterium | reverse complement strand
GTCATCCCCGTTATCGGCTCCGAATCCAGGCAGGTAATGCCGTTGGGAGCGAATCTCACGATGCCCAGGTTCATCCATGGCACCAAGTGCTTTCAGCGGCAATTTCTGGGCATCGATTGATGCTCGCAGGACAAAGGAATCCCCCTGCTGCAGAACCAGCCCGCTAACCCCGGCCGCATATTCGATTGTCAGGGGCATGGCACGTCCGTCTGGACTGTCGGGTGCGTGCACAAAGCTGACGACCTCGCTCGGATTGGTACTGTCCTGTGAAAACTCGATTCCGAGGGAACTAATACGTGCGGTAGCGTTAAACTCGGAGGTCGAATTAATCACCTTGACGAGGTCCGTCATAATTTCCTGGACCGTCATCTCCGGGAAAAAGACAACCGGATAGACCGGGACACCGCCCACCGGGGATTCGGGAATACTGCTCTCAAAATCTCGGAAACGGAAAATCGCCGAGTTCCCTGACGAATCCGTGATTTCAAGCTGATCCATATTCATGAACTTGGGGGCAAGATCGTCAATATCCGCATGCACCGCGTCCCAATCCGCCTTGACCGCCGCCATCGCGCCCGTATCAAACGAGGCGAGTCCGACGAGCCCCACCTGACCAGCCGCCGTGTTTTCTCCAGCACCGGCCTGGACTCTGAAGTCGTCTTCAGATATTTCATTTGCCAGTGATGCAGCTCGCGCACTGGAAATGGCATCAACAATCTTCTGGCTAAGAACTTCCGGCGGCGTCAGGGCCGCGGAAGGTACAAACGAAATGGAGACCGCGCCGTCGATCTGGGTACCCGGCTGACCACTGGCAGACACCTCGGTGGTTGCGATCTGAAACTGGCTGGTTTCGTCCGGCTGGGTAACCCAGCTTTCGCTCAAGGTCACCACCTTGCTGGCCCCGTCATAATGCGAAATAGTACGCAGCTGCCCCGCACCTGTTCCCTCCGTGATCTCGAGTTGCAGGCCCCAGTAAGCAGAGTCCGAACTGTCGGACTGGCCTGGTAAACGTGCCCGTCCAAACTGAATTTCGTAGGTGCTAGTCACATCCGGCGTGACCACCCAGGGAGTCATCACGGTGGCGAGGCGATTGCTGCCGTCGTAGCTGTAAACAACATTCGTTTCACCCTGCCCAAGCCCACTGGTAATTTCAATCGTGAGCCCCGTGTAAGCCTCGTTGGCGGGATTGGCCGTGGCTGCCAGGTACAGGCGGTTGGGCGTGTTGTCCTGGCCGATGGGCACGTTCGAAGTCCCGGTTTCGGTCATGTTACCGGCCGCATGAATACTGTACTGGCTGGCATTATTGGGCAGGGTCCCGTCAAGCATGACATCCCAATTCGAGTCCACGGTCGCGGTCGTGGTCACCTCATCGTAGCTCGCGATCAGGCGGGTTTGCGTTCGTGTCAGCGTATACTGTGTACCGACATCAGGCGGTATCGACCAGGCCTCGTCAACGGTTGCAATAAAGGAGATTTCATCGTAACCCGTAATGATGGCTGTTTGCCCTGCACCTGGCCCAGCCGTCAGTTCAATTCGCATATCGAGCAATTGCAAGGGATCGACCGGGCTGTGGTCTTCCAGCTGGATCTTGGCGAAGTCGATAGGGGTCACCATGCTGGGCACCTGTCCCGCGGCCTCCTCAGTCACCAGATCGATTCCAAAGCCAACGTGGTTCACCTGGGAAGGAAGCGCCGTCGACAACAGGCCTACGGTATTGCTGGTGACCCCGGTCACCTGGCCAGTACTGGTCACCGGACTGACCACTTCCTGCTTCTCAAAAACGACCGGACCGAGATGGATTTCACCGTTAGCAAGCACCACGGGAGTGACGCCTACGTCAGCGGCGTCGATTGCCTCCCGGACGATCTCGGTTAACTGCGCCTGGTTTTCATGAATACGGTAGCTCCAACGAGACAGGGGGCTGGAGGGGAGAGAAACGCCCCAGGCAGCATCGACTGTCGCAATCTTGGAGATGCCGTCGTAAACCACGATTTCTCGTATGATGCCGGAGCCACTACCGGTCGTAATCTCGATCTTGTTGCCGACGTAAAAATCATCCGTGCCGCTGGCCGAGGAGCTCAGCATGACGTCTGCCTCTCGCTCCAGGAGCACGTCCGCCTCACGTACCAGGGCAGCAATCCCATGCGTCTGTCCGATCTCGATGATTGCATAATCCGGCTGGGCATCTGTATCCTCGTCGATGAAATTCTGCAGGTCATCGGCAAAATTAAATTCAAACGAAACTTCATTTTGGTAGGAGCCGTTCTCCAGCTGCGGCAATGGACCCTTCACCTGGAATCGCTGGCCGTCCCACACGCCACCGTTGCCAGCAACCCCGTTACTCGGCAATAGCAGGATATAGCCAGGATCGAACTCGAAAATCTTGGTAACGCCCGAGCTGTCGGTTAATCGAAACGAGTCACCGTCTCCGACACCTTCACCGCCGAAGTCGACCACCAGGGATGATCCCATCGGCAAGGCGGTACCGAAACTATCACCGGCATCGAGGTTCTCATCCAAGTTCTCCGTGCCGGGTTGATCTCGCAGATCAACCCGGATCGGCACCATCGGAATGCTCTCATTCGTACCAACACGAAAACGGAACGTACCGTGCTCCAAGGGCTGCCCTGTTTCCGGATCTACCAGGGATTGCAAATCTGTCTCAAAGGTAACAATGGCCAGATCAGCATCGGCGTAGTACTTGACTCCATCAGTTACCTTGGGAAGAAAAACAACGTCATCCGTATTCTCCAGCGTATCTCGCGTGTAAATCAACTGGTAGAAGTCTCGCGTCTCCGCCGTGGACACGCTCAAATCGTCATCATTGAAGTAAACATGAATCTGGTCAGACGCCTGGGTCCAGTCACCGTTCACATCACGCATGACCGGTTGTGGAACCACTGACTGCACCTGGGGTGGCAAGTCAATCGCGAAATTAATCGTCAGGTTCTCACCCTCGTTGAAAGCAGAACCGTCCGCGTCCAGCAGCGGATTCGGACCATTGCCGTAAATATTTACCTGATACGAATCATCCGGGAGCGACTCCTCAAAACGGAAAAGGATCTCGCGAGGGAAATCCCCCTGGCCCACGTAACCCGGAGATAACACGATGTCATTTGAGCCGCCAAGTACAAGCTGGACTGGACCGTTAGCAACCAGGGCAGCCACGTTGTAATCAGGATCCGAATTGAGTTCGGCCATGATCCGGCCCGTCACCAGCTGCTGGGCTGCCAAGTCTTCATTAATGGCAACAACCAACTTGCTCGCTGTTGTTGGGTTAACACTGTTGGTATTCAAAACCACTGAAATCGTCTGCTCTTCAACCGTCACCTGGGGGGTGGCCGGTGGGCCCAGATCCGCCGTCGTCAACTCGATCGTGATCCCGTTGCCATCGATGCCGTCGGGAACTGCCGTAAACTCTACGGTTACAGCGCTATTACTGCCAAAATCAGTCACTGCCGAGGCAGCCGCAAAGGCATCATCATTACCGCTACGAACGATCTGGATTCCACCATACGAGCTCGGATCCAAACTGGCATCTCGGTTAAACCGGAAGGTTAATTCACGAGGGGACTCGCGCAGCACTTCTCCGTCCACAAGCAACGTGTTGTCATTGGTTGTCACACCCGCCAATTCAGGCGCACCCGTCAATAGCTGACGCTGCTCCAACGTCTCCATCTGCAGACCACGCAACAACTCAGTGCGATTGGCTGCCTGCTGACGGGTACGAGTGACCATTTGCTTCCAATGGCGCCTCTTCGAACGTTTCCTCGAGCGTTGTATGCTCATTGACTAACACCTGTTTTTTCAGAGTGAAATCGTATCTGAATTTCCCCGTGGAAATTTGCTTCCTAACTTCAGGGGGGCTATATCCCCCTAGACCGGCTTGCTAGCGACCCCGGGCCGCCGGCAGGTCAACTTCGGCTACCTCAACAATCAACCCATTTTTTCTGTCCAAAAGTGGACAATTCATGTCCCCTGCGACACTTACACGCAGAGATTACGCACCATTTTTGGATTTTAGTCCGAGTGTAAACTAATGCAACGAAAAAGCGCATCTCAGTTTTTTACCCCTAAAAAACCCCTCTTACGGGCTATTTTAACGCCTCAATTTCGAACCCAACTCCGGTCTACTACCCCCTCCGTCGAGTGTTTTTCACGCTTAGAGCTGGCACTTTTGTGTCAACTACTACAATTCAGCGCGCACGAACGACCCTCAGGACTAGTATTCCTTATCACTGTTTATCGTCCGCCAGCCCGTATCTCCTCACACCAAACGGGCTTCTTCTGGCTAAAAGCCGAGCCTAACTGAAGGTCAACCAGCTGGCCTGACCGGGCCATCCTTTTTCAGGCCCGCTTTAGGTCGCCAGCAGCGATGTAGTTGATGATCCGCCCCTAGCTGGCCTTTTCACCCTGCTCCTGCTGAAAGCCGTTGCCATGACACTGCCTATAGAACCTGGAACTTTCTCTAAACGACGAATGCTAAAGAGGTTGCCCCGCCAAAAAAAAACGCACAAAAGACATCGCTGCTTGCTTCTCCAACTGGAACGACTGGTTCACCGCCGCCTGTTGTCCGGAGCATCACTGCCGGCAGTGCAGGGGCCTCCCAGGCAACCTATGGCTATCATTGCCAACGATCCTGGCGACTCACTCTCGAACGACTCCAGACCGACTCTGATTCAACAGGCCCCGCGCCTTAAATCGGTCACCGACTCGGTATTGTCCGTGGTCGCCCAGGCCACCACCGCCAGCAACAAGAAAGGCTCCCTGGAACCGTCAAGAGGCACTCACCACGTTTCAGAGCGACCGCGCCCCGGGAGCGACACGGTGGTCTCTCTTGATACCATGGGGAGTTTTTTTCCTCGCGGCGAGAGCGCTCCTCCATTTCGCCTGCCACGGAGTATTCCGCAGGGCCTTTTTCCCGATGGTTCCGTGCGAGCCGTTCATCCGGATATCGACCCTCATGTCTACCGGGCGTTGCAGGCCTCGGGGCAGGGCCCGTTCAAATCGACCCTGCACCGCAGCACCAGTATCTACGGCGCTCCTACTGGAACCGCTGCGGGTACCGATCCTCAACTGCTACTGCTGGCAGGCATGCGGCCCAACTGGCAGGCAGCAACCGGCCCACTCACCTACACGAGGCAATCCTTTTCGATAACAGAACTGGCTCCCCGCATGACCGCGGCAACCGTCTACCACCACTTAAAGGACTTTCGGCATTTCGATCAGGACAACCTGGCCCAGGTCAGGCTAATCCGACCAGGAATTCTTGATCCCGCTGTCCTCCAGGAACGTCAATTCGCCCTGTTCCGGGTCCGAGTATTACTGGAAACCAGGGTCCAGCATACGCACTGGGCATTGGCCAACACGATCCAGCGACTGGTCAATTCAAATCCGGTTGCGGTGGAGTTACATTACCACGATCGACTCCTCATGATCGAAGCGGTCACCCTGGGCAATCACATGCTGGTCGGCATGCGACGCTGGCAGGTCATGCCGAGAGGCCCGCGGGGGATCCAGGTGACCAGCGAGTCCTGGACCCACTGCAACGGCAAGCTGAACCAGGTGGCCATGCAGGGACTGGGCCCACTGGCCATGGAACGCATCTGGTCGAAGTACCTTTCCAATATCGGGCAGGCCGTCAAGATGCCGGGCAGCCGACTTACCTGGCAGCCCCTGGTTCACCAAGAATTCAAGGTAACTACAGCCGTTTCATTACCGCCCAGGTTCCCGTGGCCTCTACCAGGACCAGCAACTCGTTCGAGTGACGATCCGGGCGATCTTTTTTCCCCACGAACTTCTTTTCACAGGCCGAGCCCAT
>JAYGDH010000088.1:0-7270 GCA_046583055.1 Pirellulaceae bacterium | reverse complement strand
AATGCCGGGATTGATGCCATGTTGGTTGGCGAACACCTGATGGCCGCGGAAGAGATCGGGGAGGCGGTCAGACAACTACTCGGTCGCAGCAGCAGTGGTGGTCAGGTCCGCTAGCAGCGCCGTGGGTGCAAAAACGCCTGTTTCTGGTGGTTATCGCGTGATAAATCGACGTGGTGTTGTGGACCTGCTTTCTGCTATACTCTGCCGCTCGCGGTATGCGGTTAGGGGTCTACTTATTTCTTGCCGAGTTCAGGATAGTTCGATCGATGTGTGGATCATGGCACCGATCGGGGGGATGGGATGACCAGGGAAGTCGGTTTGATAAAACAAACGGCTTGCTGGTGGTCTTGCTGATACTGACCGGTCTGACCGGGTGCGGTACGCTGAAGTCTCAAACGGCGACTCAACAGTTATTGTTGTCTGATGCCGTGGATCGATCGATTGCAGGTATTGATTTTAGCCCGTTGAGTGGTAAGACGATTTACCTGGACACCACCTATATCCAGGAGATCAAGGGCTTCGGTTTCGTTAACGCTTCTTACATTATCAGTTCCTTGCGTCAGCAGCTGTTTGCTGCGGATTGCTTGATCCAGGAAGACCGCATCAAGGCCGAGTACATTGTCGAGGTCAGGGTAGGCACCCTTGGTAATGACAGTCATGACATCACTTACGGGATTCCTGCCAGCAACACGTTGGCCAAGGTGTCGTCAGTGGTAAGTAATTCCTTTCCGGTTCCGACCTTGCCGGAAGTGTCTCTGGCCCGTCGTTCAGACCAGACGGGAGCGGCAAAGATTTTTGCCTTTGCCTACGACCGGGAGACTCGTGAACCTATTTGGCAATCGGGTGTTGCCCAGGCACGAAGTACCTCACGTGATACCTGGTTGCTGGGCGCAGGTCCGTTCCAGCGTGGTACGATCCACGAGGGAATGCGATTTGCCGGCAGCCAGCTTGCTGTTCCTCGGCTGGGCGTCTGGCGAAGTCCGGAAAAATCAGGTGGCATGAATGGCTACAGTCACGCCAGGAATTTCCTGTTGCCGAAAACAGATGATTCGTTGCATGGAGGAATGGGTACCTTGCAGCCGGCATCCTTTGAAGAGCAGCCTTTGTTACAACCATCTCCGCAGAATGGTTTACCGGCAGCTGCCGAGGGTAGTGCTGAATCCAATCCTGTTCCGGAGAAACCAGCTGGAAAATAAACATGCCGAGAGCGGAGCCTCGGCAGCCATTGTGGTGCATGGCAGGCATGTATCGTTAACTGGATCCTGACATGACAATGACCAGTATTCCCGCATCCCGTTCACCGCGAATCCTGATTTGCCGATTGAGTGCGATTGGAGATTGCGTACTCACGATGCCAGTGGCCGTGGCTTTACGCCAGTATTATCCGCAGGCCTGGATTAGCTGGCTTACCCAGTCAGCAGGTGCTTCCCTACTGAAAGACCATGCGGCGATTGATGAGGTGATCACGGTTCCCAAGGGATGGATCAAGTCTCCACGGGCTGTCTGGCGATTGCGACGACAGTTACAGGCTGCTCGTTACGACTGGGCAGTAGATCCCCAGAGTTTGACCAAGAGCTCGCTGGCAGCCAGGATTTCCGGTGCCTCGAAACGCGTCGGTTTTGCTGCGGCCCAGGGAAGGGAACTGGCACCGTGGCTTAACAATGAGCTGGTGAGCCGTACTGCAGATCACGTGGCCGAGGCTTTTCTTCAGCTGCTCCAACCGCTGGGAATTGAAAACCCTGCAGTCGATTTTCAGATGCCGGTGAACCCTGCTGCAGACCAGGCTATACAAAGTTACTGTGAGGCCCAGGTAGGAACAGGCCGGTTTGCCATGTTGAATCCCGGTGCGGGCTGGGATTCTCGGTTGTGGCCCCTGGAACGCTATGCCCAGGTCGCTTCCTTCCTGGGAGGTTCCGAGGGAGTTCCTTCGTTGGTGGCCTGGGCCGGTGAACGCGAGAGAAACTGGGCAGAACAGATTGTTGCTGAGTCGAAAGGTCATGCGGCCCTGGCGCCAGATACCTCCTTACCGGAACTGGTGGCCCTGACGCGTCGAGCATCGCTCTTTGTCTCTTCTGATACGGGACCGATGCATATCGCGGCTGCCGTGGATGTGCCTTGTGTCAGCTTGCATGGTACGACCCGGGCAGAACATTCAGGTCCCTATGGTAACCAGCATATTCGGTTACAGGCGTACTACCAGGCAGGCACCAGTCGGTATCGTCGCGGGGCATCCAACGAGGCCATGCGGGCGATTCCAGTGGAGTGGGTGTGCCAGTCCGTCCGAGAAATACTGGGTCGCTCCAGTCAGTCCACGAACCCGGCGGATGCAGCTTAAGATAATTGGCAGGGGCGATTGACGGGCGGCAGGCGATATCTAACGATGGAATCATGGAATTTCATCAGCCCGGAGGCGGTCACCGTGAGTGAGTTATTGCATGTTTGACGCGAGTCAGTATCAACTGCTGGATTTTGGCCAGGGGCGTAAGCTGGAAAGGTTTGGACCGCTTGTCCTGGACCGTGTTTGCCCGGTGGCCGAAGGTGAGTCGATTTCTGATCCGGGTGCCTGGAAGCAAAGTCATTTCTGTTACCGTCGTCGACAGGGCGGAAAGGGAAACTGGATTGCCAATTGTCCGTTGCCTTCGAAAGATATCGACCTGGGTGAGGACGGTTTGCCAAAGCCCTGGCGAGTGCAACATGGGCAGCTCCAGCTGGAGATGCGCCTGACACCTTCCGGACAGGTGGGGCTGTTTCCGGAACAGACACCTAACTGGGATTGGCTGACCAGGCAACTGGGACGAATGAAGTCGCCCCCCAAGGTGCTGAACCTGTTTGCCTACACGGGAGGCAGTACGTTAGCTGCTGCTGCCGCCGGTGCAGAGGTGGTTCACGTGGATGGAGCCAGGAATGTGGTGGACTGGGCACGACGCAATGCCCGACATGCCGGCCTTCAGGATGCCCCGGTGCGCTGGATCTGCGAGGATTGTCCGACGTTTGTCCAGCGTGAACTGCGGAGAGGAAACGGGTATGATGCGGTTATCATGGATCCACCTTCCTATGGGCACGGACCGGATGGTCAGAGCTGGAAGATTGAACAGCACCTGGGACCCTTGCTGGATGCTTGTGCGGACCTGACGCGTGGCCGCAGGCAGTTGATGTTGCTGAGTTGTCATTCACCGGTATTCGGGCCCGCCGAGCTTCATGCCCTGCTGGCCGATCACGTGTGGGGAAGTTGTCAGCAGGGAGGAGATGCCTGCCCGTTGACCATTAAGTCGGCCGCTGGACGCATGTTGCCGAGCGGGGTCGTGGCCCGCTGGCCAGGATAGTAAACGGATATTGCCAAATGGATTCGACAATTACCAGCTTGCAGAACCCTCGCATTCGACAGGCGTTACGATTGCGCTCCCGGAGAGGTAGACAGCAGCAGGAAAAGATGATTATTGACGGCGGTCGGGAAATTATCCGTGCTAACGACGCGGACTGTGAAATCAGGGAAGTGTTTTTCTGTGCCGCGTGGTGTGAACGGACCGAATCCCAATTGCTTTGGAAACAAGTGGTTGAACAAGATCTTCCCCTGGTCCCGGTGACGGAGTCGATCATGGAACGACTTTCCTACGGTGGTCGGACTGATGGCCTGGTGGCAGTTGCAGATCTTCCCACGCTACCTCCCCTGTCATCATGGGAGCCTTCCGAGCACGCCCTGGTTGCGGTATTGGAGGCCGTGGAAAAACCTGGAAATGTCGGAGCCCTGGTACGTACGGCAGATGCCTCGGGAGTATCCGCCGTGATCCTGGCCGCTGCGGCCAGCGACCCGTTCAGCCCGAATGCTATTCGGGCAAGTGTCGGCACGGTTTTTTCCTTGCCGATCTTCCAGGAAACAACGGAGGCAACCCAGGCCTGGCTACAGCAGCTTGATTTTCAGATGTGGGCCTGTCGAGTTGATGGAAGAACCGATTATCGTGATGTAGACTGGACCGGAAGATCAGCGCTGATCCTGGGAAGTGAAGCACACGGACTCACGGAACAGTGGGATACGGACTATGTCCGATCAGTGGTACTGCCCATGCTGGGAATTGCTGACAGCTTGAATGTATCCACCACGGGAGCCATTCTCTTTTATGAGGCCCTGCGGCAGCGCCGGGGATGAGCGATCCTGTTCCTGAGCGGTCTTACACCGCGTAGGCCGCTGCTTTCAAGGTGTTGTCCAGCAGCATGGTGACCGTCAACGGCCCCACGCCTCCGGGAACCGGTGTCAGGTAGCCAGCAACCTCCTGCACGCCGGCGAAATCAACATCACCGACCAACCCATCGGAAGTACGATTGATACCCACGTCAACGACGGCTGCACCAGGTTTGATCATGTCGGCTGTGATGAATCGAGGTTTGCCAATGGCAGCGACCAGGATGTCAGCAGAGCGAGTGATTTCCGCGAGGTTTTCCGTACGACTATGACAGATAGTCACCGTGGCATTGGCTGCCTGGGGACCGCGTGTCGAATCACGTGCGACCAGCAGGGCTGCCAGTGGTTTGCCGACAATTTCGCTCCGTCCGACAATCACGACATGCTTACCAGCAATGGGTACCTCGTAACGGTCCAGCAGTTGCTGGACTCCATGTGGGGTACAGGGAAGAAACCGGGGACGATCCTGTGAGATCCGACCAACGTTTTCCGGGTGAAAGGCGTCGACATCCTTGAATGGGTGGATAGCGTCGAGGATTCGCGTACCGGAGATTTCCGCGGGTAATGGCAACTGGATCAGGATGCCATGAACCTCGGAGCTCTTGTTCAACTTACCAACCAGTTCGAGTACATCATCTTCGCTAACATCCACTGGCAGGCGATGTAATTGGCTGCTGATTCCTACCCGTTCACAGGCGCGTTGCTTGTTGCGAACGTAGACGTCACTGGCTGGATCTTCACCGACCAGCACGGCTGCCAGGCAGGGTGTGAAACGGTTGATTTCGATGAAATCAAGCACCTGCTCGCGAATCTCGTCCTGGATCATGGTCGCGATTGATTTTCCGTCGAGGATTTGTGCAGCCACGAAAGGTATTCCTTTCTTTGCTATGAAAGCACTTGGGCTCACTGACAGGAAGCCTGTGGGTAGCGGGCATTGTAGCCTAACCGAATCAGGCCGGGGAGCCGTGCAATGGCATTACGTTTCGTTCCATTTTCAACATGGCTGCCGTAGTGGTCAAGGCTGGTCAGCAGTATACTAGTCCACTGTCTGGCAGCAGGTGGTTGGACCTCGGGTCCAGGCAGGTTGACCTGGGAAACGTTTACATGCGAGCGAGTGATCGATATGGCAGGTGAGGTAAAAGTCAGCGCGGTGGAAGGCTTTAAATCCGACAGTGATTACCTACTGGGAGAGATAGGGATCGAGCTGGAGGATGGCGAGGATTTCTTCGGCAAGGGCAGTGTGCAACTGCTGAAACATCATGGCACGTACCAGCAGGATGACCGGGATTTTCGGCAGGCCAAGCAGGAAGGGAAATCAGCCAAGAAGTTTGCTTTCATGGTGCGCAGCAAGATTCCAGCCGGGATCGTGACGAGCGACCAGTTGCTGGCGGAATTGGATCTTTGCGACGAGCTCGGTAATACCACACTGCGTATCACGTCCCGACAGGGTCTGCAGCTGCATGGTGTCGTGAAATCGGATTTGCTCCGTACCATTGCACGCATTAACGAAACGCAACTTACGACACTGGGAGCATGTGGGGACGTCTGTCGTAACGTGATGTGCTGTCCAGCCCCTTACCAAACACCTGTGCGTCTGCAGATGCAGGCCCTGACCCAGGAACTGGCCAACCATTTTGCACCCCGTACATCCGTCTACCATGACCTATGGTTGACCGATGTTGCCAGCGGAGAAAAACGCCAGTTAGTAGGACCTGCGGGCGCAGCCGAGACGGCCAGTATGTCAGGTAGTCCCGGGGATGCGGTGGAGCCCATTTATGGACACCAGTATTTGCCCCGCAAGTTCAAGATTGGCATTGCCCTGCCGGAGGACAATTGTATCGACCTGTTTACGCACGACCTGGGTTTCCTGGCGATCGTGGAAGATGAGACGATTGTTGGTTACAACGTGTTCGTCGGTGGTGGCCAGGGAGTGACCCCGGCAGCCAAGAAAACATTTCCAGCTCTCAGCCAGCCCCTGGGCTTCGTCGAAGTTGACGAGGTCCTGGCCGTTGCCACGGCAGTGGTCGGTGTGCAACGAGACCATGGTAACCGGTCGGACCGGAAAATTGCGAGACTGAAATACCTGATCCATAACTGGGGAATCGAACGCTTTCGTGAAGAGGTTGAATCCTACTACGGGAAATCCCTGGCTGTTGCCCGTGATGCGGAAGTGACCGGACATGATGATCACATGGGGTGGCATGAACAGGGTGATGGTAACTGGTTTTACGGACTCAACGTGGAAAATGGGCGCATCAAGGATACCGGTTCGATACGTCTGAAAACCGCCCTGCGTCAGATCTGTCGCACCTACCAACCGGGGATTCGCCTGACTGCCCATCAGAGCTTGCTGTTTTCTGATGTTGCACCAGGAGACCGGGAGGGAATCGAGGATATTCTCAGGCAATGTGATGTTCCTTTGAGCGAGGATATTTCCGAGGCCCGTCGCTGGTCCATGGCCTGCGTAGCCTGGCCCACCTGTGGCTTGTCGATCACGGAAAGCGAACGTGCCCTGCCCGGGATGATCGACCAGTTGGACGGGGAATTAAAGGAACTGGGCCTGTCCGAGGAACAGTTTACTTTTCGCATGACAGGATGCCCCAATGGTTGTGCTCGTCCCTATAACTCGGATATCGGCCTGGTGGGTAAGGCTCGCAACAAGTACACGCTTTTCGTGGGAGGACGTCGCCTGGGAGACCAATTGAGTTTTATCCACAAGAACCTGGTTCCCACGGAAGAAGTGGTTCCGTCCCTGGTTCGGCTGTTCACCTATTTCAAGCAGGATCGGCTGGACGCGGAGACGTTTGGAGATTTTTGCACGCGCAAGGGAAATGATGATCTTCTGGCGCACGTGGATTCGGCAAGCTGATTGTTCCTGTTTTGATGATCTCCTCTGGTGCAGCTGTCGTTCGAGACGATCGGTTGTCTTAACCTGCTTGCGGTCGCTATCGACCGACCCTTACAATTAGATGCTTACCAGTTGACCGTGGGCATTTTGCGAAGGGGGTCCGAGGCGGCTGATCAGCAGCATCAGGTTACGATCACTGTGCTCCCCTGGCGGCATATTCTTGCTGGTCATGTTCAGCGGGCTGT
>JAYGDH010000026.1:0-1520 GCA_046583055.1 Pirellulaceae bacterium | reverse complement strand
GAAGACGACCACCGTGTTTTTATCCAGGCCGAGTCGTTCCAGCGCATCAAGCATCCGCCCCACCTGGGCGTCCGCAAACGTGATCGACGCATAGTAGGCCTGGATGGCCTGCACTGCTAACTCATGTTTCAGATTCACCTGTTCCTTTTTCCGAGTCAACGACCTCCGGGCCGGCGCGGGCAGTGTTTCCAGGTATCCCTCTGGCACGCTGGGGACGACAATTTTTTCACGCGGATACATCTTGAAATACTTCTTGGGCGCGACGTAGGGCGTGTGCGGGCGATAGAGACCCACTGCCAGGAAAAACGGAGATTTCTCCCGAGCATGAGTTTCCATGACGCGAATCGCCTCGCTGGCACCAATCGCATCGGTCTGTTCCGAGTCCTCGCCATCGGCGGCGAGCCAACTCAGGGTCCCTCCAAAGCTTCCTGGCCGGAGGCTAAAAATAATCGGTTCGTCGTCACGGTCTCGGCCTCGCGGATTGATCGTCTGGTCCCACGAATAGGGGTCATCGTGTCCACCGGTGCCTATATGCAACGGCACATTGTAATGATAGATCTTTCCAACTCGCGTAGCCCGGTATCCGTTCTTAATAAAATACTGGGACATTGACACCACGGTAGGCAACGTTTCACGCAGGAAAATCGCGTTACGGCGAATCAGTGTCTGGTCAGGATAGAGACCTGTCATGAAAGAGGCACGGCTGGCCCCGCAGACCGGATACTGACAGTAGGCCTTGTCAAACCGCACACCGCGGGCCGCCAAACGGTCAATGTTGGGCGACTTGACCAGCGGGTGTCCATAGGAGCCGAGATCACAATTAAGGTCATCACAAATCACGAACAACACGTTTTTGCGTGGTGTGTCGTGGGCCTGCGCCCAGCTACCAAACACCAGGCCTGCCACGATTGCGAAACCATACATCAGATTCTTTATCATGTTGATCCTCTCAGCTTTCTCGTTGTTCCCGGCCCCTCGGACCTGGCGTTTTTACTGTTTCGCTATCATGCTTCCTAAACCTGCTCCTTGCAAGGTTCGGCTACAACAGGCAACACGTCTCCTGGCCAATCCGCTGGCTATTTCTTCCTGGTGCCAGCCGGTTTCTTACGGACCGGTTTCTGGTACGTGGCCCCGTTGTCTGCGGGCATCTGCTCATGCCAGGCCAGCACCTTACCAGTCAAACGCTTCACCACCTCACCCTGGCTGCTGGCCAGGTTCTCTTTCTCGGCCGGGTCTGTTGCCAGGTTATAGAGGCTGGCATCCGAACCGTCATATTCACACAACAGTTTCCAGTTGCCCTCCCGCACCGCCAGGTCGGGCAGATCCCGCACCCCGTAAAAGGAGTCACGATCGGGTGGACGCCTGAAGAACAACGGTTGCGCCCGGGATTGCATCGACTTCCCTGTCACCACACCCGGCAGGGCCTCTCCATCGAACTTGACATTCTCGGGAACTGGCACCCCCGCGATCGCCAGCAGTGACGGATCCAGGTCGATCGCACTAAAAACAGATTTCCGATT
>JAYGDH010000428.1:0-1509 GCA_046583055.1 Pirellulaceae bacterium | reverse complement strand
GTTTGTCTGCGAACCACCATGTTGCTGCCTACTACTGGCGGGGCAACGCTTACTACCATAAGCAAGAGTACGACAAGGCGATTGCTGATTACACTGCGTTGATTCGCATCAAGCCAGATCATGCCGACGCCTACTACAACCGGGGCTACGCTTACGGCAATAAGGGCGAGAAGGCCAAAGCCAACGCTGACTTCGCCAAGGCCAAAGAACTGGGCTATAAGCCCGAACAATAACGGAGCCGTTGAGTGCAGATGGAGTGCAGCAGGCAGCTGCAACGCCGATTTGCCCACCAATAAAAAGAGCCACATTCCGCTGGTTGCAGCACCCTGCACCCTAACGGACGTGGCATCAGTACCCCCTAGGGGAGTCGAACCCCTGTCTCTGGACTGAGAATCCAGTGTCCTGGGCCACTAGACGAAGGGGGCCAAAACAAACAAGCAAGCCAACTTGTCTCTGTCAAACAAACGGCTCACCAGACTCCATCCAGTTTCCCCACCAACCGCCCACTTGTCAACAGACCCAGCCGGCCTCGATAGACCCGCCCAGCAACCTTCCTAGCTAGATTGCAAACCGGGCCGGTCATGCCCTAAAAAGCCGATCGGAAGCGCTGTCGTTCCGTCTGCCGCCAGGTCCGCCAGGATCTTTCCCAGCACCGTGGCAAACTTGAATCCATGCCCCGATAAACCAGCGGCAAAGACCACCTGGTCATGCCCAGGATGACGATCGACAATGAAATGTTCATCCGCCGACATCGAGTAAAGGCAGACGGTGTGATCGGTTGCCTCGCTAGTGACCTCCGGCAGAAACTCTCCCAGGAAAGTGGCTATCTGCGTCTGTTCCTCCCTGTCCAGCGAACGATCCACGTGGAGTGGATCGGCTGCGACCTGGCCGCCGGTATGCCGGGCCACCTTCAAGCCGCGGCCGTCAATCGCCGGGAAGCCATAGAAATACCCGGCCGGTGTATCGTAAAAAAAAGTGGGCGCGCCCTGGCTGCACTGGTAACGATCTGTCGGTACGCGGTACCAGTGCAATGGCTTGCGCAGGACCTGCAGAGAAAATCCCAAATCCCCCAGTAAATCCATCGTCCAGGATCCTGCCGTGATCACCAGCCGGTCCGCTTCAAACGTGTCCGACTCGGTCCGGACCGTGACCGTTGACCCGGAGACGGACCAGTCCCGTACGACCTGGTCAGCCAGGCAGGTAGCCCCGGCCTGTCGCGCCTGGTCCAGATGAGCCTGGACCGCCCGTTCCACCATCAGGAAACCCGCTTCCTCTTCAAACAAGGCCGTGTAGCCCTCGGGCACCTCGTAGCCGGGCCAGCGACTGCTGACCTCTGCAGCCGTAAGTTGTTCCAGCGGTAAATCATGCTCGGCAGCACTGGCCCGGATCCCCTGGACAATGTTTCCCTCGGCAGGGCCCACGTTCAACAGGCCTGCCGGTACGTAAAGGGATTGTTCCGAGACCTGCTGCAATTCTTCCCACAACCGGTAAGCCTCGATCAGCAGGGGG
>JAYGDH010000664.1:0-2211 GCA_046583055.1 Pirellulaceae bacterium | reverse complement strand
TGAAGCGGATGCAGCTGACTCCGAAGATGAATCATCTGAGACCACGGCCGATCCCGACTCCCCCGACCCCAGACCGCCAGAGGATGAGTAGCGCTAACCCACCAGCAGGTGGAACAGTCCGAGTTGGGCTCGTTCGCGGAACAGGCCTAGCTTACTTCTTGTTGCCGGCAGGTTTCCAGTCCGGGTTTGCCGTGGGTGCCTTGGCGTCGGTTTGCTGACGCCAGGTATTGAGTTTTATCTGCAACGCTTGGGTGCGAGTGGGCAGGACCGTAGCCAGATTCTTTGTCTCGGCTGGGTCATCCTGCAAGTTAAACAATTCCAGCCGATCATCCTCGTAGTAGTGGATCAGTTTCCAGTCTCCGTCCCGGACAGCGCTGGCCGGGGTCATGCGAGAATAGTAATGGGGGTAATGCCAGTAAAGTGTTTTGCGGGAGAGTCGCTGCCGGGGATTTTTCAGCAGTGGGCCCAGATTCTCGCCGTCATGCTTTGGCAAGTCAGCCGCCCGGTGACCCGCGGCCTCTGCCAGGGTCGCGTAAAAATCCTGCGAAGAAACCATCTCCTGGCATTCGTTGCCGGCCGTCGTAACACCTGGCCAGCGAATCATCAGGGGAACACGAATCCCTCCCTCGTAGAGCGTCCCCTTTCCCGACCGATAGGGAGCATTTCGAGTGGGAGCGATCCGGTTGCTCTTTGCATTCGGGATATCCAGTCCGCCATTGTCACTGGTCAGAATGACCACGGTATTCTCGGCCAACTTCAGATCATCCAGTCGCTGCAAAATCCGTCCCACGTTTTCATCCAGACTGGCAACCATCGCCGCGTAGTCACAGTGGTTGTGGATCTTGCCTGGCTTCTTAGCTTGAAAATGTTGTACCAGCTTGGACTTACCCTCAATCGGCGTATGCACGGTATGAAACCAGAGACTCAGAAAAAATGGCTGGACTTGCTGCTGCTCGATGAACCGCAAAGCATGGTCGGTCAGCTTGTCGGTCAGGTAATCACCAGGCTTGCCGGTTCCGACCGGGACGTAACGTAATTCGGGATCCGTTTTTGACCAGGGGCCACGGAACGGATGGAAAAATGTGGCTGGTGCTCCCCAGTAGGTTCCTCCCACATTGAGATCGAATCCTTGTGCTTCCGGGTAGAATGCGGCCTGGCCCAGGTGCCACTTGCCAACGTGGGCCGTGGCATAGTTTTTCTGTTTAAACAACTCGGCCAGCGTCACTTCGGCCAGCGGCAGGTTGGCTACTGCTTTGGCCTCGATCAGTTTGCGTTTGCTGATCCGCTGTCGCGCCGCAGCCTCATGCCAGATTGTCATGTCCAGCCGGGCAGGGAATTTGCCGGTCATGATGGCTGCCCGCGTGGGGGAGCAAATCGGCGCCGCAGCGTAGGCCTGGGTGAACCGTAAACCCTGCCGGGCAAAGCGATCAATGTTGGGTGTTTCGAAAAAGTCGCTTCCCTGGATCCCCGCATCGGCATAGCCCCAGTCATCGACCAGGATAAAGACGACGTTCATCCGGTCTTCGGCAACCGATAGCGAGGGCAGACAGCTCAGCAGAACCGTGATGGCGAACAAGGTGCTCACGCGGCGGGCGGCTTGTTTTATCATGATGAGTATTCCCCGAAGTGGTTTATTTCAGCTTAGCCCCTGTTATGTATCTTCAACGAGTTGCCTGCAAGACATTTGTTGTTCCTTTGATCATGGCGGTCGTGCCCTGGTCAGTAAATGAGACCGATTTACAGGAATGGTAAGTAGTTGGTGCCAACTGGCGCGGCTGAGATTAGCATCATCTAACCTGCCAAAAGACTTGGCCAACTGTGCCACTTTCATCTGCGGCCACCATTAAGAGTAGGATTCGTATCGCTTGACCGGAACTGGCTTAGAGTCTTCCGAAAAACAAGCTGCGAAACTCAAAATGTTTCCGGTGGGTAAAATACAGAACCCAGTAAGAGACCGTAAGCAGGAAGACGGTCTGCAGGGCAAGTGCGGTGAGATCCCAAATCAAGGGGCCACCTGGACCCAGAATCGGATGTTGAAAATGTCCCGGGACACCTGGATAAGTTGCAATATTGAGATCGGTTGTGAGTGAAGCACGCAACCCATCAAGGCCCCAGTAAGCTGGCACACAAGCTTGGGCAAACAAAAGCACAAATCCTTCCAGACGTGCAAGACCGCCTGAGAAAATTGCCTGTGCGACGAGCAGCACAGGG
>JAYGDH010000657.1:0-33042 GCA_046583055.1 Pirellulaceae bacterium | reverse complement strand
CCGTTGCCGTCCACGGCACCGATGATCAGGCAGTGTGTTCCCTTGATCTGGTCATCCACGGTACGGTATGTCCATGGTTCTGCCAGCGGCTGACGTGGACACTCGAGCCAAAAGACAGTTTGATTCGAGCCACAAAAATCGAGGTCTCCATCACCATCCACGTCCATCAGCGTGCTGTGAATACAGCTGCGTTTGCCGACGGTTCCTGTCTTGGAATCGATGAACTTATGAAGCACGACCGGCGATTTCCAGTCTGGTCCAGGCAGCAGGATCACCGCCCCGTTGAATGATGCGATGATATCCTTGTGGCCATCGTGGTTCCAGTCATGGGCAACGGCCGTGTTGATGTTGCCGGTGGTTTTGGAAGACGGCTGCACTACGTGTTTCTTCCAGGTGGGTTCCGCGCCTTGGGTCCAGGGTGGCATGATCAGGGAGATCAGAGACAGGAAAAGAAGGGTACGCATGGTAATTTCCAGTAACTTGACAGGAGCAAGGCAGCAGAAGGGTCGGTGTGTAAAAGAATCTTCAAGGTGTAAAAGAATCGCATTATAGCACACGTGGTACCAGCGTTTTCTTAGCTAAACTAAGGTTCCTGTTGTTTGACATGGCTTGTTTGACATGGCTCCATGTGTTAAAAATCTAGCTTCCCGGAATATTTCCAGGATGACGGTTTTAATCCAGATGGTTTAAGGAGAAGCTCATGGTAAACGAAGATCAAGCTCCGGAAAGTGATGACCAGGCTCAAGGTGACGGTGGTTGTGATGCCCCGGCTGATGACGCAGCAGCAGCTGATGACGGCGGTGCCTGTGATGCGGGCGGCGGCGACGATAGCGGCGGCGATGGTGGCGGCGACTGCGGTGGCGGCGATAGCGGTGGCGGCGACAGCGGTGGCGGCGACAGCGGTGGCGACAGCGGTGCCTGTGATGCGGGCGACGGCGGTGGCGACGACGGCGGTGGCGACGACGGCGGTGGTGATGCCGGCGGTGGTGGCGACTGCGGTGGTGGCGACGGCGGTGGTGGCGATGCCTAGTTCGAGCCGACCTTGAAACTAAATGGTTTCTCGATCATGGCCCTTCCATGACACTTGCCATGGAATCGTGTGTCGTCCTTGATGCCGGTTCCGTCCAGGTACATGGGAGGGCCGTTTTATGCGCCCGTGATCAGCCTGCCTTCTCTGCCGGGTTCATGGTTCCGTCTCGACTTCATCCGACCAGAGGCTGCGAATCCGCTTTAACTTGCGTTCCACCGTGGTCGTCACACAGCCAAGCTTTTCAGCGATTTCACGGTTTTTCCAGCCAGCCAGCCAGCTTCCAGGCTGCAATCTGTTGCAAGGTCTCGTCCGGCAGCTGGTCCAGCAGTCGACGGCATTCGTCCATTGCCGTCACGGCGTAATCAGGTGCTGTTTGCTGGTCGATCGCCTGCTCGATACCCCGGTAATCGTCATTGCCCGGCGTCTCGAAGATCGATTCCCCCCCCCTTACCTTGCCACCGCCACGTTTCTGTCGAAATTGTTCTCGCAGATGATCAATGGTCTTCCGCTCGACAATCATGAGCAGGATCTGCCACAGATCATCCCGGTCGTCCAGTTTTGGGAAACGACCGTCTGCGGCCCCGCGGCACAGGCTACGAAAGGCCATCAGTGCCAGGTCTTCTTCGTCTGCCACGCGGCGCGCCACGGAACCAATTTTTTACGGGCAAAATCGGTCAGGCGCAGGCAGTAGCGCTGCCACAGTTGCTGGGCGGCGGCTGCAGCGCCTGCTTTTAATTCATGAATACAGGCCGTGATCGAGTTACCCGCTGGCGAACTCATGGAGATTGCTTCCAAGAATACTAACCGTGGCATGTTGACTGCCAGCGAGGAAAAATAAGCCGGGGGCCGACGATCGCAACCCTAGTTTTTTGATTGGTCTTCCCCGGCAACCGGGCCCGCCTTGGTCTCGATTGCCTGGGTCATCTGGTAAATACGGGCAAACCCATCCGAATGGGCCACGGCCAACTGGCGTAAATCAGGCGATATGTCCACGCTCCGAGCTGACTTGTCCAGCTTGGTGACATGGAAAGGTTGTCGGTCAAGTTCCGGGTTTTCACCCTTCTTGGGATCTGCCGGTTTGGGTGCCGGTTTCTGCTCGCCCTTTTCTGCCTTTGCCGACTGCTGTTCTGGTGGCGGTTCCTTGTCCGGCATGTGCCAGAACCAGAGCTCGCCTCGACCTCCCTGGTGCGCTCCGGCACCAATCACGAAGCCGTCCGGGTGGAAACGAACCCCCCAAGCAATTCCCCGGAAGTCCCCGGTCCTGAACTGGCGGATGATTTGACGTGTTTGCCAGTCGATTAGCAGGATCAGCGGGTCCTGTTGTCCGGCAAAGGAATTGACTACACGCGTGATTCCGGCGGAAGCCAGGATCTTGCCGTCGGGCGTGAACTGCATGTCACGCGCACCACCCATGTCGGCCGCGAATTTTGGATCGTAACCGGTCATGATCGGCGCCTTGATCGTGCAGACTTCCTTGCCGCCGGCCAGGTCCCAGATCTTGATGTTTCCCATCAGGTCCTGGGAGACCAGTTGTTTTTCGTGGGGATGGAAGTTAACGGCATAGGGATGGGTTTGATGCCCGCTGAATTCGCTGACCTGTTTCCCATCACCGATATTCCAGACTCGGACCAGCTTGTCGTTACCGCAGGTGACCAGCAACTGGCCGCAGGGACTGACGTCCACCCAGCGAGTTGACCCGTGGTGTGCATCAATCATACGTACCGCTTGAGGTGTTTCCTCGGCCGTCTTCCACCAGCCAACCTGTCCATCCCAGGCCGCAGTGAAACACCACTCGCCATTGGGTGAAAAACGAATAGAACGTACCCAGCTGCGATGTCCAGGTATCACGGTTTTTTTGCCGGACTGCAGGTCCCACCGGCAGACGTTCAGATCCTCGGCGCCGGCGAAGACATAGCGACCCTGCGGGTCAATCTGGCAGGTGGTCAACGGTCGCTCATGCTTGTACTCGACGACCTTGTGAGTTTTTGTTGGATCGATAGCTGCCGGCCCAGCGGCCTCGGGCGTGGTAGCTTTCGCAGGTTTGGGCGTATCCTTGTCAGTCATGCCAGTAACTCCTGCACGGGTTCCACGGCAGGATCGCCGATGGGAATCACGCGTCCCGGGATATCATGATTCTGTGACGGATCAATTCCAAGGGCCTTCAGGTAGGTCTGGAAGAGATGGCCTCCGTGGACTTCCCGGTCACTTACCTCGGTTCCCTTGTCGTTGGTTTTTCCGACCACTCCACCGGTTTGAATACCACATCCACCCAGTGCAATGGACCAGGCACTGCCCCAGTGATCACGCCCGTAACGGTGATTGATTTTCGGGGTGCGGCCAAATTCCGAGTAGATCATGACCAGTGTGTTTTCGAGCATGCCACGGTCTTCCAGGTCGCCGAGCAGCGTGGCAAAGGTCTTGTCGAACTCTCCCAGTTGCTCCAGGTGGAAGTTGAAATTTTCGGCATGCGAATCGTAACCGTGGTGAGTTACCTTGACGCAGGTCGCCCCCCGTTCCAGTAACGTGCGCCCCAGGATGCAGTGGCGGGCAAAATCATGGGTTCCGTAACGTTCCAGGTCCTTGGGATCCTGTTCGGCTTCGAAGAGTCCCTTGCGCTCCATCAGCTTCGAGGCCTGGTTAAAGGAAGAGCCGAGGGCGTCAATAAATGATTTTCTGCGTCGCGAAGCGAATTGCTGATCCAGCTGGGCACGGAAATCATTGCGAGCCAGGTAACGTTTCCTGGAAATGTCTTTTGGCAGGTCAAGGTTTTGGGGAGCCTTGACTCCCTCCAATCTGAATTGACCATACTGGGGTTCCAGGAATCCCGTGGTATCATCATCGAGGCCACGAGTAGAAATGTGAATGTAACCGGGCAGGGCCGGATCACGAGAATCCAGGTATTTGGCAGCCACCGATCCCACGTAGGGATAGTCACCGACGTTGCGACCTTTTTCCATGAAGAGCCGACCCTGGGTATGGTCATCGGTCTTGAGATTGATGCTTCGTACGATCGACAACAGGTGCATCAGCTTGGCCGTGTGAGGCAGCAACTCGGAGATGTGGATTCCCGGAACGGATGTCGGGATAGACCGGAAAGGTCCTCCCAGCTCGGTGCCCGGCTTGGGATCCCAGCTTTCCAGTTGGCTCACACCGCCTTGCAGGTAGACCTGCAGGATCTGTTTTTGATTGCGTTCCGCATCCTGGGCCCAGGTGGAAGGTAGTAATCCGCTGAAACCGGCAGCTGTACCGGCTCCCAGCAGTAAATTCCGTCGCGACAGGGCATGGTCCAGCGGATTGCAGCCAAGATTGCGTTTCATGATGTTCCGTCCCTTAAAGGCGAATGATGATCGTGAAGCAATTAATGGTTGAAACGAAATTCGGCCGAGCAAAGGAGAGCCCGGACTAGTTCCTGGATCGTCGTGGTTCGTTCGGGAAATGCATTGACGAACTTGGCGACCTGTGCAGTTTCTGTGGCATCGGGTAAACGTGATAATACACTCAAGTAAAGTTCTTCCGCAAGCTTGGCCGAATCCGATTGGGCAACCAATCGAGCTGCCAGGTTATCCCCGCCTGGTTGTAACCAGGCTGAAATAAGAGGTGAATTTGCCAGGAACAAGGCCTGGTTGGCAGTGGCATTAAACTCACCCGGACCGTCCGTGCGTGCAAATGCCGTGGTGAATTCAGCCACGTGCGACTGCAGGGCCTTGTTTAGTTTGGTTTCCAGGTGCGCCTGCAGCGACTCCCAGGTCGCTGGAGTCGTGGGAGTTGCCTTGCCATCACCCGGTTTCCTTGCCAGGAACGACTGGATAATTGCCTGCCGCGTGGTCTCGACCAGCCCGGTTGCAAGCATCGTTGACCAGGCCAGTTGCTCGGCTGTCAATGGTTTGATTTGAGCCGCGCTGTAACGCAGGGTTACGGAATCGTCAGGGGTCTTGATGATGCTGCTGCGCTGGTACACCTCGGTTCGGGCTAACTGGCGCAACAGGTAACGTATATCGTACTGGTGAGCATGCAGATCGTCGGCGATGAGTTGCAACAGTTCCGGGTGGCTGGGTGGATTGTCCGCATGAAACATGTCCAGCGGCTCCACGAAACCACGTCCCATCATGAAGTACCACAGGCGGTTGGCAATATTGCGACGGAAGGCCTGGTTGTCTGCATGGGTGATCGCCCCTGGTAGATGTTCCAGTCGACTGTACTTGGGGACGCCTCGTGCGTTCTTGTCTGGCTTGGTCAGGTAAGGCTCCTTGTCCGGTATGGGATCCGTGAACTCGGACAGGTCCAGTACACGCGGAAAAGTCGTCGCTTCTTCATTCGTAAATACGGAAGTAAACTTGGTGGTCCCTTCCGCTTTCTCACCAATCGAGGTCTGCTTGCTCTTAGGATCGTTGAAGAGGTAGGCACGGCTGAAAAAAGAGACCAGGCCATAGTAATGACGTTGTGGGTAATCATCGATGGCCGGATGGTCGTGGCACTGCGCGCACTGCAGGTCTCGGCCCAGGAAAACTCGTCCGATGGCACGCGTCACCAGTTCCGGTTTCAGTTCACGGTCCAGCAGGAAGCGGGCCGCACTACGGGTTGCCGGCTGGGCACCGTCCGTAGAAAGAATATCCCAGGTCATTTGTTCCCAGGAGATATTGTCCCGACAAGAGTCGTAAAGGTAATCCTGCCATTGCTCAAGCGTGACGTGTTTCTTGGGTAAGCGCTCCATCAACATGACGTCGAAGAAATGCTGCAGATGTCGGGCGTGTTCAGGTTGTTCGACCAGGCGATCGATTAACTGGACACGCTTGTCCGTGTCAGCCTGCTGCAGGAATTGAAGGGTTTCTCCAGCTGTTGGAATGCGTCCTGTCAGGTCCAGGTAAATTCTTCGCAGGAATTCCGTGTCCGTTGACAGGGCGGCCCGGTGTGCCTGGAACTGTGGATGGGATTGCCTGACCCGTTGATCGATTTTCTCATGCAACTCCGTGGCCGGTGCGGTGGCAGCGGAGAACAGAGCCAGCAGCAGGATGCTGCCTATCAACATGCGAAGCCTGGTCATGGAAGATGCCTGTTGTTGAAAATCGGGGGAGGACAGGGAGCTTGACGGCCTCTCGATCGACTGCCACGATGCAGTGTCATCAACTGGCAATTATAGCATAAACGAGGGTAGGTTTGCCTGCCTCACAAGGAGGCCTCCGATCATGATGATTCGATCTTTTGGCTGTTTGTTCCTGATACTCGTGGCCTTTTCCCTGCAGGCGGCGGAACCCCTGGTGACCCTCCGTATCTGGAAGGGGAAAGCCCCTGGTGAAAAAGATGATATCGGGGCCGAGAAACTTCTGCCTGCCCGCGGTTCCCAGTCTGTTCAGCGTCTTTCGAATGTTAGTGATCCCACGATCACGGTTTACAAGCCCGCGGCTGATACGGACACCGGGGCTGCGGTCCTGGTCTGTCCCGGTGGCGGCTACAATATCCTGGCCATGGACCTGGAAGGGACCGAGGTCGCGCACTGGCTTAACTCGATTGGTGTGACGGCCATCGTTCTGAAGTATCGCGTTCCCCGCCGCAAGAATCAGCCGAAACATCAGGCTCCACTCCAGGATGCCCAGCGAGCGATGAGCCTGGTGCGGGCCCATGCCAGTCAATGGGAAATCGATCCGGCACGCATCGGGATTCTCGGCTTTTCAGCAGGTGGCCACCTTTCGGCTTCGGCGGCCACTAATTTCGACAAGCGTCATTACGAGCCTATCGACGCGCACGACCGAGTGAACTGCCGACCGGATTTTGTCGTCTTGATTTATCCGGCCTACCTGCTGGACGGTATGACGCTGTCAGCAGAGATCCGTGTCAGTAAGCAGACGCCTCCCACGTTCCTGGTGCATGCCGGGGATGATGGGATCAGTGCTGAAAACAGTGCCCGCTTCTACCTCGCTCTCAAGCAGGCGGGAGTAGCTGGAGAATTGCATATCTACAGCAACGGCGGACACGGGTTTGGTTTGCGGCCCAGTAAATTTGCCTGCAGCAACTGGCCCAGGAGATGCGAGGCATGGCTGCGCACAAGAGGCCTGCTGGAGAAGAATTAAGGATTCCCGTTGCCATTGGATCGTGATCGACTAACGTGCCAGGGCTCCCATCGGATCCCAGGGCGGTAGCCGAATCGGTTCCTGTTCCCAGGCATCGACCAGTTGCTGGGGCAGGTATTTCTTGTGAGTGGCAATCTCGAACATGTACTCGTCAAACCAGTTGTCATTCATGACGTAGAATCCTTTTTTGCCCCCCTCGTCGCCCCAGCTGTTTTCGACTCGCCATCGTCGCGGCCGAGGCCCATCGGGAGTTTCCACGATATCAACGCCCGTAAAGAGCATGGCATGGGTCATCACGGTTTGGTGGTAAAATAACCGTTCCGATTTGGACATGTCGAAACTCGTGTCGTACACGCCTCCATAATCGAACAGCTTCGCATCCCAGATGCCCAGGTCCCGTCGCATCATCTTGCCCACGTCGCAGCCCATCCAGACCGGTTCACCATCCAGGATCGTGTCCATGGCAGCCTGTTTCATGGTCTCGATGTCGACATTCAGGTACCGTACGATATCGCCTCCCACCACGTTACCCAGGTAATCGACCGTGAAGGTCCGGCCGGTGGGACTGGAGGGTCGAGGATCATGGACCAGGCAGATGAAATCATCCAGTGATTGCGATCCATACTTGTGGGCAAATTCCTGGGGTGTCATTTCTCCATCACGCGAAAATTGTTTTTCCTTGTCATTCCATTGCCAGTCGAAACGGGTGGGAGGGGTGCCCAGGTGAATGGAGAGTATGCGATAGACGGTTTCCAGTATTTCCTGCTTGGCTACTCGCATCTGATCGGCTGCACCGTCCCCGGCAGCTGCTTCGATATTGCGCAGCTGCAGGGCCCCTTCTTGTAACTTGGAAACCACCAGGCCATTCATGCGCTGAGTGTTCGAGGAACTTTGTGATTCCGGCATCACGGCCTGGGGAACCAGTCCGTGTTTCTTGACGATGTTGACAAACATGTTCCATTGTCCACCATCGTCCAGGGGATGAGACAACAACCAGGCTACTGTGCGATCGTCGATGTCGCGGTCCGCCGTGTCGATGATGGTTTCCAGGAAGAAATTCGCACGTTCTAACTTGTCCCAGAAGAGCGTAAAGTTCTGGCTGAACTCAAAGTCTTTTAGTTTCATCGCTTCCAGGGCTGCCGGACGGAAAACATTCAGGCCGGCAAACATCCAGCAACGCCCACTACGCTTTTGATTGGTCACGGACCAGTCGTCAAGGAAATGGGAAAACGTGTGATCCGTCGTGGTTACCACCTGGCGGTCGAGAGCTACATCATCAATCCCATTCTGCGTGACAGCATTCTGCATCAGGCCTGCCGTGGGATGCTGGACAAACTGGTCCTGCCAGGTCGCCAGTTGTGCCTGGTCAAGTTCAGCGGCATTGACTTGATGATCGTCGGTGGACTCGGGAGTCATCAGTGCCATGAATGAATTTCCTCTTAACAAGGTCTGGTAATAACTTGTCGACATCTTATTGTGTTCGATTTGGCCGCTGATGACCAACCCCGTCCGAAATGCTGCTTGCCCCAGTCCCTTGGCAGTCGCTTTTGACCGTTATGATCCGAACCGCCTTGAGGTGGAAAGGAGAGCTAATTCGGCAGGCCCAGAATAAGGTCCCTGGTAAGCCAATTGTTGAATTGTGCGACAGCCTCCCCGGTCCGTTGCAGTGAAATGCTACATCCGGAGAGTTGCTAGCAGTTCGACCTGTAATTCTCCAAGATGCTCGTTTTATAGTCCTGGAGATGATTTCTTGTTGCTTTTTGGACAGTTGGTATGCGAGTTGCTTCTGTAACTCTGCCAGTGTTTGTCACTTTTCAACGCTTCTCTTCTCTTTTCGATAGGTAGGTGTCACGTGGTAACTACAAATAAAACAAGGACGTTTTTGGCATCGGAAAATACGAATGATCCCAAGGATCGGGATCAGTTACGAGACTATTTACCCACCCTGGTCACGCGCATTGCGGAACACCAGGACGAACGTGCTGCGGAACTGGTGCATGACTTTTGTCGACCGAGGCTAACCGCCTTTGCTCGTTCTCGAATTTTCCCGAAATTATTACAACGGGTGGATGCCGACGATGTCGTGCAGGAGACGTTTCAAAGTTTTTTCCGCGGCGTCTATGCGAATCGATTTCAAATTGACACGACTTCCGAGTTGTGGAATACCCTCTTGGCGATCTGCATGAACAAGATCCGTACTGAATCACAGCATCACAGTCGGAAGAAGCGTTCCTTTGATAGGGAGGAGCAGCACGAGCAATTTGGCAGTGGTAAGGATGCGACGGCCAAATCCATGGTTGCCCGTGACGCACCCTATGGGACTCAGAACGTGCTGGCTCAGTTACGCAGTATCCTGGGCGATATGGATTCGCGAGATCAGGAAGTCATGCTGGACAGTATTCGTGGCATGTCCAATACGGATATTGCTGAAAAATATGAATGCTCAGAACGATCCGTGCGGCGCGTGTTTCAGCGGATCCGGGGTCGTTTGCAGGAGGAACTGCGAGATCAATCGTAAGTGATCCATGAAGTGGATCCGGGAGGTTGCAACCGGCGAGAGAACGGACTCCCGGCAAGTTAGTCCTGCAGCATGGATCGTGTCTGGTTCGGCAGGTGAACGTGCGTTGGGTTTCCTTCCACGATTCGTATTTCCGAGTTCACGGCTGGGCTGCTGAAAGATTGGGTCTTGCCGCTGATCCAATCAACCTTTAATTGTTCGATCTGCGAGACGCTGCCCAGTCCAAAGACCAGTTGGCGTTGGTTGCTGGCCTGGTAGCCATCCCCGGCTGTTAACTGGGCTGTCCAGGTTTGATTTCCATGCATGATGGTGACGCGAGATCCAATGGCATCCCGGCTGCTGGTGGTACCGACCAGTTGTACGACCAGGTAATTTCCCGGTTTTTTAGTTTTGTTAGTAAGCAGCGAAGCGGGTGTATCGAGGTGTGAAACGACGAAGTCTTCACGCCCATCACGATTCCAGTCGATGCGTGCCAGGCCCCGCCCACGATAGCGCCGCTGGAAATACGGTCCCAGTTCAGCTGGGTTTAATTCCTGGAAACGTGCCTGCCCCTGGTTGTGAAGAAACTGCGGGGGCATTTCGAACGGGTGGTTGTTCTTCCGATAGTCGTCAACGTGTCCATTGGTAATGATCAGGTCAAGGTGTCCGTCCAGGTCGGCATCGAGAAACTGGGTGCCGAAACCTAGCCAGGAAAAACTGGGCTCACGCAAACCTGCCTTTCGTGTGGCGTCCACGAACATACCGCCTTGTTGCTGATAAAGCGTGTTCGATTCACGGTAGTAGTTCGTGACAAACAGGTCGATCAAACCGTCCCGGTTGGCATCACCTGCTGCGACTCCCATGCACGCCTGGGCCGCGCCATCCCGGTCAAATGCCAGCCCCATCAGGGTTGCTGTTTCATCAAACAGCTGATCGGCCGATGAGGGGCGCCGCCTGAAAAATGAATTGGCAACAGCATCGTTGGCTACGAACAGGTCCAGCGTTTTCCTGCCGCTGAAGTCAGCGGCCACGATACCCAACCCGTTGCCATGCTTGCTGGTAATCCCCGCTGTCTCGGTCGCATCGAGGAATGTTCCCTGCCCGTTGTTCAGGAAGAGTTGATCCTGTTCGGCATTAAATTCGTTCGGGTGACATATCTGGCCGTCGCAGACCTCCTGGAAAATCATCTTTCCCGTCAGGTAATTCACGTCGTAAATGTCCGGAAACCCGTCGGCGTTTAAATCCGCGATCAGGCAACTGGTTGTCCAGCGACTGGTGGCGTTGCTGAGTTGGCTTGAAATGTCCTCGAACGTACCGTCCCCGTGGTTCAGGTACAGGCGGTTCTTGCCGATGTTAGCAACGTAGAGATCGGGAAATCCATCGTTATTCAAATCTCCCACGGTGACGCCCTGGCTAAACAGCTCATCACCGAGTCCGGCTGTTTCAGTCACGTCAGCGAACTTGCCGTTGCCCAGGTTTCGATACAGATGATCACGGTGCTGGCCCGCTGCGGAACCGGGAGGCCATGAGCAGCCCTGGGTAAGGTAAATATCTGGCCAGCCATCTCCATCGTAATCCAGGACGGCCACGCCACCACCAGTAAACTCGTACATGAAAGGTCCTCGCGGGGCAGGTTGCGATCCGTTCACGTACTGGAATTGGATTCCGCTGGCGGGTGCATCGTCGACAAACCCGATTCCATGAGGATTATTTGCCACCGGGAGTTTTCTTCCCGGATCATCATTTCCTCGTTGCCAGTTGGGTAGTGGATAGTCAGAAAGATTCACTTCCCGGGTAGGAGTAAAGCGGGCCAGGGTAACCGGGGAATCCAGTTCCAGCTCAAACACCGCCCGCTGGATGGCCAGGGTTGGCCAGGTGCTTTGCGGATTCTTCAGCTGGGCAATCTTTGCCCAGGCCCAGCTCTCCCAGAAACGTCCCAGGGATTCGGCCAATGAGACGATCGCCTGTACCTCTTTTTCGTCTGCTGGGCTTAATGGCCCGCGCCGCATTCCCACGATACCGACCAGTTTCATCAATTCGTTGAGCTGTTCTGCACGTTGCAGGAAAACCCGGGCCTGGTCATTCTCGCCAGCTTCCAGCAACAGCTGTCCCAGTTGGTAGTTGGCAAGGCGATGGTTAGGTTCCCGGGCCACGGCTTCCCAGAAACAGCGAATCGCTTCCTTGGTCTGCTTGTTTTGCAGGGCCCATTTGCCACGGGTCACCCAGGTTTCCGGATGCCTGTCGGCTGCCGGCGGAAGTTGTTGCTGCCATTGCAGGAATCCATCGGGATCATCCAGCAGCGTAACGCCGAGCCAGGCCTGGGCCTCGATGTTTCCAGGGACACCCTCGACGACCTGTTCCAGCAGTTTCCTGGCCTCCTTGATCTGGTCCCGGTCGATGTGTATTCGTGCCAGTCCCAGCAGGGGGAGGGGGTCGTTGGTGTTTGCCTGGTGGCAGCGCTGTAGGTAGTCGTAGGTGCCCACGGTGCGCTGTATATCACCAAGCCAGAGCAGGTGGACTTCCGTGAAGTTACCTCGACGGATCAAGTCGAGAAAGTGTGACAGGCCTTTCCAGCGTTGACCGGAAATGGCCAGGACGAATCCCAGGCGATCACGCGCAACCACGTGTTCAGGATCCCTGGCCAGCGTCTCGGTGGTTAGCTTTTCGATCTCTGATAACCGAAGTAATTCCTCGGTGGCAACTCCGTTGCCCAGGGTGCCCCCGATGATCTCCGGACGATCTACCGAAGGAATCTGTACCAGGTAACGTAGTGCCAGGTGGTAGTCTTCCTGGGCACTGGCCGCGATAGCGGCCAGTTGAAGCCCCTTGAGGTCGCTTGGTTCCCGGGACAGTATCTGGTCTGCATAGCGTGCGACCTTGGCGAACTGCTCTGCTTCCAGGGCTTGCTCAGCACGTGCCACGATTTCTTCTAGAGGCAAGGGCTGGAGGGTCCAGGTAGCTAGTAATCCGATGACGATTAGGATCGCGAGGTAAACAGGCCACCTTTTTACAGGCAATCGCGCGGTACTGGTTTCGTTGGAATGGGTGGCCATGGTGCCTGGTTTTGATGAGCGGGATTTCCGGGTTCCCGGTGATTCGCCTGAAAGGGTTATGGATATCAGCCTAATCAATCATTGATGAGGATGCGACACCAGCCAGCTAGTGTTGGTGCTGGTGCGACTGATCGTGATCTATCCGGAAACGAATTTCCGGTAAATCCAGTGGACGAATCCTGGAGTCACCTTCACCAATTTCAATAAACTGGTCAACGTCCAGGTTTTCGAAGGTTTGTGTGGAGTCAGTTTTTGGCCAGTAGATGGTCAGCTTTTCAATCCGTGTGGCGGTTCCCAGGCCGATTTGCTGTCGTAGCGGGTTGGCACCAAAACTGCCGCCGCTGTTGACCCACTTGTAGATCGACCGGGGTTTGCCCTCCTCGCGTATATCGACTTGAATACGACTTCCAATGGCAGAGCGGTTCGACTGTTTTCCGATTAATTTGATTCCGATCCAGTGGTGACCAAAACCTGGATTCTCAAACAGTCCGTTACTGAATCGATCTCCTGCATACCAGCCACCGATCTGGATGAAGATGTCCTGGTCACCGTCGTTGTCGAGGTCGGCAAAAGAGACCCCGTGACCCTTCTGTAGATGTCCGAATCCGCCAGTTGTGGTGACATCACTGAAGCCCTTCCCGCGCTCGTTATAGAACATGAGGTTGGGCATCAGCGCGATGTACTGCGGGTAACCCGTGCCAAGATAAAAATCGAGAAATCCATCGTTGTCCAGGTCGCCAAAATTACACCCCATGGGCTGGGTGGTTCGTGTCAGGTTCAGTTCGGCAGCACGATTCTTGAATTGCCCTTTGCCCATGTTCTGGTAGAGGTGGTCCCGGGCCGCTTTTTCCGGGAGGCCAATGTAGTCCGCAGCGACGTGTTGGACACCGATCTGGTAGCTTGGCACGAAGAGATCCAGCAGTCCGTCGTTATTGAAATCCCAGAACCATGCCGCGAAACTGGGAATCGGTGTTTGCATGTCCAGGTTGGCTGCAAAATCGCTGAACGTGCCATCCTGGTTGTTATGGTAGAGGCTGTTAAGGGCACCCATGTTGGAGACAAACAGATCGGGCCAGCGGTCGTTGTTATAGTCACCAAAGATCACGCCCTTGGTGTTGAACTGGGCAGAGCGTTTCAAGAGGCCGGCTTGCCTGGCCAGGTCGGTAAACGTGCCGTTCCCATTGTTGTGAAATAGTTGTCCAGGAGACAGTTCGTTTCCAATGTAGAGATCAAGGTAACCATCCAGATCGTAGTCAGCCCAACTGCCCGTTTGGGTTGGGTAATGCACCTCGCCCAGCCCGGCAGCAAAGGTAATGTCTCGGAAGTGCGCCTTGCCGTCATTCTGTAATAGTGAATTGGGCTGGATGCCATAACCCTCGGTCCAGCCACCTCGTAGTACCAGGAAGTCCGTATCACCGTCATTGTCGTAATCTGCCTGGATAAGATTAAGACCGCCGTAAATACCGGTCAGCCCGGCTGCAGCTGTTCGATCAGCAAACGTTCCGTCACCCTGGTTTCGAAAGAAATAAATCTGACCTTGCGGATCCCAGGTCGAGGAGACGATGTCCAGTAAGCCATCGTTGTCGAAATCGTCAACGATCGATCCGCCACTAAGGTTGAACGAGTCCACCTTTAGTGAGGGGGCAATGTTCATGAAACGCGGAAATGACTTCTTGGACTCAAAGTTCTCCCTGGGGATCAATAATCCTGAAGGCACTTCGTCAGGATAGCCACCGACAGCCATGTAGGCAATGTTCAGTAACCAGCGCGCTGTCGTGTGGCCTGCATTCCGATCCAGCAACAGGGACAGGTATTTCAGGGTCTGACGTGTGTGTTCCTGTTTGATATGAATTCCACCGCCCTGGAGTGGGAACAGGCAACTGTCCGCCGAATGATGGGCAATGCAGTTTTCTGTTTCAGCAATCCGGAAAAAAGCCAGCGCCGTCATCAGTAAGATCATTTCCGATTGTTCGTCCGTGACAGCAGCCGGTGCTTGCTGGGCAAGCCGGTGCGTGGCCTGGAAGTATTGCGTTGCTTCCAGGTTCTTTCCCAGGCGTAACATGTGATTGGCAACCTGCCAGTTGCACTGAAGCTGGTCAGATACCGGTGATGAGTCGTCCAGTTGTGTGAGATTGGACAACGCTGTTTTGACTTCAGAGTCGCCCAGGAAGGGATCTTCCGTGGGAGTGCTGTCCCGAATGGAACTAAGTAGTGAGAGCATTTGCCGGTGACTGCGCTCGACATCGTTTGCTGAAATGGCAGATGGATGCCAGCGGGACCATCCGTAAAACAGCACGGTAATCGCCACAACACCGAATCCAATAGTAGCCAGTTTTTTTTTCATTCACGTGATGGGGAGAAGGTCACTGCCAGGTGTAAAATGATCCGGGATCTGGGAAGTTGTTGTTTTTTAATAAAAACAGAATCCCTGTCGAAACATTGAGTCATGGGTGGGTTTTATCTTAATCATAGGAGCATTGTTGGCGAGAGCTTAGTATAGAATAACCAGTGCAGTTGACTTACACCGAAAAGGTGTATTTTTCCCCAGTATTTACGGAGCTTGTAGGGATATGAAACGATCGAGATCATTTTTGGTTTGGATGGGTGCGTTAAGTTGCATGGTTTTGATCGGAGCGGAAATTGCCGAGGCTCAGAATCGTGGAGCGCAGGGTCGTGGATCGTCGCGAGGGCGTGGCGGCAGTGATGGCGGCAGTGATGGCCGCAGTGCCCAGGGTCGTGATAAGGATAGTCGCGGGGCCTCCAGTAACAGTCGCAGTCGCGAAGATATCATGAAAGCTATCCAGGCACGGATGGCCCAGGGTCGCGGGAGTCAGGGTCGCGGCGCTCAGGATCGCAGCGGTCGGTTCAGCAGTCGTGGCAGCGATGGTCGCGGTGCCCAGGGTCGCGATAAGGATAGTCGCGGGGCCTCCAGCACCAGTCGCAGCCGCGAAGATATCATGAAAGCTATCCAGTCGCGGATGGCCCAAGGCCGCGGTGCCCAGGGTCGCGATAAGGATAGTCGCGGTGCCTCCAGCACCAGTCGCAGTCGCGAGGATATTATGAAAGCTCTCCAGGCGCGGATGGCCCAGGGTCGCAGTGCCCAGGGACGCAGTGCTCAAAGTCGCGGGAGTCAGGGCCGGGGCACGCAGGATCGCAGCGGTCGGTTCAGCAGTCGTGGCAGCGATGGACGCAGTGCCCAGGGTCGCGGTAATGATAGTCGCGGTGCCCAGGGCCGCGGGAGTCAGGGCCAGGGTCGCGGAGCCGGTCGAGGCCGTAGTGGCAGCGATGGACGCAGTGCCCAGGGTCGCGGTAAAGAGGGTCCCGGTGCTCAAGAGCGTGGTGGACCAGGTCGAGGCAATGGTGGTCCCGGCGCTCAAGAGCGTGGTGGACGATCCAGGGGCCGATAAGTCCAATACTCACAACCCAGACACCTCCTTCGGCCTTCTGTTGGCTTATCGGCATCGTGCCGGCTGACAGGAGGTCAAGGTATTTCTTGGCCGTGTGAGGCTTTCTATTCGTCGCCAGTTGGCAGTGATTCAACGGGGCGCAGTCCGGCATCGAGGGCTGCCTGGTGTCCTTCCTGCCAGGCAGCGGTATTTTCTGTTTGGAGCAGTTCGTAATGAAGCGACTTGTAGGTAAGCGGGATGGCACCCGCCTGTCGCATCCGGTAGATGGCCGGCTCCGTATCGACAGCTGAACTGAAAAGACAGTCTTCGAGGATGAAAACCTGGTACTCCTGGTCCAGTAGGCCCAGGACGGATTGAAGAACACAGACGTCGGTTTCCGTTCCAGCAACCACCAGCTGCTTGCGTTGAAGTTTCTTTAACGCAAGCAGGATTTCAGGTTCGCCGCAGAGGTCATAGGTTTGCTTGTGGCATACCTGTCCATGCGTGGGGAACCTTTCCTGCAGTCGTGGCAGGAGCATGCCTTTACGAGCGACGGGCTCTTCCAGGGTAGTGAGCAACGGCAGTTGAAGCCACTGGGCGACAATCAGTAATTGTTCCAGACGCACCAGGACAGGTTCCCGGGGTCCGGACATTTGATCCACGAACGCCGCCTGGATATCGATCAGTACGAGGGCCAGCTTCTCAGGGTCGAGCTTGAGTTCAGTCATGGTTACTTGGCTTGCCAGGGATTCCCCGGGTCGTGTTGATAAGCACGTGGAAAGACTCATGGTACTGGGTACCATGATAGGCTGGCGATCCGGTTTCCCCAAGTATTTGTTTCTTTCGGTTTTTTTAGCATGGTTCCGGTGACAACTTGGCTGGTAAGTCCTTGCGATGGATAGGAAGCATGGGATAATGGAGAGGTTGTTCCCGGGATGTGGGAGCCGTTCTTTTTTCTGAGATTAAGATTTTCCTCCATTCTCCAGGAGCAGTGCGATGCGGACTTCGATACGTAGGATCACGGGTAACTTACTGGTTGTCTTGTTGCTGGGTTTCCTGGTGATCGTGTTGGTCGATCGAGTGAGTGTCGAGTCGGCACAGGCTGCCAGTCCCACGGAAGATGCAGCTGGCATCATCAAGGCCACGGGAGTCGACGGGGGACTGGTTGTGCACCTGGGTTGTGGTAGTGGCGAGTTGACCGCTGCCTTGCGAATGAACTCCCGTTACCAGGTGCACGGATTGGATCGTCAGCCGAAGAACGTGCAGCGTGCTCGTCAGCATATCCAGTCTCTCGGCAGCTACGGTGAAGTCTCGGCGGATCAGTTGCGGGGCCAGGAATTGCCCTATACCGATAACCTGGTGAACCTGGTGGTGGTTGAGAACAGCCAGGGGGTCACGCAGGCAGAAGTGATGCGTGTCCTGGTTCCCCTGGGCGTGGCTTATGTGAAAGAAGGTGACCAGTGGCAACGACACGTGAAGCCCCGTTCGAAAGAGTTGGATGAATGGACTCATTACTTGTATGACTCCAGCGGTAACGCGGTGGCACATGATACGGTGGTTGGTCCCCCACGGCATCTGCAGTGGGTGGGAAGTCCGCGCTGGTCGCGTCACCACGATCGCATGGCGAGCATGAGTGCGCTGGTCGCTTCCGGCGGCAAGATTTTCTATATCATGGATGAAGGATCGCGAATCTCGATTCAATTGCCTCCCCGCTGGACGCTGATTTGTCGCGACGCATTTAACGGAGTCATTCTCTGGAAACATCCGATCACGGATTGGCAGAATCACCTGTGGCCCCTGAAGAGTGGCCCCACCCAGTTAACTCGCAGGTTGGTTGTCACGGCAGACCGGGTTTATGTGACCCTGGGCCTGCACGCTCCTTTAACCGAGCTGGATGCTTCCACGGGTAAGGTTCTGCAAACGTACCAGGGGACCAAGACAACCGAAGAAGTCATCACCCGTGATGGTATCCATTACCTGTTGGTCAACGATGGCGATACCGAGGTTGCTAAGTATGCACCGGGGTTGAACCTGGGTGATCAGCGCCGCGTGGCAACGGAATTCCAGTGGAATGGCAAGCCGCGCACGGTGATGGCCGTGGAAGCCAGGAGCGGACGTATCCTGTGGCGACACAAGACCCCGGTGGCACCGTTGACCCTGGCCGCACAGCAGGATCACGTGTTGTTTCATGATGGTGAAAAGGTCGTCTGCCTGGATAAGACCAGTGGTCAACCGGCGTGGTCGTCCGTTCCGGCGCCGCGACGTTCCAACGTGACTATGAATTTTGGTCCCAAGCTGGTGCTGTACAAGGATGTCGTGTTGTACGCCGGTGGAGATCGCAAGATGCAGGTCTTTGAACTCAAGACAGGCAAGCAACTCTGGACAGCTCCGCACGCCCAGTCCGGTTACCAGTCACCGGAAGACCTGCTGGTTGCGGGTGGCCTGGTCTGGTCGGCTCCGACCACGCAAGGTCGGCAATCAGGTACCTTTACTGGACGCGACCCCTGGACAGGAAAAGTCGTCAGGGAGTTCTCCCCGAACGTCAGTACCTACTGGTTTCACCATCGTTGTTATATCGCCAAGGCGACTGACAAGTTCCTGATGACGTCACGCACGGGAATTGAATTCGTCGACCATGCCCAGGAGAACTGGGATATTAATCACTGGGTTCGTGGGGGCTGCCTGTATGGCATCATGCCCTGTAATGGAATGGTCTATGCACCGCCGCATGATTGTGCCTGTTACCCGGAAGCCAAGTTGTACGGGATGAATGCCCTGGCACCGGCTGCTCCGAGTCGACAGATTACCGAGAGGACTCCCGAGGCAGAGCGACTGCTGCGAGGTCCTGCCTATGGAAAAAACCTGGCGCAACCGGCCAGCCCCAGGGACTGGCCCACGTTTCGCGGTAACACGGAACGCAGTGGGTTCACACGACAGGAAATGGCCACGGACCTGGCCCAGGACTGGCAGACCAGCCTGGGTGGGCGACTGAGCAGCGTGGTGATCGCCGGGGACAAGTTGTTCGTGGCCCAGATCGATGCTCACACGGTCCATGCCCTGGATGCTGCCACGGGAAAGAAAGCCTGGAGCTATACCACCGGTGGCCGCGTTGATTCACCACCTACCTTTCATGACGGGCGTGTCCTGTTCGGTTCAGCCGATGGTTGTGTTTACTGTTTGCGGGCCAGTGATGGTGAATTGATCTGGCGATTCCAGGCGGCCCCCCAGGATCGACGCCTGATGGCCTTTGAACAACTGGAATCGGTCTGGCCCGTGCATGGAAATATCCTGGTTTACGATAAGCAGGCTTACTTCGTGGCCGGACGCTCGGCTTTCCTGGATGGCGGCCTCAAGTGGTACAAGCTGGATGTTGCCACGGGACGCAAGGTATCAGAAATCGATATGAACGAGACCGATCCCGAGACCGGTAAGAACCTGCAGTCACATATCCAGGTGCTGAACATGCCGGTGGGTTTACCCGATATCCTGGCCAGTGATGGTAGTTACGTCTACATGCGGTCACAGCGATTTGATTTCGATGGCAAGCGAGAAGAAATCGGTCCCCATTCAGGGGTTCCTGCCGAACAGGGAGCTGTCCAGACCGGTGACGGCGTTCACTTGTTTTCACCGACCGGCTATCTCGACGGCAGTTGGTTTCACCGGGCCTACTGGGTTTATGGACGCAGCTTTGCCGGGGGTCATGCCGGTTATTACCAGGCCGGTAAGTACGCTCCCTCGGGACGGATTATTGTTTGTGATGACTCCAATGTTTATGGATTCGGGCGTAAGCCCGAGTACCTGCGCTGGACCACGACCCTGGAACACCAGCTTTTTTCCACGTCGAAAGAAGCACCGGAAGTCCAGAAGGGTGGCAAGAGCGGGGGGGGATCGATGGTCCAGGTGAAACGCTCAGCCAGCCTGGATCCCACCGGCAAAGCCATCACGGTCGAGGCCTGGGCCAATCCAGCCAAGAACGGTGGCGTGGTGCTTGCCCATGGTGGACCCAGTATCGGTTACGCACTGAGCATACAAAAAGGAAAACCTCGCTTCACGGTGCGTGTTAACAGCAAGGTCTACGAGGTCACGGGACTCAAGCGAATTTTGAACCAGTGGTCGCACCTGGTCGGCATGCTGACGGCAGACAAGCAATTGCGGCTGTATGTGAATGGCCAACTGGTGGCCAGTGGCAAGGCGGCCGGCTTGATTGGATCGGATCCCGTGCAGGCCCTGGAAATTGGTTCGGACCTGGGCGGTAGTGTGGGCAATTACCCGGTGCCCTTTGCCTTCACGGGCCTCATTGACGAGGTGCGTGTCTACCATGGGACATTGACCGATGCAGAAGTCAGGGCTCATCACCGGGAACCCGGTAGCGTGGCAGCTGGCCAGGCCAAGCTGGTACTGGCCTACTCCTTTGAAGAGGGCCAGGCACAAGACAGCTCTGGCAACAAGAACCATGGAGCATTGGTAGGTGTGAAGGCGGATGCAGGCAAGCTGCAACAAGGTCTGCGCTTCACCGGCAAGTCCAATAATGGCCAGGGCGGGTCGTTCGTCAAGCCTCATTGGACCGAGGAAATACCGGTGTTCGTGCGGGCGATGGTGCTGGCCAACAAGACCCTGTTCGTGGCCGGTCCCCCCGATCTCATGGATGAGGAAGATACCTTTGAAAAACTTGTCAAGCGTGATGCCAAGGTACAGGCGATCCTGGCCAAGCAGGACAGGGTGCTGGCCGGCAGCGAGGGAGCACTGTTGCGGGCGGTTTCCGCAGAAAGCGGGGAATCGCTCTCTGAATTGAAGCTGCCTGCCTTGCCAGTCTGGGATGGTATGGCGATTGCCAACGGCTACATCTACATCGCTACTGAGGATGGCACCGTGTTGCGTTTGAAAGCGCGTGAATAGCATCCCCCGGGAAAATTGAATCAATGTTAAGTGTTGCTCCAGGGGCCGCTTCTCGTTAGGCTGGGGGGCTTCTGTTAGCCACCCCTGCCTTCCTGAGCGCCCTCCCTGTCCAAAGTCCGTCCTGCATGGATTCATTACCCGTCCCATCTTCCCAAAGTCTCTATAGCCGTACGTTTGTGATTGCGGTTATCAGCCAATCGGTATTCGTGATGGGCAATACCCTGATGACCCATCATGCGCGGTGGGTGAAATCCCTGGGTGGTAGTGAAACGGATGTGGGCCAGGTCCTGGGTTTTGGGGCCGTGATTGGACTGCTGGTCCGACCCTGGATGGCCCAGTGGATTAACCGGATTGGTGCTCGCAACATGTGGGGTATTGGCTACCTGGTTTTTGGTGTGGGTGCGTTGTGTAATATCTTCTTGCAGGAGCTGGACTGGTCGGTTTATGCGGTAAGATCCGTCTTTGTCTTCGGGAGTTCGATTGTCTTTGCCAGTAGCCTGACCTACGTCACGCAAATATCACCCCGCGAACGACGTACCGAGGCGATTGGTATCGTCGGGGCTGGCGGGTTTATCGGTATGCTGGTGGGCCCCGCTCTCGGGGATATGTTGATTGGCAGTCCGCACCCGACCGCGGGCGATTTTTTCAGCCTTTTCATCTTGGCAGGTTTGTTCATGGTCTTACCCGGTTGCCTGTTGACCCTGTTACCACCGACACGATTGTCGGAGGCACCGGCTGCCGTGAGCTTGAAAGACTTCCTGAATACGATTCAGCGTCACTGGCCTGGAACGATCTTGCTGGTCGACATCGCTTTTGGATTATGCATGACGATCCCATTTGGATTCCTGGCTACCTTTATCGACGTGGAGCAATTGGCGATACCCGGTGTTCCCGTGATCGGCCTTTATTTCTGGAGTTATGCCGGCTGGGGTCTGACCGTGCGCGTTGCTTTGCGTAAGTTGCCGGACCAGGTCGGTCGTCGCAAGGTGTTACTGGTAGGCATGTTGTTCATGTCAGCAGGACTCTTTTCTTACTCCCTGGTCGATACCGATCATCCCTGGTTGATCATGGTGCCGGCACTGATCTGTGGCACTGGGCATGCACTGATGTTTCATACGATGACTGCCTTGACGATGGAACGGTTTCCCTATGAAGTCCGGGGAACCGGCTCATCGTTTTCACTCATGGCACTGGAAGCCGGTACGATTTGTGGTGCACCCATCCTGGGAATGATTGCGGAACACAGTTACGACAAGATGTTTGTCGTGATGGGTATTTTTGTCGGCTGCGTGGCCTTGCTTTACTTCTGGTCGAGTTTACCCGTGTGGCAAGAACGTGCCCGGTTGAGAGATGAGCAACTGACGATTTAATCTGCGGGTCGCTGGCTGACGTTTGCCGTTTCCGAAAGATGGAGCACCTCGCCCTGGCGCACCGTGCAGACAGGCAGCCATTCCATCGCTGCTCGCTGGTTTCCGTAAACATCAGAAAAAACGGTAGGCTGCTCGGAGACTTGCAGGGCGACCAGGTCGGCAACGGCACCCGGTCGCAGGCATCCCAGTGTTTCCGATAATTGCAGGATGGCCGCGGGGCGGGTCGTGACTGCAGTGAAAATATCGGCCGGTTCCATACCCGCTGCCCTTAACTTGGACATGGTTCTGGGCAGGGTGTGGGCCTCTTGATGTTCAAGGTGCTGCACGTGCAGGTCGGTTGAAATCGTATCGGGCAGAAATCCCTCGGCAATGGCCGTGCTGGCCACCTCGAAGTCAAAGGATGCCCCTCCGTGCCCGACATCAAAGAGGATTCCGCGTTGGCGAGCTTCCTGGATGGCGGGATGGATCGTGCCCGCTGCCACGATGTTGGGAGGTTGGCTGCGAAAACAATAAGTCACGATGTCTCCCGGCCGCAGCAATTTCATTTGTTCACGGAAGGCCCAGTCTTCCGGGGCTCGCATTCCATAGAGCAATGGCAGGGTCGTCTCCTCGGCAATCTGCAGGCCCCGCCGCAGGACCTCGCGCGGATCGGAATTTCCACAGCAGGCGCGGCTGGTATTGACCGACACGGCGCGCACGCGATCTCCTCCCGAGTTGATGGCGGCGATACAACGAGCGATATCGATGTCGTCCAGTGACTCGAAGCACCCGGCCTGCGTGGATTCTGCAATCTTCGAGGGATTCATGGCCAGCAGGACACGCGTTCGAGAGGCCTCGATTGTATGGTCCCGGTAGTCCTGCCAGTTATCCGCCCCGGCATCTCCCTGGGACATGACGGTGGTTACTCCAAACGGCAGCATGTGTTCATCCGGAACGACACCCCAGATGGATCCCTGGCAGGCGGGGTGGGCGTGCAGGTCAATCAACCCGGGGAGCAGGATGGCATCGTGGAATTCCAGGTGCGGTACGGGCATGTCGAGAACCTGCGATTCCACGCGATCGATGGTGCCCATCCTGACGGCAACCTGGGCCGGGCCAGCGTGATGCGTCGTCCGGCAGATCACCTGGTGAGCCTGGATCAAGAGATGGTCGGGAGAATTCATGTGCAAGGAAACCAGCTAGCGGATTAGTTATTTAGGAAAGATCTCATGAAAACCGTGGATTCGCCAGGGATTACAAGCGAAAGAAGTTGAATTATTGATTTAGTTTCAGTTACATTATCTACAGGTGTCAAGAGAACCCGCTGTTAGTTCAGGCGTCGATCCAGTTACCAGAATCCGGAAGACCGTCTTGATGTTCACCATTCCAGGTAAAACCGGGCGTTGTTGTGACGGTATTTCCCGTCGGGCCTTCATGCAGATTGGTGGCCTGGGTTTCGGCGGTTTGACCCTACCTCAACTTCTGCAGGCCGAGAGCCAAGCGGGTCGATCATCGCAGAAGAGTGTGATCATGGTGTTGTTACCGGGTGGCCCGTCTCACCTGGACATGTTCGATTTAAAACCGGACGCACCGGCAAATATCCGTGGTGAATTTCAACCGATTCGTACCAACGTCCCGGGCATCGAGATTTGCGAGTTGCTGCCGCGCCTGGCCAAGATGGCTGACAAGCTGGTACCGATTCGTTCGCTGGTGGGAGCCCCGGACGATCATAACGTTCACTGGTGCGTGACCGGTTGGGAAACGCACCCGGAGCAGACAGGTTCCAAGGAGATTCCAGGTTATCCGCCAGGGGGTTGGCCCTCGATGGGAGCGGTTGTTTCGCGCATGCAGGGCAGCGCGGTACCTGGGGTACCGGCCAACGTCGATCTTTCCCCGGACTACTATGACGCCCGGTTCGTGAAGAGTGCCGGGCTTGGCCAGGCGGGTTTCCTGGGACCGGCGCATGCGGCCATGGAAGTAGCCGCGGTGGATCGTAATAATTTCCAGGTGCAACAGTCTGCCATCGAACGCCTGGATGATCGAAAAAAACTACTGCGGGAATTCGATCGGTTTCGACGCAGCTTCGATAACCGGGGCGTGATGGAACAGATGGATGTTTTCAGTGAGCAGGCCTTCCAGGTGCTTACCTCGGGACGACTGGCTCATGCCCTGGATCTTTCCAGGGAAGATCCGGAAGTAAGAGCGCGTTACGGTGTGCAATCGTCGACCCCTCCGGTACGTGGTGGCGGTAAACACCTGGATCAATTTCTCCTGGCTCGACGTGTTATCGAGGCAGGGGCACGCTGCGTTTCCATGGTCTTTAGTCGCTATCCTTTCGGCCGGATGCTCAAGGGTGACTATAACTGGGATTGGCACAAGGATAACTTTGCCGAGGCGCGAGGTACCTTGCCGCTACTGGACCTGGGCCTTTCCACGTTGATCCAGGACCTGGACGAGCGGGGTATGCTCGATGATGTGTCGATCGTGGTCTGGGGAGAATTCGGAAGGACCCCCAAGATCAACGCGAATGCCGGCCGCGATCACTGGTCCAAGGTGGCTGGTGCCTTGCTTGCCGGCGGTGGCATGAGGACGGGCCAGGTGATTGGGGCAACGAACCGGTTCGGTGAATATGCGCAGGAGCGTCCGGTTCATTTTCGCGAGGTTTTTGCCACGCTCTATCACCAGCTGGGACTGGATCTGCACCAGCAGACATTCCGAGACCTTGCTGGGCGTCCCCTGCACGTGCTGGACAACCATCGTCCTCTGCCGGAGCTCGTCTGACCCGCTCCAGTCCGTTCGTGGGCTAGATCAACTCGCTAATCGGCTTGCCATCGGGCAGTAGTGGGATGGGTCGGCCCTCGGGAGTGACCGTGTGACGGCGTGGATCAATACCCAGGTGTCGATAGACCGTTGCCAGGACATCGGTGGGACCGATCGGTCGCTCCGTGGGAACTTCTCCATGCTTGGTCGAGGCGCCGATTACCTGGCCAACCTGTAACCCGCCGCCGGCCAGCAGGATGCTCATCAGGGAGCCCCAGTGATCACGTCCACCGGTCTTGTTGATCTTGGGTGTTCGTCCGAATTCTCCCCAGACCAGCAGGAGGACTTTCTTGTCCAGTCCGCGCTGGTACAGATCGGTGATCAGGGCGGACAGCATCTGGTCCAGCGGTGGCCCCGAGATGTCCATGCCACGGCTGGGGCCGTTGGAGCCATCCGCCGGGCGCTTGTCATTGATGATGTTGAGATGCCAGTCCCAGCAGAGAGAATCGGGTGCGGTGTTGATGGTGACGAACGTCACCCCTGCTTCTACCAGTCGTCGTGCCAGCAGGGCGGTCTGTCCCCAGCGATGTTTACCGTAGAGGTCGTGTGTAGCCTTGGATTCCTGGCCCAGGTCAAATGCTCGGCGAGCTTTCCCGTTGGTAACCATGTCCAGGGCGACCTGGGTGAACTTGTCGACACCATCCAGGCGACCGTTGTTGTCAACGGCTCGCGGAATGCGATCGAGGTCCTGTAGCAGCGATCGCCGATCAGCAATTCGGTCCAGCGTGATGTCGTGGGCCAGTTTCAGGTTGGCCGTGGCAGCGTTGACTTTCGAGGCGAGGAACGCGTCGCGAAACGGATCCTGTTCAATCAGGAAGGGCGACTGGCTGGTTCCCAGGTGCCCGGGTCCCATCACTTCCGCGATGTTTGGATTTCGCGTGTGCTCCTCGGAGAGCAGCACATAAGACGGCATTCCCGGGTGATTGGGACCACGAAACTTTCCGACAATCGATCCAGCTGACGGGTGCGAGGCTACGTTATTGGTGCCCGCGTATCCTGTCGAGCACCAGTGTGCAGCCACGAAGTGTCCGTTGGTGGTATGCGTGATACTACGGATGATCGCCGCTCGATCAATGACCTGGGCAGTTCGCGGCATTTTTTCACAGAAGGAGATCCCTGGTAACCGTGTCGGAATGGCCTGGTAGGGTCCACGTATTTCTGCCGGGGCGTTGGGCTTGGGATCAAATGTTTCAAATTGACTGTGTCCGCCACCGAGCCAGATCTGGATAACGGCGGTGTCCTTGGCAGGCTCGGAGTTGGCCGCCTGCAACTGGAGAACCTGCTGGAGAGAAAGACCTGTACCACCTGCCAGCAACGCTGCCTGGGAAAACCGTCGCCGGGAAAGTAAAGCGGAGGCAGGAGTTCTTGGTTTCATGGTGGGAGCCGTTGTACGGGATACCGTGTGAGAACCAGGGGCCAGTCCTATCCTAGCGAAACAAGAGGCGAGATTTAACTCCATTCAGATCATTTTTCCTGGTTTTTTGCGAACCTGGGCGTTTCTTGCGGCGGGTTATCAGAAAGATGATAATAGGTAATGTCAGCTAACCCCAGGGAAACACGATGTCTGAATTTACTCCCTTCCAGGAAACCGTCCTGGCCAATGGATACGAACTGGTCGATGGCGTCGAAATGAATCGACGCTTTGGGGATCGCTTCGCCGTGGTTAATCCGTGGTTCAAGAAGCATGTGACCGTGGGAGAATTCGTGGAGATCAGGATTGATTCCGATCGGTTCTCAGCACACCCGGGTGCGGATCCCGGATGTTCCTGTGAACTCTGCGGCGAGGAAGCGACAAGCCCGATTCTTTCTCATGAACACCCCCTGTCACTGCTGGATGTTCCCCGCCAGAAAGTTCCGTCGCGCGGCTGGGGCGAAGAATTCTGGGTACGTATTACCGCTCGCCAGGATGACTGTTTGCGTGGCGTGATTGACAACTATCTTTACGAGGCCAGGCTGCATGGAATCGACCAGAGTGATGAGATCGTTTTCCGGGAAGCACATATCCTCAGCGTGCATGCGGCGCACAATCGGGACATTATGTTTCGCCTCGAGGATGAGGATTGCCAGGAGTTTGGCCAGTGGCTGATGGATCGTCGTGACCAGGACGACTAGCAATCAGGTACCCGTGTCCGGGTCCAGTGGGTACACCGGGCGTCGTAACCGATCGTACTGGAAGCACTGGAAATCAGGCCGATGAATCCCTGGTGTATCGGCATCGAAAATCTTGTCCGCCAGCGGGCCCAGGTCGGCCCGAAAATGAACGGCACTCTTGACCACCAGCAAGCGCCTGGTGCGTGGATCAATATCAACAATCCGCAACATGTCACGGTCCAGTAGTTGCCTGCGGTAGGTGGAGACAACAATCTCGACTCCTCCGACGACCAGGACCGCCATGGGACCGAATTCCCCGGGCAGTCCCTGCATCATGGCACCGTGGTGAACGTACTGTCCATCGCTCAGGGCCTGCACGCGGGCACCGGTCGTGACGGGAGCACCATGTTGATCATCGGTTTTGCCTCCGATCACGGCATCGATATCAGCACCGATACCAGCGGCATGAGCCTGGGCTGCAGTTTCCGGATCATGGAGCACACCAACGACACCTCCCTGGAAATCGGCGGCCAGCATTGCCTGCAGGGCCACCGTGCCGTCGCAGGGTGCACCGCCACCAGGATTGTCGGACCCATCCGCGAAGATCACCAGTCCCTCGTCTTGTTGCGATGCGTATTGCATGGCATCTTCAATGGTCGTCAGGTGGGGTTGTAGCTGGTCGCGCAGCTCCCAGATGCGGTCTGCCAGCGCAGCCACCTTTTGCTCAGCCAACTCCGGATCGCCATCACTGGTTACCAGGACACTGACTCCCGCGTCGTGAATGTCGGCAAAGGGGAAACCCATCGAGACGGTGGCGGTCAGGATTCCTGGTTCTGCCTCCATTGCGAAAACCGTTTCCATCAGGCTGATCATCGGTTCTCGCAACGTGCACTGCATCGGGGGCATGGTGAGTAGTGGCAGTTGTCGGAAGGACTGGCAGGGACGTACCTCTCCCCGGATGATCCGGGTCAGCAGCTGGATCGCCTCGGCCCCACGTTCACGCATGTCGACATGGGGGTACGTGTCAAAGCCGATAATCACGTCGGCTTGCTCCGACATCCGGGGGCTGATGTTGGCATGCAGGTCGAGCGTGACCACCAGTGGAATATCCGGACCGATCACCTCACGAACGGCGGTAATAAAATGTCCCTCGGCATCATCGTAGTGCTCCGTGCACATCGCTCCATGCAGGTCCAACGCCACGCCGTCCACCGGCAGCACGTTAGCTAATCGGTCCAGGAACAGGCCCAGCATCCGATCATAGGCTGCCTGTTCAACACGCCCGGACGGCTGAGCACGGGCAGAAAGCAAGGGTAATAGTGCAAGGCCTGCCTGGTGGGCACCCTGCAGGTATCCACCATGGATGGTGCCGGTGCCTGCGAAGCGGTTCTCGATGACGGCACCACCGGAAAAATCGGGGCCGCAACCACTGTCCCGCTGGAAGTCAGCCAGCGTCGTGGGAATATCGGAAAAGGTGTTCGTTTCGTGTTGAATACCACCGGAGGCAATTTTCATAACACCGCACCTGCTCAGTGAATGGGATGGAGACGAATCGAGCCGATTAGAGCGGAGAAACGACGGCTCACAAGAGGGTATCGCAGAAAACGGGATCGTCCCGAGAGACCAGTCTTTGCTTGTGCCCGTGCAGCCTTTATCATCAGCATGGAAATAGAGGATGTCATATCCGTCGATTCAAGGAGAATCCTGCCATGAGTACCAGTGGTCAAAAGCGTTTCACGGTTCTTTTAATGGCTTACCTGGTGGGGGGCCTGGGTGGGTTCGGATTGCCAACTGCTGGCACCGCTGCCCTGCAGGCTGCGGAACCGGATGCCGGTGCGAATACCGATCAAGACTGGTTCCAGTTCCTGGGGCCTGATCGCAATGGCATCTCCCGGGAATCGGGATTGCTGAAAGCCTGGCCAACCGGCGGTCCGAAACGCGTCTGGCAGGTTGCCGGCGGGATCGGCATGTCGGGCATGGTGATTTCCCAGGGGAAACTCTACACGCTGGTGCAACGGGATGGAAAACAGTGGGCCGTGGCACTGGAGACAGCCACCGGTAAAGTGCAGTGGCAAACCGCGGTAGCCACGGCTTTCAAGAACCAGATGGGAGATGGTCCACGGGCGACGCCGGCTGTCTCGCAAGGACACCTGTACGTGTTTACCGGTGAAGGTATCCTGGCAGCACTCAGTACCAGGGATGGCAGTCTTGCCTGGAGCCAGAACACCGTCAAGCAGCACCGTGGCAAGATCGCTGATTACGGGATGGCCAGTTCCCCGCTACTGGTGGGAGACCTGGTCGTGGTCACCGTGGGTGCACCGACGGCCACCGTGGCTGCGTACGATCGAAAGAGCGGCAAGTTAGCCTGGACCGTGGGGACAACGGGGACTGCCGGTTATTCGTCCGCCGCTCTCCTGCCATTGGGAGGCCAGCAGCAGGTGGTCGTTTTTGCCGGAAAAGCTGCCATGGGTATAGCACCCAAAACAGGCAAGCAGCTTTGGAGCTACCCCTACGTGACAGATTACGACTGTAATATCGCCACACCGCTGGCCCACGAGGGAGACCTGTTTCTCTCGGCCGGGGAAAACCATGGTAGTGTCATGTTGTCCGTGAAGCCGACGAGCGCTGGTTTTCAAGTGGCCGAGAAATGGGAGTCGCAGGGTGCTGCCAGCGTGATCCGTAACGAATGGCAAACCTCGATCCTGCTCAATGGATATCTCTACGGTTTCGATAACGTGGGGAGTGCCGGTCCGGTGACTCATTTGACGTGCGTGGAGGCTGCCACGGGAAAACGCATGTGGCGTGAAATACGTTTTGGAAAAGGAAACTTGCTGGCAGCTGACGGTAAACTTTTTATCGTAACCATGAAAGGTGAACTGGTTGTTGTTCAGGCCACGCCGACCCAGTACAAGGAATTGGGGCGATCTGTTGTCATGGATCGGACCCGGCAAGCACCCGCACTTTCCCAGGGGCACCTTTTCCTGAGAGATGACAAGAACATCATTTGCCTCGATGTTCGCCAGCGTTGAACATCTTTATCACGTTAATACCCGGAAGGTACCCATGATCACTCTAGCGGGCCATAACGCACTCATTACCGGTTCCACCAAGGGAGTTGGCCAGGCGATTGCCTGTGCCATGGCCGAGGCAGGCGCGAACGTGGTGATCCATGGTCGGCAAATGAGTGATGCAGGCCAGCAGACGCTTGACCGCTGTCGCCAGGCTGGCGTACAGGCAGATTTTATCACGGGTGACCTGTCGGCAGAGACCGCGGCGTCCGTGGAGGATGTTTTTCAACAGGCGATTGCTGCTAATCCCGATATCGACATCCTGGTTAATAATGCAGGGACCTATATCGATCAACCGTTCCTGGAAATGGATCTCGAGACGTTCGACAGGACCATGAAGCTGAATGTCTATTCCTGTTTTTTTCTGACCCAGCGTTTTGCCCGCAAGTGGGTTCCAGGAGAGGTGAACGGTCGCGTGCTGTTTATTGGATCGATCAATGGGCGACTGGCAGAAGAGGTTCATGCGGCTTATGACTCCTCGAAGGGAGCCGTGGAAGCCATGGTCAAGTCGCTGTGCGTTTCCCTGGCGCCTCACAATATTCGCGTCAATGGATTGGCACCTGGACTGGTCTATACGCCCCTGACAGCGCCGGCACTGGATCAACCGGAATTCATGAAATGGATGCAGCTGCATACTCCCAACGGACAGGTCCCCGGACCGGAAGTCTGTGGTGATGGGGCAGTCTACTTGTGCAGTGATGCTGCCGTTCACGTACATGGCCAGATGCTGCTGGTCGATGGTGGTATGAGTATCTGGCAACAGCCGGATCTGCCAGCAGCCGATTGAGGCACGCCACGTAACGGCTGATCAGGCTTCGAGGTGTTGCAAGGTCTCTTCCAGGCTGACTACGTCGGAAAAACGCGCCTGGATATCGGCCAGTGTAAACACGTGGGCAACCGCGGATCGGTCTCCCACGCAGTCCGAGATGATCACGGGGCGAAACCGAAAACTCTTGGCGTCGGTGGCAGTGCTGCGAATACAGGCGCTGGTGCTGCAACCGGTAATCAACAGGGTATCGATACCGTGCTCGATCAGGTAGGCCGCCAGGTGCGTACCAAAGAAGGCACTGGCATTTTCTTTTTCGATCACCAGGTCCTCGGGGCAGGGAGCGACTCGCTCGTCCAACTGGCAGGCTCGTTCATCCCAGCTGCGATACGACTTGGAGAGATCGGCTGCCGATTTAAATGGCTGATCACCACTCTGTGGCCGGTAAGGACTGGTCGTGTAAATAATGGGGATGTCCTGGGAACGAGCCACTTCCAGTAACCGGGCCGTGTTTTCCACGGGAGCATCAAGCCGCGCGGAACCACCGGCGTATGAGTCATCCGTCCAGCCGTAGGCAAAATCAACCACCACGATCGCCAGCTTCTTGCCGAAACCGAATCGGTCCTGAAAAATACCGCGATCCTGGTAAAAACTTTCCATTGTTTTCATGGCGTCCGCCATCATGGCAGCGGCCTGGTCATCATCGGGATACATGGTCGCGTTCCTTGTAAGAGTGATTACTGAAGAGAGGCGAGCAGCCTTTCACGATCCAGGCCTGCGATGCCCAGCACATCCGGGGTGCGGGCCGTGGCCCAGAAATCGATATCCAACAGGTTGCCGATCAGGTCCACCAGCGAACGCATCACCGGGCAGGAAACGCCCAGTTGTTCACCCAGGCTTGCCCAGGCAGCTAACCCGTAGGGAACATCCTCGGTTAGCCAACGCGTTTCCAGGACCCCGGGAGCCTTTAATGCGGTTAGCATGGCACTCCCACTGATCGTCGTTTCCAGGTCGCCCGGGGGACCAAAGCCGGCAGCATGGAAGGCCTCGTCCACCGGCAACAGCTCGTTACCCAGGACCGTGCCGATAGCCCGTCGCTCCCGGTCCACGGCATAGATCAAGCGACACACACCGGGAGTAATTCCTTCGTTGTAGAAGTAAAATTCGCCGTCACTTTTCTCGATGCGCCCAGCGTTGAGCAGGACTCCGGCAGGATGAACCACGGGATTCATGGCAGCCAGCCCGCACTCCACCACGTGTTCATAAAGCTGGACGCCGGGGAACCAGCGATCCAGTAACTGTTGGACCCGGCTACCTTCCCGGGATGGCAGCACGCCCAGCCCGAGCCCATTAACGACCCCCCAGATGTGAGCGGATGTGGGTGTCATCTTGCGACAGACGTAGGGAGCCGTGTCGGTCTCGGCCAGCGTGATGTCTTCCGGGGCTCCGTGTTCACGGAGGACCCGTGCAAATTCCAGGCTGCCCAGGGTCCCGGGCATGAGGACCACTACCTGTCCACTTTTCAAGTGCGGCGCGCAGGCTTCTGCAAAAGCGGCATGGCCGTAAGCAGGAATGATCAACAGGTTCAACTCGTTGCTTGCCAGGCCGACCGAGAAGTCCGTGGTTACGCACTCCAGCGTGGCCGTGTCCTGTCCGGCCACGCCAGCCAGTTGGACCTGGCGCGTTTCCTGGATTGGTTCGACCATGTGGGCAAAGGAAGGGATCTCACAAAGGGTCACAGCGGCGCCGTCCAGTTGCAGCTTGGCAGCCACGGAAAAGGCCGTGTTGCCTCCTCCCAGGATCGTGATTCCATTCTCGGCCATTACACGTCATCTCCCTGGGCAGGAATCCGGGTGAACTTTTGCAGGCTGGGACAATCCGCAGGCACCATGCCGTCTTTACCACCCGCCGAATAGACGACTTCACTGACGTAAAGGTCGCCAAAGGGGTCCAGCCAGAGGTCATGGGCGGCAAAGAAGTCGCCAGCAGACCCCGGGTTTTCGCCTCCACCCCAGCGAGCC
>JAYGDH010000647.1:0-3395 GCA_046583055.1 Pirellulaceae bacterium | reverse complement strand
CAAACGACTCCAACCGCAGGCCATGACGCTGCGACATTCCATCGGCCCGCCCTACGAGCCGGGGGTCCCCACGTCCCGGGTGATGATTCGCGGCGAATGGGACAATCCGGGGCAGGTTGTTCAACCCACCTTTCCGAGCGTCATCACGGGACACCAGGAACCGGTGAAGATTCGTCTCGACCCATTCAAACGCTGGCCGACCCGCAGTCGTCGCAAGGCACTGGCCGACTGGATTGCCTCGGCCAAGAACCCCCTGACGGCCCGGGTGATTGCCAATCGACTCTGGTATGGCCATTTCGGTCGAGGGATCGTGAAAACTCCCAGCGATTTCGGCGTGCTCAGCGATGGCCCCAGCCACGAAGAGTTGCTCGATTACCTGGCCGTGAAGCTGATCGAGAACAAGTGGAGCCTGAAGTCGATCCACCGCCTGATCTGTAACAGCAGCGTTTACCAGCAGTCGTCGCGTGTTCAGAACAACCAGGCCAACCAACTGGACCCGTCGAACGTCTATCTCTGGCATTACCCGGTACGTCGACTGGGTGCCGAGGTGATCCGCGACCGAACGCTGCACGTCAGTGGCCGGTTGAACAACGAGCATTTTGGTCTCCCCATTTTTCCTCCGCTGCCCGATGATATTGAACAGCGTGTCAAGTATGACAACAGCAAGTGGGCCACGCAGTACGATGCGGAAGGTCGCAAGCGAAGTATCTACATCTACCAGCAACGGACTTTGAACATGCCCTTGCTGCAGACATTTGATGCGCCCGTTTGTGACGAATCACGGCCCCGAAGACGGGCCAGCACCACGCCCCTGCAGGCCCTCGCCATGTACAATGGTGTGCTGGTCACCGCGGAAGTTCCCCACTTTGCTGACCGGGTCATTGGCCTGGCCGGTCCCGGCGCAGAAGATCGTATCCAGGTTGCGTTTCGACTGGCCCTGTGTCGTGATGCCAAACCGGATGAGATCAACCAGTTGAAAACTTACTACGAGACCTTCAAGGATCCGCGCGAGGCGATGATCAGCGTTTGCCGAGTACTGTACAACACCAACGAATTCCTTTACCTGGATTAATCCATGCTCACGCGGCGAGAATTACTGAGAAGCAGTTACAGCGGGCTGGGCGCCCTGGCGCTGGCCGACCTGTTACGCGCCGAGGATGCACCGCAGGCCAGTCCTTACCTGCCACGCGAACCACACCTGCCCCGCAAGGCCAAGCGATGCATCTTCCTGTTCATGCAGGGTGGTGTCAGCCAGATGGACTCCTACGAATACAAGCCCGAGTTAAACAAGCTGCATGGCAAGCCGCTGCCGGGTTCACACGACGTACGGGGAGAAATACAGGGCCGCCTGTCTCATCACCATTCGTGCATCGGCAGCCCCTTCAAGTTTTCTCAACATGGCAAATCCGGCCGTTACGTATCCGAATTATTTCCCGGGATCGCCAGGCACGTGGATGACCTGGCCTTCATCCATGGCATCGAAACAGACAATCCCAATCATGGCCCCTCGACACTGCATGTCACCACCGGCAGCCAGTTCCCCGGCAGCGCCTCGGTCGGCAGCTGGGTCAGTTACGGACTCGGCACGGAAAACCAGGACATGCCCTCCTACATGGTCATCCAGGATCCTCGCGGGGCACCGGTCAACGGGGCCCAGGTCTGGGGCAACGGCTACCTGCCGGCGGCCTACCAGGGCACCTTGCTGCGCAGCAAGGGTACTCCCATCCTGAACCTCGCTCTCCCCCACGGCCTGGACCGTGACCGGCAGCGCGGCGAGCTCAACCAGCTGCGCTGGCTGAATGAAAAACATCATCGTGATTACCCACGACTGAACGAACTGGAAGCCCGGATCCAGTCCTACGAACTGGCTTACCGGATGCAGACACGTGCCCCGGAACTGGTCGACATCAGCAAGGAACCCGAGCACATTCACAAGTTGTATGGACTGGACCAGAAGGAGACTGCCGGTTTCGGGCGTCAATGCCTGCTGGCCAGGCGCCTGGCTGAAAGTGGCGTGCGTTACACGATGCTGATACACGGTGTGCAGATCAGCGCTGCCAGTTGGGACGACCATGGTGACGTCAAGGGACGCATGATCCGGCACGGCCGCGAGGTGGATCAACCAGTGGCCGCCCTGCTGACGGATCTCAAGCAACGAGACATGCTCGACGAGACACTCGTGATCTGGGCTTCAGAAATGGGTCGCACGCCTTTCAAGAATGGTGACGTCGGCAACAAGCCGGGCCGGGACCACAACAAGTATGGGCTGGTGATGTGGATGGCCGGTGGCAACGTCCGCGGGGGAGCCACGGCCGGTGCCACGGACGATTTCAGCTTGCGGGCTGCCGAGGAACCGATTCCCATTCGCAACGTCCATACCACGATCCTCAACCTGATGGGCCTGGAAGACGAGTCGCTGCGATACCATCATGCGGGTCGGTTACGTCGCTTGACGGACATTGGCGGTGAGACGCTGAAAAAGATCATCGCGACCTGACCACGCGATACGATCCAGGCTCATCGACCCCTGGTGTAAACGACGCGGATGATGCGACCATTTACCTCGGTCACCTTCCCGAAGTTGATCCTGCGTGAAAATGCCTGAATTCCGGACAGGCTGAATTAAACCTTGGTCAGTCGCGACACACGCCCACTGGCAACCCACTCGGCCACGAAGATATTCCCGTGGCGGTCGAAGCAGGCGTCGTGTGGATGCACGAACTTACCGTTGATCCACTGGTCTTCCTTGTTCCGAATTCCCCCGACCGTGGTCACCCGTTTCACGTCATCGCCCAGTCGAGCTACGACCTTGTTGTCCTTGTCCAGCAAGGTCACGCGGGCATGTAACTCAGGCACCAGCATCAGGTCCCCGTAGGTATCCAGGTTGGCGGGCAGGCCATAACCCTGGTGAGTCTTGATGTGTTTGCCCTCGAGCGTCAGCATCTGTAGCGTGTGGTGTGCCCGGTCACAGACGGCCACGACCAGTTCTCCATCACGCCGCTGATCGATCCAGACACCGTGGGGCGTATTGAACTTTCCGTTCCCATTGCCCGGCCCGCCAAAACAACTGAGCCAGTTGGCATCCTTGTCATAACGGTGGATATACCAGCTGCCATATCCATCCGCCAGCAGGAAACCGCCGTCCGGCAGGAAGCCAAAATTGGTGGGCATGAAGCGATCACGGCCCCAGACTTTCTGCCGCTTGGTATCCTCGTCCTTGGCATAGACGCCGGCATCCATCGGTGCATATTTTTCCCAGAGCGTCTCTCCCTTGAGCGTCATCTTGGCGAAAGATTTCACTTGCTGGTAAGCGCAGACGTAGAGAAACTCCTCGCTTCCCTCCTGCCGGACTTCGATGCCGTGACCGCCACCCTGGAACTGGTTACCAAAGGCGC
>JAYGDH010000627.1:0-7605 GCA_046583055.1 Pirellulaceae bacterium | reverse complement strand
CTTCGTAAAGTCTCCCGCCGTGATAATAACAAGGCGTTTCGGGTTAATATGTTTCTTGAGTGCCATGCCGACTTGCTGCACAGTAAGTTGGCCCACGGCTGCCTCGTACTTGGCCAGTTCGGCCAGCGTGGACTTGTTGTTGAGCGAATTGGCGAGCAGGCCCAGGATGCTGCCGTCACTGGTCCGTTGCACTGCCAGGCTCTGCAGGTAACCGTTCTTGGCCTGTTGCAGTTCCTGGTCGGTAATTCCCTTGGCGACCAGCAGGTTAATCTCTTCCCCGATTGACTTGACGACCTGGGCAGAATTTTGCGGATTCGAAATCGCGCCAATGGTCAGTCGACTGACGTCGTCAAACCAGTTGCCGGAATAGCCGGAACCGACGCCGTAGGAGAGACCTTCCTTCTGGCGGATACGGTCGCCCAGTCGGGACGACAGTGATCCTCCGCCGAGAATATAGATTCCCAGTTTCAAGGCAGGGTAATCCGGGTGCTGCTGAGACATGGGAACGACACTTCCCGCGTAGTAAACGGCATTGGCTTTATCCGGGATCTGGATCGTCTGCGGGCCACCTGCCACGTTGGTAAAGGCTTGCTGAGGAATCCGTGTATAGGTGTAATCGGATTTCCAGGAGGACAGCGATTTCTTGAGCAAGGGTAAGATTTGCTTCGGATCGAAGTCGCCGACAATAACCAGCTCACCTGCTCCGGTTCCCAGGAAATCCTGGTAGACACGCTGGACGTCGGCAAGCTTGGCCTTTTCGTACCGGTCAATTACCCCGGCAATGGGCAGGATGTGGCGAATATCATTCTTCGGATAGGGGAACAGTTTCCGTTGCAGCGTCTGGCGAGCCACGGTTTGTGGATCTGTTTGACGTCCTTCCAGCGCCGCAGCCCGTTCTCGTTTCAGGATGTCGAACTGGTCAGCCGGCAAGGCTGGTTCACGCATGGCCTGTCGCAGCAGTTCGATCGCAGCGGGTAATTCCTTGCGCTTGGTCTGGAGGCTGAAGGTGACCGAACCGAGACCACCACTGGCACTCATCACCGTCTGGTGTTCATCCAGCTTGTCCGTGAATTCTTCATGCGACAGTGACTTGGTGCCACGCATCATAAGTGTCGGCAGCAACTGGCAGGCAGCTTGCAATCCGTTGAGTGAATCGGCATCGCCATATCGAATAGTCAGGGCTAGACGGACCTGTTCGCCCCGGCTTTTCTTGGGTAGCAAGACCATCTTGATGCCATCAAGCAGTACCCCTCGTTCAGCACGTTTTTCAATGTTTTCCAGAGACGGATCAAAAACCTCTCCCGCGGCAATGGTCTGGCGACCCTTGTAGTTGTCGACCAGTGTTTTGAGGTCGGGAGTACTGGGGATAGCAACACGTTCAGATTTCGCGGAGGGGACAAAGATCCCCACGATCCGATTGTTCGGACGCAGGTAGCTGGCGGCAACACGTTTGACGTCAGCGGCAGTCACTTTCTCGATTCGATCACGGTAGATGAAGAATAATCGCCAGTCACCCTGGGCGGCCCATTCACTTAACCCCAGGGCTATCTGGGTGCTGTTGGCCAGCGAGCGTTCTCGTTGCTGGAGAATTTGCCGTTTCACGCGGTCGACTTCTTCCTGCGAGACGCCTTCCTGGCCGATTTTTTCGATCTCGGAGAGAAGTAGTTCACGGACTTCGGGCAGTGGTGTGCCTTTCTTGGGGACTTCCACCAGCATCGTTAACAGGCCGGGATCGTGCTGGGGGGAACTGCCACCGTACATGGCCGTGACTTTCTTGGTTTCGATCATGGACTTGTAGAGGCGACCGGCGGGTTCAATGGCCAGGATGTATCCCAGCGCGTCGACGGCCGCGTAGTCGGGATGAGGTCCGGCAGGTATATGGTAAGCGACGGCGACGAGGTTGATATCACCCACGCGCTTTAACGTGACAGACCGTTCTCCGTCCTGGGCTGGCTCGATGGTATAGGTGTTGGGAAGTTCGCGTTCCGCCTTGGCAATGACGCCGAAATACTTCTGGACATACTGCAGGGCTTTCGCGGTGTCGAATTTTCCTGCGATGACTACCATGGCATTATCGGGCTGATAATACTTGCGGTAAAAACTGCGTAGGCTCGGGATCGGCACCCGCTCGATGTCACTGCGGTTGCCGATGGTCGACTTGCCGTAATTGTGCCACTCAAACGCCATGGCACGCATGCGTTGCATCAGAATTCGGCTGGGCGAGTTCTCACCACGTTCGAATTCATTACGCACCACGGTCATCTCCGATTGCAGGTCCTGCCCACGAATATTGCTGTTGACCATGCGGTCTGCTTCCAGCTTCAGGGCAAATTCGAGATTTTCATCCGATGCGATGAATGTCTCGTAATAATTGGTGCGGTCCAGAGACGTCGTGCCATTGAAATTAGCTCCCCGCTCCTGTAATAGCTTGGGAATGTTCTGATGGGTAGGAGTTCCCTTGAACAGCATGTGTTCCAGCAGGTGGGCCATCCCGCCTTCACCGTAACCTTCATGGCGAGAGCCGACGAACACGGTCAGGTTGACCGTGACCTTGGGGCTCGATGGATCCGGATAAAGCAAAACCTGCAAACCGTTATCCAGCCGATACTGCGTGATGCCTTCAATGCTGGTGACTTTCACCGGGTCGGCTGCCTGGCTGACACTGGCAAGGCCCATTAGCAGGGCAAGAGACACGCAGGATAACAATCGGATGGGCTGGCGTTGGGAACGTAAGTGAGGCACGTCGAAGTTCCTTTTCTAGTGAGCGGAGCAGGCCGGGGTTATGGAGACCGAAATGCACGCGTCGGTGGATTCCGGTTCAGCCGTTGGTCCCGTCATGATCGACGTTTTCCCCTGCCTTGTCAAACTGGGGATTCGAGATTGTCGGAGATACGTCATCCAGCGGACGAGAGAAAAAATATTCCTGGTAGTCAAGCAAGCCATCCGTCATTTGACGCACGCGACCATCGGGCTGGAATCCCAGTCGTTGAAAAAAACGATGAGCCCGCTCAAAGCGCGTGTCAGACCAGAACTCGACGCGCTGAAATCCTCGTGTTGCCGCACGTTCCAGGGCCCATCGCATCAGCTGTTCTCCCCACGATTTTCCCCGCAGCGACTTGTCCAGGTAAAGACGTCGAAACGTACAGCAACCGGGCTGGTCGGCCAGTGGTAGCAGGGCATGGGTTCCCAGGATCAAGTTGTCTTGTTCCAGGACCATGAATTCTCCTGCCCGCTGCAGATAAAATCCCTGGATATCCAGTAGATCGGCATCAGCCTCTTCAAGACAGATGCGGTCACCGTATTCCTCGTAAACACGTTTGATCAGGTTAATGATGCCAGGTTGATCGTCTGTCGTGGCGGCTCGAAAAATCAACAGAGGTTTCATGGGATTGTGCTTGCCTGGTAATCTGGGGACGATTCCCATTCTAGGGAAGTTCTACCGGGCCAACAGGGGTCAAGGTCGGTGCATCTGTTGTGCCAGTTGCAATGCTCCCTGGACCGAAGATGTCAGTATCTGCAGGGGATCCGGTGTCAAATCACGGTCCTGGAGTTGTTGGCAAATTAGCTCCTGCAACAACGGGCTGCCGCTAAGGAGTCCGCCTGCCAGAACCAGCGGAAACGGAACCGGCAGAGCCAGTTGCGAGACGACCGATGCAACCATGGTCACCAGTGACTGGGATGCCTGCGTGGTAATTCCCAGTGCCACCGAATCCTCGGCAATCGCTTCCGCCAGAACCAGGGGGGCTAGGGCGGCAATTTCCGCCTGGGGTTGGTCGCGGTGGTAAACTGCGGTGATCAGTTCTTCCGGTGAGTGACACTGGAAGTACTCCAGGAGTTTCGGTAGCAGCGTGGTTGCTGGTCCACGACCATCTGCATTTTGAGTTGCGGCGCGAAGGGCTGCCTGTCCACAGAAAAAGCCACTGCCTTCATCGCCGATCAAGTAACCCCAGCCGCCGGCTCGCGCGGTTTTTCCGTTCGCATTGCGGCCCCAGCTCAGCGAACCGGTTCCCGCGATCAAGGTGACGCCCCATCGATCCGGCGTGCCCGCGACCAGCAGGGGTTCGGCATCATTGACAATGCAGATCTGTTCGGCAGGGATAAACTTATCCGCCCATCGCCGAATAAAATCCTTGTCATCGGCCCGGTCACATCCGGCCAGTGCCAGGCAGATACTACTGATCGGCCGCACGGCAAGACCGGCATCATCAAAGGCCTCGGTAATGGCTTCTTCCAGGGCCTGGGTGGCGCGAGTTTGGCCAGCGGCCTGTTGGTTTGAAATCGTCGATCGGCCCTGACCCAATAGGTTCCATCCTGACTCGATGGCATCGACGTCTAGCTGTGCCAGGCAGGCAACTGTCTTGGAGCCTCCTCCATCAACACCCAGGATTAGCGGTGTGTCAGCCATGCGTTGGAACCGTTAAGTAGGTAGGGGTGATTGCTGGAGAACCGGTGACATTACATTGGCACCGATTGCTGGGCTGCCTGGTCTCGCTGCATGGAGTGTCGGATAGAGTCAATTAGATCCAGGTGTAACTGGCTTTCCTTGATTTGTCCGGTGCGACGATACCAGTCGGCAATCAGGGTGTGCAAGATAATGCTTGAAGGATCGACTTCCAGGCCCCGGTTCAGGATTTTAATAGCCGTGTGGAGATCCTGTTGCTGACCGACCATTTCGGCCAGCATGATGTAGAGTTTGGAATCTTTGGGGTTCAGCGCCAGTGTTCGTGAAAAGTACTCGATGCCGTCCTGGAACTGGTCAGTGAACTGGGCTGCGAACCCGGCCAGCGTGAGGGCTTCCTCGTAGTTGGGCTTTGCCTCCAGTACGATCTTGACGTGTTTCAGTACTTCCTCGTACTGCTTAAGTCGGTAAAGGGTCTGTGCCAGTTCCAGTCTCGCTTCGTAATCTTTCGGGACCTGCTTGACGACTTTAATCAACATGTCGCGGGCTTGTTGAATCGCCTGGGTATCCTCGTTCTTGAGGGCTTCATGAAAACGCCCGATGGCCGTCGCCCGATCTGCATCCCAGGCGGGTAAGGTGTCGAGGGCACCATCGAACAGCTTCCAGGTTACCCTCTCGTTATTGTTCATTGCTGGTGTGGAATTCCCTGGCTTACTGGCATCGATGGCGGGGAATCGCAGGATGCGATGATCTGCCTGGGCCGAATGGGCAATATCACTGGTAGTCAACTTTTTCATGTGACAAAAAGTACAGGAGTTCGATGCGGGTGCAGCCGCTTGCTCGGCCGCCGGCAAGGAGCACCCCTGTTCCTGGTGACACTGCAGGCAGCGGGCGCGATAAAACGATGCGCGTTCCTGAGGCTTGGGATGGTAATGAGCGTCGTGGCAGGAGATACAGCCCATTTTTCCATTGCTTTCCTGGAAACAGCGACTGGCATGCATCTGCTCAACGTTGCTGGTCAAGCGAGCCTGTTGCTGTTTGTCGACTCCGGTTCCGCTGACGAAAACGGTCCAGGTATCTCGCAGGGGTTGACCAGGCCGAAAATCCCGGGCTCGTTTGCCGTAACGCAGGACACGATGTTTGCCGGACAGGTGGCACTGGTAGCAGACGCTGTTGCGTTCACGGGATGCCAGCTTTTCTGGGTTCACGATGTACTGATCGTCACTTGCCTTTCCCTGCTGATGGGCATCCACGTGCTGCCCACCCGGGCCATGGCACCGTTCGCAGCCGATACTGGGTTCCTGCAAAGGCTGGGCGGGGTCGTAACGGCTCGTGTGATCGTCAAGGAAGTTAATCTTGCCGACGTGACAGGACAGGCAGGACTCACTCACGAGGCGTTCGAACCGCTGGTGTCCCGTCGGGACATAACCGGGGGACAGGTCCCAAGTTTGATCCTGGACGTACCAGGTGATTGGGGATTGGTAGAGACGGTCCTTGTCCTGGGTAAGGTAGGATCGGCCACGCGAGCCGGAACCAATCACGAAGGAAATGGGAACCGATTGGTCGTAAATGTCCTGGCCATTCTCATCGACCATTTTCTCGTGGTGGCGGGGAAGTTGCTGGGAATCCTCGTTGCCGGGCAATGTGACACGGTAGCGTCGACCACCGCTAGTAAAAGAGGTGTGCTGTTGGTAATCCTCGATCACGGTCGATTCGGCTGGCCGGCTCATCGAGTTGGCCATGGGATGGTGCTGATAGGACTGGTAGATATCTGCATGGCATTCGGCACAACTCTTGCTTCCCACAAAGCGTTCAGGAGGATCTTTTTTGGCCGTGAGTTGGTTCCCCGGATTTGGAGGTTGTTGGCTGGAGTCGTTCGACAGCAAGAACCAGGCCAACAGGCCGGCCAGGACGAGGAGTCCACAAATCAGCCCAAGCAGGGGGCCGGAGAGATTGCCGCGCTGTTGAGATGGTACTACTGTCATGATTTTGATGAAAAATGTTTCTCGAGAAGCGAGTTTTCTAGTGGTGACCAGTCGCCTGGCAGCCAGCCAGCCGTGCTACAGTTTACGGGTAATGCCTCTGGCGGGCCAACCGTATTTACCGGGAGCCGGCCAGGGAGAGCCTACATTATAGCAGCAGGTATTGGTTTTGTTTTTCGACCAGTCATTAATAATTATCTTGTCGTAAACAGGATCACCTGTCAAAATAAATAAGTTATCCATGGTTCTGGAAGATGTGCCGTGACGATAATCCTTATCTCGCCAGTTTTTTCCGAGGATTTCCATGGCCAGTAGTATGCCGACTCATGATTCGGCACCATCAACGTTACGCCAGAATTGGGTTCTAGGCCCGGTCTTGGATTTTCTGCTGATCGTGGCTGCGCCGGTCCTGGGACTGCTGTGGGCCGTGGCGACCTACCACCTGGCCTACCGTGTCATGACGGTTTATTATGGATCTTCCCCCGAGGTTGCTGTCCGGCAGGGTATTGCAGCGGTCCTGAGTATTTTCGTGATTTTTAATGTCGCGCATCACTTGCCGACATTCATACGCATCTACGGTGATCGAGATCTTGTTCGCCGGTTTCGTTGGAGCCTGTTGCTGGGGCCCGTGGTGCCGCTGGCGGCTTCGTTTATGCTGGCTTCATACGTGATTTCCCGTGATATTGATATCGGTTTCATCCTCTACATCAACCTGATCCTGATGCTTTGGGATCCCTGGCATTTCCTGATGCAGCATTATGGGTTCATGCGAATCTACGACCGACATAATTCCGCTCCTCGCAAGCTGGCATCCTGGATGGACTATGGAATCTGTGCCAGCTGGTTTGTTTTTATCATGATCGCGACTGCGGAATGGCTTCCAGATATCCTTTACAGGCTGCAAGTTGGGCATGGCATTCCGCTGTTGGACTGGCTGCCCATGCAGGGATTGCAGGTCATGCGGGGAGTGACCCTGGTGTTGGCGATTGCCATGTCGGTTGTTTACCTGGCCTACTTGGTTTGGTGTCGGGGCAAGGGTTACTACGTCAGTTCTGCAAAGGTGTGTTTAGTCCTGATCACCTTTGCAGTAATGTATGTGACTTACGTTCCCAATCCGATTATTCGAATGCTGGTGCCCCAGTGGACGTTTGCCATGGGATTTGGCGCCTTGGGGATGGTTCATGTTTCGCTGTACCTGGCAATTGTCTGGAAATACAATCGCAG
>JAYGDH010000617.1:0-5564 GCA_046583055.1 Pirellulaceae bacterium | reverse complement strand
GTTCGTAAAGTTCGGGTGGTACATCAGCACGATTGATCGTTTCTGAAACGCGTACGTCCACTCCCGCCGATGTATGAAACTGGCCCAGCCAGCGTGTTGCCGATAAAATCTGGCCACGTCGGCCCGTGCTGCTGTGAACCTGGCTGCCGTGCCCGTGGGTTACCGTGGTCCGTGGACCTTCCAGGTACGTGATCATGTAATCAAAACGCTTGTGAAACGGATCGGCTCGGTCAATCCAGATCACGGCATGATTTCCGCTGGCCGTAACGCCCCCTTGTTGCAACTGGCAACGCTCCAGGTACCAGACCTGGTAAGACCCCTGGGTCCAATGGGTGCCCCGCTGGGCAGTTAACTGAATAGGTAATTTCGGGTTGCCAACGGGAAAATCGACCGAGACCTCGCCTGCCCCCAGGTGACCCGTGGCCAGCAGTATGAATATTGCCACCAGCAGATGCTGGCCGCTCCGCCAGCAAGATGTGCGAGGGAACCACTTGGCGCATGGAAGTGGCGCAAGCCGCCCTGACGGCTGCTGAAATCGTTTTCGATTTACGGCATCCTTGCCCATGCGTTTGACCGATGAGAAATCGCTTCACCTGATCGCCTGAACCCGCTTCGTGGAAACGGAATGGATTCCTTTTCCAGGAATCTCTGGTCCGCGAAGAGTTCAGGCGTGAAAAGCAGGGCGGATTATAAAGAGGGGCACGTTCCGGAGCAAGCCAAATATCAGGGCTTATCCAGATTCGGAAATCATGCCCTGATCACACTTTAGGGCCTTTTCTAGTGACCTCCGCAGAGACCACCTCCGGTGAGGTTCCTGATCCCCCTGACCACCACCAACTAACCCCTGTAGTGGCCAGCAGACTGAGCCAGGGAATCAGCGGTGCTCGCATACGAATATTGCTCCAAAATAGAGCGTGAACAGTAGTTAACGTGACGACCAAGAGCAGTCCCCACACCCATGGTTCGCGCAGCACAGTGAGGCGTAAACGGAACAGACCTGTCAGTGCTAGCAGGTACAGGACTCCATACCAGCCAGCAGCCAGGTAACGTAACCAGCGCGATCCAGAAGATTCATTCGGATTAACCTGGTGCGGCAACGGCGACCAGAGTCTTCCGACGCGAACCAGGCTGGCCCACATGAACATTGCTGGTTGCTGCCTGATTTGATGCCGTGCGACGCGGTAGGCAAAGCGATCGGTTTCGTATTCCGTGGCTGTTGAAACGGATTGATCATTGCTAGGCGTGACATCCGTTGACCAGTAATCCTTGTGGGGATCGTCGAAAGGAGCCATCTTTTGCAAGCCCTGTTTGAAACGATTAACTTCCGCGGATTGCCAGACAGTGCCGGGACGCTGATTGCGTAAATGTTCGTAGAAGACGGGGTTGTTTCCCAGCAGCAAGGTGTATCCACCATGAGTCGTGAGGGCGATGGGTTGCTGGAATTGAACCAGGTTTCGAACGGTCCACGGAGTGATCGTTAGGATGGCACCTAGCAGCAGGGCAGCACCCAGTTGTAGGCGTTGTTGCCAGCGCGACTCCAGCAACGCAACGGCCAGCAGGATCAACACGAGCCATACCAGGAACGTGGGTCGACAGAGAATGCTCAGCCCGATCAGGCAACCACATCCCAGGGCGGTAGACCAGTGGCGCCGATATTGTAGCCGAGAGAATCCATAGAGCGTGGCAACGGCCATCAGCGTAGCCAGTGTTTCAGTCATGATCCGCGTCGATTGGTACATCAGAACCGGATCGACAGCCACCAGCAGTACAGCTATCGGAGCTGCTCGTCCCAGCTGGTATTGCCGGGCCAGTTGGTAGACCAAGACCATGGTCACCAGGGCCAACAGGAGGTGCAGTTGGGCAACCTGGAGAGGCGTGACGGTTTGCCGGATCATCGTGGCTGCCAGGAGCAGCGGATAGAGTGGCGGTCGAAAGGCTGTTGGTACGATGGGATCCTGGCCAAGGCCAAATACGAAATGTTGGCGCAGGTTGCTGGCGATTTCTCCGTAATTGTCATCGTCACGGGTCAAGGTATCTCGGTATTGCCAGAGCATGCTGCCCCGGACCAGGAGGCCCAGCAACAGCGCGGCCAGCAGCCATCGATCGAAACGTTGCGTTGTTGGGGAGATAGGGTGTGACATGGGTTAACTTGATGATCCGGCGAAGGGAAGCTCTATGGTACCATGGTCACGGAGATCCCGACCGAAGGAACACAGCGATACCTAGTGGATAACATGTCAGCGGTACCGGGGTCAATCTGGATTCAGATGCCTGGGTTGGAGTGGAAAGAATCGTGGGGCACAATATCGCGACAAAGTTGATAGCAGGCAGATGGCTCCTGTTGCTGCTGGCTGCGATCATCACGGTGGCTACCTTTCCGTTGTCGGCGACGCTTGAGTTCGACCGTTCATTGGAAAACATGTTTTCCTCGAAGGACCCGTTACTACCTCCGCTGCGAAAACTACAGCGGACGTTTGGTGGGACCGAAATCGTGTTACTTGTCTACCAGGACCCGGGACTGATGGTCCCGGACGGCACGGGGATTGATCGGGTTCGTCGGGTTAGCCGCCAGCTCCGTAAGGTGCCGGGTATCGACGATATCCTGAGCCTGGCCTTCCTTGATGACATGCTGAAGAACCTGTCGCTGGTCAAAAAATTCACATCTCCTGGTCCCCTGCAGAAGGCTCCGATTCTTGACCCGAATGATCCGCTGGCTAAGTCCTTACTGGAAATGTTTGCCGGCATGACCCATGGTCTGGATGGAGAAACCGTAGCCCTGGTCTGCATGTTACAGTCGGAGGCATCGACAGGGGTTGATCGTAGCGAAACGATTGCCCTGATACGAAAGGTTGCGAGCAATCTCCCAGATGATTTGCCGCCAGGAATGATTGCCGGGGAACCGGTGATGGTTGTTGATGGTTTTCATTTCGTGGAACAGGATGGGCGCAAGCTGGGCCAGATCACGACATGGCTGCTGGCCCTGGTCATCCTGGTATGTTTCCGTAGTTTTCGTTGGGCGTTGATCGCCGTCGCGGTGGTTCAGTTCACGCTGCTGGTTTCGCGAGCTCTGCTGACCATGCTGGACCTGCCGCTGAGCATGGTCAGTTCCATGTTAACTGCACTTGTCACCGTTATTGGTATTGCGACGGTCGTCCATGTGGCCGTTCGTTATCGCCTGGCCAGGTCACGCGACTTGAATGCGGCGGAATCGCTGCACCAATCGATCACGTACCTGGCGGCACCCGTTTTCTGGACATGCTGTACGGATGCGGTTGGTTTTGCCGCGTTGCTGATTGCCCAGGTTGGACCGGTGCGTGATTTCGGCTTGATGATGGCAATGGGATCGTTGCTGGTGTTACTGAGTATCATCCTGTTGGTGCCGGGATTGGTGCTGGTTGCCTCTCGTGATCAGCCGCCCCGGTACCCCTGGGGTCGTGATCAGTTGATCACGAAACTGGAGCAACTGGTCAACTGGGTACAGCGGCGGCGGGCCTGGATCCTCGCTAGCGCGGTGATGATTGCGATCCTGTCCATTTGTGGAATTCCACGTTTGAAACTGGAAACCGATTTTACGCGAAATTTCCGGCAGGATAGTGAACTGGTGCAGGCTTACCATTTCATCGAGGATCGCCTTGGTGGCAGTGGTGCCTGGGACCTGCTGGTGCCGGCCCCGCAGCAGTTGAATGAGGACTATGTCCAGCGCGTCGAACGCCTGGAACAACGCCTGCGCACATTGCGGCTGCCATCCCCGTCAGGCAATGAGATGCGGCCGGCATTGACGAGTGTTGTTAGCCTGGTAGACGGTCTGCGTGCCTGGCAGTTGCAACCGGTGGGAAAATTCCTGGGCCTAAAGGAGAACGCGGCACTCATGCAGATCGCGATGCCAGGATTCGTCCGGGCGATCCGCGGACAGGATCCCGACAACCCGGAAGATTATTACTTGAGAATCATGCTGCGCAGCCGGGAAAGACAATCCGCAGAAGACAAGCTGTGGTTGATCGGCGAGGTGGAACGGATCAGCCGCGAGGAATTTCCCGTCACGACTGACGGCACGGCACAGGTGTCAGTCACAGGATTCTTTGTATTGCTTACCAGCCTTATCAAGAGCCTGGTTCGTGATCAGTGGATCTGTTTCCTGGTGGCCAGCCTGGGAATCGGATTGATGATGACGATCGCCTTTCGAAGTGTCTCGCTGGCGGTCATCGCCCTGGTCCCCAACATGTTACCGATCCTGGTGGTCATGGGTGGAATGGGGTGGTTGGAAGCGAATGTAAACATGGGAGCCGTCATGATCGCGGCCGTTTCCATGGGCTTGAGTATCGACAGCACGATCCACTACATCACTTCGTTTCAACGAGAACGGCAGGCGGGCGGTTCCGTTACGGAATCCTTGCAGCATTCCCATCGGACGGTCGGACTGTCCGTGGTCCTCTCCACGCTGGCACTGGTCGTCGGCTTTTCGGTGCTCTGCACCAGCCAGTTTGTTCCGATCGTTTACTTTGGCGTACTGGTAGGGCTGAGCATGCTGGGTGGGCTGCTGGGCAACCTGTTCCTGTTGCCACTCTTGTTGCAGTGGCAGGCGCGGAAACAACCGTAGCTATCAGGACCTGTCAACGGGTGGCAGGACCGCTAGTGTAAAACACAACGAGTAGAGGGCATTGTCCCAACGGCCATCACTTATTTCCCCCGACAAAGCCGCCAATAGACTGATCACCGTTGACGGTGCCTACTACCGGTAAGCCAGCCATGAGATCCGCGTAATGGCCCGCGTTGTCCACGTATATTTCCTCGAACTTGTCAGCGATCGAATCAAACATGGGGTAATTGTACTCTGTGAATTTAGTCGTCAGATCGGTGAATTTTTCCTTGGGGATGATCTGCTTGACATTCATGACCATCCGTTCGGGGATTTCAATACCCTCGATCTTTTCCAGGGTCCCGAAAATCATCACCGGTTGTTCGTGCAGCTCTTCGGCAAGCTTGAGAAGCTCCGGATCGTTGTGGAAATCCAGCTCGAACGAGGTTGCTTCATCAACCTGCAGAATGGATCCCGTTGTTTCTCCACCGATGGCTATTTGATCTCCATGATGCATCTCTCCATTAACACATTCTCCCAGGAGGTCATCTACCAGGTTGATAAAGGCACTGGCGTCGGTGAAATATTCATCAACGAACTCCACGAGTTCGGCTTGATTGTTGGTGAGATCTGCCTGCATGGCGTCGACCAGGGCCGCGACGTCATCACCACCCTGCAGCAACCAGTCTTCTGCGGCCGGGGTCTCCATCTGGGCAACCATGAAATCCGCCAGCGTGTTTTCGCCGGCATCCAGTTCAGTCACCCAGTCCTGGAATTCAGGGGCCAGGCTCTCGACAGGATTCTCGATGTCCGTCGTGCTGACCATGTCTTCCAGGTCCGAGAAGAGGGCTTCCAGTCCATCACCCAGGTCCGCGACGTGGTCCCAGTTGAAGTCGTCCATGAGGAACTCAAACTCCGTGGGATCCTGGAGACCATCTTGCACATGATCGATGCTCTCAACAACGTTTAGCTCGGTTTCCAGGCGATC
>JAYGDH010000613.1:0-20039 GCA_046583055.1 Pirellulaceae bacterium | reverse complement strand
GCACGTTGCTCATGCCGGGAGAGCAGCTGGTCACCGGTTTGGTGCTTGTCTTATGCAGGCAGTTACTGTTCGAAATTATTGATTAGCGTTGGTTGGTTGACAGCGTCATTCTCGCATTGCACCCCCAGGCCGTAGCGGTCGAACTGGCTGGTTAAGAGACTGCCCGAGGCAATGGGGCGGTCAGCATCGTCCCGGTTGAAATCCAGGTCAACGGTCTGCGATTGGTCCGCGGAAAAGATGTAGGCGACATCGGCCAGCAGGATTCCCACGATCAGGGCCACGTAGGTGCCGCCGATTACCCCCAGGCAGATAAAGAACGGGGCGTCGCTGGAGTTGCGCAGTCGGTTTTTTGGGGAGGGCGTTTCTGGCACCTGGTGAGATCTCCTACCGTCGCGGGGTGCTTTCAGAAGTGCCAGGGGTACTGGATGACATGTCCAATCGCCAGTTGAAACCGGCTGCCTCGAATTTTTCACGTGAACGCGAGATGGTGTCAAATAATCGTTCGTTGAGTCGCTTGAACCGGGAGGAATGAGCAATGCTATAGGGTTGAATCGCCTTGGCAAGGTCTGATGGAATCGAAATCACATCCAGCCTGGCTTGTTCTGCCAGGGTATCGGTTCGGTAGGCCAGCACCACGTCGGCGGCGCCGGTGGTAATGTTGGGAATCAATAACGCCGAGGAGGCTGTCTCGGTGACGATGTTCTGGTTTTCCTTGATCGCCTCGTAGACGTTGGTGTCCTCGAGTAGTCGCCTACTGAGAATGCCGATGGTGCATTGCTCGGGGTGGCCCAGGGCAAGGCGAATTCCAGGTCGCTTGAGGTCACTTAATTGAAGTATTTTCTTGGGGTTACCCTGCTGCACCACCATGACGATGTCGGTATCCGAGACATGCCTACCCTCTTCGAAAAGGTCCTGGACAGTTTTGAGGTAGTAGACATCGCAGGCCATGTAGGAGTCGGGAAAGCCTTTTCCCTTGGTTTTTTGCAAGGCTCGCATCTGGGCTGTCAGGATGCCGCAGCCATTGTAGACGGTGTTGACGGTGACTCCCTCACGTTGTGCAAAACTCTTGATGACCGGTTCGATGGCCCGCCGGTTCACGGAGCCGGCAAAAAACGTGATCTCGGGACGCTGTTGCCAGATGTCACCCTCCAGGACGCGGAAACCTTTCTTGCTGAACGTTTGCAGGCCCCGATCGCGGGCACTGATGAAACGTGCGAAGGCCAGGGCCGCCGTTGGATTCGTGGAGCCCTTGAGGACACAGATCTGAATCGTGGCTTCTCCCGAGTCCAGTTCGGGACAGGCGATTTGCCGAAGTTCCGGGTATTGACCGACCGTGGCATCCCAGATGATACCGGCTTGGACGGACTTGAGCTTGACGTCAACGGCCACCTCGTTGACGGTGGGCTTGAAGACGCCGCGTTTGGTGACGTTCGCCTTGAGTTTTTCCCAGTGTCCGGAACGCATCAATAACTTGCGAGTTTTCTTGCCGACGGCTGCAGCTTCCGGGTTTCCCAGGCAAACCCGGTTGGCAGGATCCAGCAAGTCGTCGAGTCCCTGGATGGATTTGTTATCTTTGTGGACGACGATGACTGGTTTCAGGAGAGCCAACGGGATCGACTCGGCAGCCAGTCCCTTCTCTCGGGCTAATGCAATGTAACTGTCGTCGGCGGCCAGGTAGAGGTCCCCCTTCTTGGTTATGTCGATCTGCGCCAGCAGTGTATTGGAGCCCTGATACTGGGCACTGATCTCGACGTCGTAGGCCTCCTGGTACTCGTCAATAATTTCCTGCATCGGGTAACGCATGCCGGCAGCACAGTAAAGAAGGAGTTTTGGTCTGGCGGACGAAACGCCGTCTGGGGACTTGGGGATAAGCATCCAGGAAAGAATGGCTACTGCCAGCAGGGATGCAGCGGACATCCAAAAAATTGGATCGCCACCACCACGTGGTTGGTGCCGACGGGAAGATGTGCGAGTGTTTTTAGTAGAAACAGAGGGTTTAGGTGTGCTGGGACAATTCATCAATGGGACGCCTCGTGTAGGTGGCCATGGCCGCAGGTGATGCGATACCAGCAGGTTAACGTGGAAACGGATGGTTGTCGACGTGCCCACTGGGGTGAAACTTGCGAGGTGCCATGCCCAGTGACCTTGGCTGCTGCAGCCGGGGGGGGGGGGCTGCAATGACCCCCCGAGAGGGGGGATATGTACGCATCAATCATCGCCCACTTGTTCTTGCAATTTTTATGAGAAGCAACGATAATTTGCAGCAGTAAGTGTTTTCAGCGCAAAGGATCTTGCGCGTAGAACAAGGTAAGACGCAGAGGGAGAAATCATGCGACTAAGAATTCCTGCCGCGGCACTTTTGATTGCTGCAACCCTACTTCCCACCTCGACCATTTTGTTAGCCGTTGATGCTGTGCCCATGGAGGCGCCCGGGCTTGGTGATCCTGGTCAACTTAAATCCATTGCGATTCAAACCGGTCGCCTGCAGGACGGGGTGTTGCTCATCTCCGGACGAGACGCGGTTCAGCAGCTTGTGGTTGACGCGACTTATGACAGTGGGCAGGTTCGAGACGTCAGTCGGGATGTGAGCTACACGGTGACCCCGGACGGTATCGTCCAGGTAGATGCCAGTGGTTTCGTTTCACCGATCAAGGAAGGGACCGCCACGATCCAGGTGCGGACGGCCAAGGGAGTCGACACTAACGTGGTCGTGAAGGTTGCGAATATCGCGGTTGACCTGCCGGTTAACTTTCCCAACCAGGTCGTGCCGATCTTTACCAAGTTTGGCTGTAACAGTGGTGGCTGCCATGGCAAGTCAGGTGGACAGAATGGGTTTCGTTTAGCATTGCTGGGCTTCGAGCCAGCCGAGGATTATGAATACCTGGTCAAGGAAGGTCGCGGGCGACGTTTGTTTCCGGCCGCTCCCGATCTTAGCTTGCTGCTCACCAAGGCCAGTGCCAGGTCACCGCACGGCGGTGGACACCGGATCGCGGTTGATTCCCCGGCTTATCGCCTTATTTACCGTTGGATTGAGCAGGGAATGCCTTATGGAAACCCGGATGATCCCACGGTCGCACGGATCGAAGTCTATCCCAAGGAACGCCTGATGGGACGTGATGCCACGCAGCAGATTATCGTGGTTGCACATTACACGGATGGTTCGACCAAGGATGTAACACGAACCACGCAGTTTGATTCCAATGATACCGAGATGGCCGAAGTCGACGTGACGGGCGTGGTGACCACGGCCAAGTTGACTGGGAGTGTCGCCGTGATGGCTCGCTACTTGGGCCAGGTGGGTGTCTTTCGCGCAACCGTCCCGCTGGGGATTGAGGTCACAGAACAGCCGCCCATCAAGAACCTGGTCGACCAGCAGGTGTTTGCCAAGCTCAAGTCGCTGGGGATGCCGAGTTCCCAGGTCTGTGACGATGCTACGTTTTTGCGTCGTGTGACCGTTGATATCGCGGGTCGTCTGCCGACCCAGGCTGAGTCGGAAGCTTTCCTGGCCGATCAATCTGCGGACAAGCGAGCCAAGCGGATTGACCACTTGCTCAGCAGCACGGACTACGCTGACTTTTTCGCCAACAAATGGAGCGCTATCTTGCGTAACAAGCGGCGCAAGGAAGAAGACAAGGTTGCCACCTTTGGATTTCATAACTGGATTCGTGAATCGCTTCACCAGAACAAGCCCTATGACCAGTTTGTCAGGGCAGTGCTGACGGCCACCGGTAACCCGGCCTCGAATCCGGCGGTCGGCTGGTATCGTGAAGTGAAAGATGCTTCCGCCCAGGTTGAAGATACCGCTCAACTGTTCCTCGGCTTGAGGATTCAGTGTGCGCGTTGTCACCATCATCCGTTCGAGGTCTGGAGCCAGCAGGATTACTATGGGTTCCAGGCGTTTTTCTCGCAGGTAGCCCGTAAGAAGAGTAGTCGGCCCGGGTATGATCGTGTTTATCATAAGCGAGGTCTGGCCAAGGCACGTAATCCCAAGACCAACACCGACGTGACTCCGCGGGGATTGGGCGCCGAGCCGGCCGAGATACCCCAGGATGTGGATCCGCGTCACGCCCTGGTGGACTGGATGTCAAGCAAGGAAAACACGTTCTTTGCCCCGGCCCTGGTGAACCGTTATTGGAAGCATTTCTTTGGCCGTGGACTGGTCGACCCCGAGGATGATATGCGGGCCACCAATCCGGCCACGAATCCCGAGTTGCTCAACGCGTTGGCCCAGGATTTCATCGCTTCCAAATTTGATATCAAGCATCTCATCCGAATGATCTGTAATTCGAATGTTTATCAGCTTAGCTCGGAACCAAACGAGTGGAATCGGGACGATAAGCAAAACTTCTCACGCTACTATCCGAAACGGCTTAATGCCGAGGTCCTGCTCGATGCCATCAATCAGGTCACGGGAACGTCGACGGGGTTTAGTGGAGTGCCCACGGGTACCCGGGCCACGCAATTGCCCGATAGTGGCTTTAGTTCGTACTTCCTGACGGTTTTTGGCCGTCCGGAATCCAGTAGCGCCTGTGAATGTGAACGTTCCTCGGAAGCTAATCTGGCCCAGAGTTTGCATCTTCTGAACTCGGCTGAGATCCAGGGTAAACTGACGTCCGGTTCCGGTAATGCTGCCGTGTTGAGCAAGGATAAGGAACGGGAGCACGTAGTGAAGATCCGAGACCTGTACCTGTTGGCCTTCTCCCGGGAACCCTCGAGTGAAGAGGCCACGATCGCTCTTAAACATATTGAGAAAGCAAAAGAACCAAAGCTCGCCTACGAAGATATCGTATGGGCCTTGATTAACACGAAAGAATTCCTGTTCAACCACTAGTGGGTTGTCACGGCAAGATGCAAACCCGCTTGCGGTTGTCGCCCGGTATGGCCGGGTGGAATCGCGGTCGGGATGGTGAAATGGAGTTTGGTGGCACGGGGGGCCGTGTAAGTAGATCCTGCCTTCGCTGATGCGATTCGAGTTTCACAACTCGGTCGACCTGCCAGTCAGAGCGGCCGTTGGCCTGTTGATGTCAACGTGCCGGTCATTCCAACTCGCCAGTCTTTGCCCGGTAATATCCACGCGTTCAATAGAACTTAAAATTAGTGGTCGCGTTCATGGCCACTGGATGAATCTCAAGGGGGGGATGTCATGTTGTTGAACCAAGTGTTGCGATCCTGTTGGTATAGACAGGCGGTACTGGCGTTGCTGGTCGTGGGCTTTTTGTCGCCAGCCGTTAGGGCCCAGTTGCCGATTACCCAACTCACCACCATTTATCCCGCCGGCGGTCAGCAAGGGACCGAACTGGAGATCAAGGTGGCCGGGGGAGATCAGGATTTCCTCCAGGGCATGGTGTTTTCACATGCCGGGATCGTGGCTCAGCAAAAAACCACGCCAGCCACCGATCTGGTTCCCAAGCCGCAACCGGTGGCCGGGACCTTCCTGGTGAAAATCAGTAAAGACGTGCCTGGCGGGATCTACGAGGCACGTGTCATTGGCCAGTTTGGCGTTTCCAATCCGCGTTGCTTCGTCGTGGGTGCTGCGGAAGAGGTCAGTGATAACGGCGCCAACCGTGAATTGGCGAAACCCCAGGTCGTCAAGGTGGGCACCACCATCAATGGACGAGCTGATGCCAGTACCCGTGATTATTACCAGGTAGAACTGGCGGCCGGTCAACGCTTGCTGGCGGATTGCATGGCCCAGCGAATTGATTCGCGGCTGGATGGCAACATGGTGCTCTTTAATGCTGACGGCCAGGAGTTGTTGCGATCGCGAGGGCATCGGCAGGGTGATCCCTTTCTTGATTTTACGGCTCCGGCGGCCGGCAAGTATACGATTGCGGTCGGCGATTTCATCTACCGCGGTGGAGCGGACTACATGTATCGGCTGAGCTTGCACAGTGGCCCCTATATCGACCTGATCGTGCCCTCCGTGGGGATCCCTGGCACGACCGGAAGTTTCACCGTTTACGGGAGAAACCTGCCAGGTGGTAAGCCGGCAGCAGCGATGCGCAGTGGAGCCGTTACCCTGGAACAGGTTACCGTTCAGATCGCAGTGCCCAAGCAGGAAGAATTGGCCGGTAAGCGAAATTTCTTTCAGCCGGTGCGGGCAGCCGCCCTGCAGGCGATCGCTTTCCAGTTGAATGGTTCTAATCCAGTCAGCATCGGGCTCGCCAAGGCGCCGGTTGTGATAGAAAAAGAGCCCAATGCAACGGCCGACAAGGCACAGCAGATTACCGTTCCCGTGCACCTGTCTGGACAGTTTTATCCAGCTCGTGATCAGGACTGGTACCAGTTCTCCGCCAAGAAAGGCGAGGTTTACTGGATCGAGGTAATTTCGCAGCGGCGTGGTGTGGAGACCGATCCCGTGATGCTGGTGCAACGCGTGACCAAGAATGACAAGGGTGAAGAGACGATTGCCGACCTTAGCTTCGTGGATGATCCGGCGGACCGTAATGGTCGCATTGGCGGCGACTTCGATGACACCACGGATGATCCCAGCTATCGACTGAACGTCGATCAGGATGCTGTCTACCGTGTCATGGTCCGGGACCAGTTCGGTGGTAGTCGAGCCGTTCCGCATTCTACTTACGAACTGGCCATTCGGGCGGAGAAGCCCGATTACCAGTTGCTGGCCTTGCCCAAGCAGATCAAGACGGCCAATGCGAACGAGGTGAAGCTGTTTGCTCCCGTGCTGCGTCGATCCGATACCATGCTGATGGAAGTTCGCGTGCTGCGACAAGACGGCTTTAGTGGAGAAGTAGAAATTTCCGTGGAAGGATTGCCCGCCGAGGTTAGCTGCCAAAAGATGACCGTGTTGGCCGGGCAAAAATCGGCTAACCTGGTGATTATAGCTAGTGAAAAGGCCAAGGCCTGGTCCGGTCCCATCCGAATTGTGGGCACTTCGCAGGTTGACGGTACTGCATGGAACCGTGTGGCCAGTACTGGAACAGTTGTCTGGAATACAGCCAACCGTACGCAGATCGCGGCTGCCTTTCGGGCATCACGAGATCTGTGGTTGGCCGTCTTGGACATCGAGGATGGCGCGGCACTGGTTCAGGTCGGTGATGGCAAGGTGCTGGAAACCTCACTGGGAGGAAAGCTGGAAGTTCCGGTCAAGGTGGCACGCGGGGCAGGGCTGGCGGGTGATCTGAAGCTGGTTTCCACGGGTGTTCCCGGTGAAGTCAAGCCGGGGGATCTTACCGTCAAGGTCGCCGACAAGGAGGCCAAGCTGGCCGTGTCGATTACCAATGCCAAGGCCAAGCCAGGGCTTTACCAGTTCTACTTGCGAGCGGAATCCAAGGTCAAAAGAGTCCGGAATCCGGCAGCTATTGCCAAGGCCGAGGAGCACCAGAAGCACCTGGATGCCCTGGTGAAAACCACGGTAGAGGTAACCAAGAAGGTTACTGCTGAAAAGGATGCTGCCACCAAGCTGGCGCAAACGGATGATCAGCAGATGAAAACGGCTCAGCAGAAGCGTGATGCGATGGCCAAGCTGGCCACGGCTGCCGAAACGGTCGTCAAGCAAAGCACAGCGAAGCGAGAGGTGTCCAAGAAGGCTGCCGAGGCGGATAAGGATAATGCGGGCCTCGCAGACGCCTTGAAGGCCAGCCAGAAAACGCTCGATGCTGCTGCCGGCAAGCTGGTTGCCGCGAAAAAGACACTGGAGACGGCACAGGCGGAACTGACCCAGGTACAGGCCAAGGCCAAGGCCTCCGCGGATGCCAAGGCAAAGTCCGAGGCAGCCTTGAAGGATCAGCAGGCCAAGGCCAAGCGGATCACCGATGCCAAGACGGCGGCAGATAAGAAAGTCGCTGACGTCAAGAAGGCCAATGCGGCCAAGGATGTTAACGTCGCGATCGTTTCCACGCCGATCAAGTTGCGAATTGTGGCGACACCTATTGCGGTTAAGTTAAACACGGACAAGGCCCAGGTTAAACCGACCGAGAAGGTCCAGGTAACCGTGGCACTGGAACGGAAGTATGGATTCACGGAACCCGTGGAACTGACCATCGCCCTTCCCAAGGGGGTGGCCGGGATCACGGCGGCCAAGGTGACTATCGCCAAGGATAAGAACGATGCCACGATTGAAATTGCCACGACGGATAAGGCAACACCGGGTACCCACGCGGTAACGGTTCAGGCAGCAGGGACGTTCAATAAACTCAAGGTGGCCGCCAGTGGTGCCCTGAGCTTGACCGTGGAAAAACCAGCTGCCAAGGAATAACGAATTATGGGTTAAGGGTGCGGTCCCTGGTGGGGCCTGCCTGACTTGCAAGGGAAATTTGCGAAAGGGTTCACTGGTCAGGAAGCCATTGCTGACCAGGTCGTCTTTTTAATAGGTGGAGCAAAATCATGCGAAAACTGTTTGATATCCGGTTCATCACTTGTGGCATCATGGGATTACTAACCCAGGTGATTATGTTCCAGGATGTGGCCCGGGCGGCCGAAGACGGACAGGCTATTCAGATCGCCAAGGTGGCACATGACGGGCCAGTCGATTTCGAAAAGGAAATCCTCCCTATCCTCCGTCGCAATTGCCTTGCTTGCCACAATGCCACGGATGCCGAGAGTGACCTGGTGTTGGAAACTCCCCAGACGATCAGTAAAGGTGGCGCCGAGGGTCCCGTGGTCATGGCCGGAAAGCCAGAGATGAGTTCGTTGCTGCTGTTGGCATCCCGCCAGAAAGAGTCGTTTATGCCGCCCGACGATAACGACGTCGGCGCCAAGAAGTTGACTTCCCAGGAATTGGGATTGATCAGTTTGTGGATTAATGAAGGCGCCAAGGGAACGGTGGCTGGCGACCAGGGGCCGAGTTGGCAACCTCTGCCGGCTGGTGTGAATCCTGTCTATACGGTGGCAGTTTCGCCCGACGGGCAGTACGCGGCGGCGGGGCGGGCGAACCAGATCTTCCTCTATCACGTGCCTACCAAGCGGGAAATCGGCAGGTTGTCCGATGCCGAGATCACCAAGCAGGGAATTTACAAGCAACCTGGAGTGGCCTTCATGGACCTGGTACAGTCCCTGACCTTTAGTGCCGACAGCAACCTGCTGGCAGCGGGCGGTTTTCGTACCGTCAAGGTGTGGCAACGTTTTCCGTCGTTCAAGTTCGGTGAACGTAATGCCCTTGCCGATACGCCCAGGGCGATATCGGTTTCCAAGGATGGAAAGATGGCCGCACTGGCCTTGAATAATGGTTCCATCGTGTTGGTGGATGCGGCCACAGGAAAGATCACCAAGACATTGACCGGCCACGCCGGAGCTGTCTCGTCGGTACAGTGGTCCGCTGATCAGTCGCTGGTTTTTTCGGCTGGAGCGGATAAGACAATTCGCAGTTGGACCGTGGCGGACGGCAAACAGCAGGCGTCGCTGGAAACGCCGGCTCCCATTCATGCCATCGCCTTGGTTAACGAGGGACAGCAAATCGCTGCTGCGAGTGAAGACAAGATGATCCGTATCTGGGCCTTGCCGGGTTCCAAGCCAGCAGCAGAACCAGCTGCCGAGGCGGCCCAGAAAGACGAGGAGAAGAAAGAGGATAAGCCGGCAGAACCAATGCCTCCGAAGCCCATCCGGGAACTGGCTGGCCACACGGGACCCGTGCTGGCGCTGGTTGCCACTGCGGACAAACAATCGCAGCTGGTATCGGCCGGCCAGGATGGTACGGTGCGACACTGGAAGGTTGCAGACGGAAAACTGATTCGGCAAATGAGTCACGGTGCCCCCGTGACGGCGGTCGCCGTTCGTCCCGATGGTTCTCGTATTGTCTCGACCAGTGAAAACAAGACCGTCAAGCTCTGGAATGCCGCTGATGGTAAGCAGGTGGTCGAGTTGAAGGGAGATTTTCGTGAGCAGCTTCAGCTCGAGAAGCTGAAGCGACAGGTGGCCCTGGCAACTCGGCACACGACCCTGGCCAAGAAAGATCTCGACGAGGGAAACAAGCGAAAGAAGTCGGAAGAGGATAACCTCAAGAAATCGCAGGAAGCGGATAAGAAAGCGACCGAGGACCTGACCAAGAAGGTTGAGGCGGCCAAGAAGCCGGTGGCTGATAAAGCCGCTGCTGACAAAACCCTCGAAACGGCTAAGCAGGCCAAGGTTACCTTTGAAGCGACCCAGAAGACGGCTGTTAAGGCGAATACCGATGCCGCCGCGGCCCTCAAGAAAGGGCAGGCAGACGCCAACGTGGCCAAGACGGCGTTGGCAGCAGCTACCAAGGCTGCCCAGGCCGCAGCTGCCAAGCAGAAACAGGCTGACGAGGCTGCCAAGAAAGACGCTGCCAATGCGGATCTGAAGAAGGCTGCGACGGCTGCAGCAACGGCAGCCCAGGCAGCTGAAGAAAAACGGAAGACTGCTGACAAGGGCTTCCAGGATGCGACGAAGGTCGTGACGGATTTAACCGCCAAGCAAAAAGTCGCAACCGATGGTAAGAAGAAGGCAGATGCGGACTTGGCCAAGGCGACCACTGATGCAAAAGCCGCTGAGGCCAACGTGAAAAAACTGGCTCCCGTGGCGCAGAAAGCCGTGGATGCGAAAACATCCGCGGAACGCGCTGCCAAAGCTGCCAAGCGGACAGTCGAACGAGCGATCGCAGCGGTCAAGAAAGCCACGGATGCGATTCCAGGTTTTGACGCGATCGTGAAAAAGAAAGAAGCCGCAGAGAAACAGGAGCAGGCTGGTTCCGAGGCGTCCCAGAAGGCGGCGACCGAGGCTGAAAAGCCATGGCGGACGGTCACCTTTTCTGCTGATGGCAGTTCATTTGTGGTGGCTGGTGACGATCATAAGCTGCACCTGTTCGATGCAGAGACCGGTCGAGCAATCGAGGTTCTCGAGGGACATACCGGGCCCGTGGTCGCGGCAGCATTCCTGCCCGACAATCGGTTGCTGACCGCATCCGCGGACAAGTCCGTGGTGGCCTGGGGGACGCAAGTCCAGTGGAAATTAAGGCTACGTATCGGTGATGGGATCAAGAGTGAGATCCTGACCGATCGCGTGACGGCAATGCATTTCAGCAGTGACGGGAAGCTGTTGGCCACCGGTGGAGGAGAACCTTCTCGTAGTGGTGAAATCAAGATCTGGAACGTCGCCGATGGGAAACTGGTACAGGCTCTCAAGGAGCCTCATAGTGATACGGTGTTTGCGGTCGAGTTTTCTCGCGATGGCCGGTTCATTGCCAGTTCTGCTGCTGATCGGTTTGTGAAAGTGTTCCAGGTCAGCGATGGTAAGTTCGTCAGGGCTTTTGAAGGCCATACGCATCACGTGCTGGGCGTTAGCTGGAGTGCCGATGGTCGAACGTTGGCCAGCGGCGGTGCTGACAAGGTTATCAAGATCTGGGATTTCCGTACGGGCGATCAGAAACGAACGATCGCCGGTTTTGGTAAGGAAGTGACTGCAGTTAAATTCGTGGGAGATAGCGTCAATGTGGTTGCCTCTTCCGGCGATAAATCGGTGCAGATGAAGAAGACTGATAACGGTGGCAACGTCCGTTCCTTTGCTGGTTCCGGCGACTACGTCTATGCCGTGTCCTGTACCGCTGATGGCAAGATTATCGCTGCAGGTGGACAGGACAGCGTCGTCCGGATCTGGTCGGATGACGGGAAAGAGGTGGTTAAATTTTTGCCACCCGAGCCCGTCACGAAGACCGATGAAGGTGGTGGTGGCAGCGAATAAGACCGGGTCCGGGTTACGCCGTGCTCTCACTAGGTGCCGGGCCAAGTGTCAGTCTCAGAAAATTTAGTGCCTGCTTGGCACTGCGCGCTCGTAGGAGCGCCGGGTGTCCACGGTAGGGCGACGAACTGCAGTGAACCTCTGATCCGATGGCCAACGCGTAGTGAATGCGGTCGTCCGCATGGTTCCACGAGGTATTTGTTGGCTCGGGGCCCAGCACCAGGACCATGTCAGTTCCCAGTCGCTGGCAGGCATCCTGGGCGATGATACGGACCAGTTCTGCGCCCGGTGCGGTGGCTAACTGGGAGGCGTCGCATGCTGGCCAACAGGTGTCCAGTAAGGCTGGCTGCGGAATGACCCATCCTCCCTGGTAGCCCGTTGATTCCGCAGGTAATTCTCCCAGCCACTGGGTCATCAGTCCCGTGCTCCCGCATTCCAGGGTAGCCAGCGAGAGGCCGTGTGCCTGTAGCAGGTCCGCAATCACGTGGGGTAGCTCAAGATCGCCTTCGGCAAAGACCAGGTCGCCCAGGCAATCGTGAATCGTGGCGATGGTTTCCTGCATGGCTGCATGGCATTCATCTGCGGTGCTTCCTGCGGCAGAAATACGCAGCGTGATCGTGGCCTGGCTGACCGTGATTCCTACGGTGGGTTGTCTCCCTCGACGAATCAGGTCCGGTAGCATTTGTTCAAGGTCACTTTCACCGATGCCAAAACACTTGATTTGATGGTGGACAATCAGTTGCCGCTGTTTCCCGATCTGGACGATGATTCTTGGTTGCACGGTTTCGTTCCACATTTCAAACATCTCGGCCGGCACGCCAGGTAAGGCGAAGATGCGCGAAGCATGCTGCGTATTCGTGTTGACGGTCAGGTCGATTCCTGGAGCACTGCCATGAGGATTGGGAATAACAAGGCTGCCTTCGGGAAACATGGATTGCACGATATTGCTGGCGGGCATTTCACGATTGCGAGAACGGAAGAGATTCTCGACGTGGGCCAGCACTTCCTTGTCCTGGTGAAGTGGGCGATCGGTGGCCAGGGAAATGGTTTCACGTGTCAGGTCGTCAGCCGTGGGGCCCAGTCCCCCCGTGCAGACGACAAAGTTAACGCGCTCCAGTGCCTGTCGAATGACCTGGATCCCGGTTTCCAGGTCGTCCGCGACCGTGGTATGTACAAGCACGCGGATACCCAGGTCGGCAAGTTGCTGGCTGATCCACTGACTATTGGTATCAAGTCGTTGTCCGCTGGTAAGTTCATCGCCGATGGCAACGATTTCGGCTGTCAGCATGGTAACCCTGTTTTGCCAGGCCTGTGGGGTGGGAAAAACCGTTACGAGGAACAAAAATCTATTGAGCATTGTGGCATTTGCTGGTGATACTGCAATGACCCGCTGGATTCCCGATATAATGAGATCACTATGATTGAAACAAGTTTTTCGATTGAGGGTATGACCTGTAGCCATTGTGTGGAGGTCGTTACGCGGGCCTTGCTGGACGTGCCAGGCGTCACCTCGGCTGCAGTGGATCTCGAGCAGGAAAAGGCCCGAGTTGCCTATGACCACGATCAGGCTTCCAAGGAACAACTTGTCGAGGCGGTTCGTTCCGCAGGATTTGAAGCCCTGCCTGCTGGTGCGACAGAGCCGTTGAAGCTGCCAGTTCCGGTTGCTGGTCGGGATTTCGTGGAACTGGCGGGAAACAACGAACCGGATCGACCTCGTGTCGGATGGCAACGAGTGGTACTGGATGTGACGGGAATGCATTGTGCCAGTTGTACATCCCGCGTGGAACAGGTACTCGAACGTCTAGCTGGTACAGGACAGGCCCATGCAAATTTGATCACGGAGCAAGCCACGGTCGACTATGATCCCCGGGAGTGTTCCAGGAGGGAGCTAGAGGTAGGGTTAACTGGGGCGGGTTATCCAGCCACGATCGTGTCGGAGCAGCAGACAGCGGCCGATTTAGCGAGGCGACCGGGGCAGGCAGCCGCTGCCTGGGGACGACGCCTGTTGTGGGGCGGGTGTTTGGCGGTTCCGTTGTTGGTAACACATATTGCACTCTCCTTTCAGAGCGTGATGTTGCTGGGTTGGATCCAGTTGCTGCTGGCTAGTTGTTTGCAGTGGGGTCTTGGAAGCAGCTTCTACGTGGGGGCCTGGCGGCGGGCCCGGCAGGGGGCCACCAACATGGACACGTTGATCGCATTGGGCTGCACGGCAGCCTACGGCCGGGGGCTTTTTCATTTTGCCTGGCATGGCGACGCGACGATGTTCCTGGAAGCAGGTATGATCCTGACCATCGTGACCCTCGGGAAATTCCTGGAAGCACGATCCAAGGGGCAGGCATCGCAGTCTATTGGGAAACTGCTGGAACTGACGCCGCCCACGGTTACTGTTCAGCGTGCCGGGTTGGAATCCGTCCTGGTGAATGACGTTGCCAGGGGAGAAATCATCCTGATTCGTCCGGGTGACAAGGTCGCCCTGGATGCGGAGATTGTATCCGGTAGCAGTGCCCTGGATGAATCATGGCTGACCGGTGAATCCATCCCGGTGGAAAAGGAAACCGGAGATTGTGTGTGGGCAGGTACGATCAATGGAACGGGTGCCTTAACAGCAAGGGTGACCCAGGTGGCCCAGGAAACCTCGTTGTCACAGGTCATCGCGATGGTGCGTCGCGTCCAGGAGTCACGGGCCGATGTGCAACGGTTGGCTGACCGTGTGGTCCAGGTATTTGTGCCGGCTGTCCTGTTGATTTCCATGGTAACGCTGGTTAGCTGGCTGGTCGCTGGCGATGCTGCCCAGGGGTTGCGTTGCATGACGGCGGTGCTGGTTGTCGCCTGCCCCTGTGCGTTGGGCCTGGCCACGCCCACGGCAATCCTGGTGGCCAGTGGATATGGTGCCCAGCGCGGCATCCTGGTCAAGGAAGCGCAGGCGCTGGAAATGGCAGGACGGATCAATACCCTTGTTTTTGACAAGACGGGGACCCTGACCGAGGGGCAGGCGACGGTAACTGAAGTGTTGCTGGTTGAGGGTGTAGAACGAGAAGCGTTTCTGCGAGGTCTCGCGGCGGCGGAATTGTCGAGTAGTCATCCGTTTGCGGCATCGATTGTGGCAGCGGTAGAGCCCTTGCAGGAACCGTTGCCGGTGGCCAGCGAGTTGACGACGTTTGCGGGAGAGGGCATTGTTTCGGTGGTGCAGGGCCAATCCTGGGCAGCCGGAAATGAACGCCTGATGCAGCGACTGGAAATCCAGGTGCCGGGGGAATTGCAGGAGCAGGTTGACCAGCAACGACAGAATGGCTGCACACCACTGCTGGTTGCTACGGAGGGAAAGTTCCAGGGAGTGGTTGTGGTCAGTGATCCGGTCAAACCGACTGCTCGGCAGGCAGTGTGCCGGCTCCAGGCGTTGCGATTGAACCTCTGGATGATCTCGGGGGATCATCATGTGGTAGCCGAGTCGATTGCCGCGCAACTGGGAATCAAGCAGGTCCTGGCTGAGGTGACACCGGAACAGAAGCAGGTTGAGATCGAGCGGTTGCAGCAGGCTGGTTGCGTGGTTGGAATGGTGGGTGATGGTGTCAATGACGCGCCGGCACTGGCTGCGGCCGACCTGGGGATAGCGCTGGGAACCGGCACTGATATTGCCGTGGAGTCCGCGGATGTGGTCTTGATGAGGGACGATTTAAACCTGGTTGCCGAGACGGTCGGACTGGCTCGCGCGACGATGCGAACTATTTACCAGAATCTTGGCTGGGCGATGGTGTATAATGGTTTGTTATTGCCTGCCGCGGCCGGTGTTGGCGTGTTGCTTGGCGGTGGACGTGAGTTCCTGGTGCCTCCTATGATGGCGGCGGCAGCCATGGGGCTCAGTAGCGTGTCGGTCGTCGGCAACAGTCTGCTGTTAAAAAAACGGGCAATCGGGTAAGTTCTGTTTAATTGATCCGCGTCAGCGAGAAGGTAATCCGCGTTTCCATTTTTTGTTCATGGTGTAGTACCGATGGAAGATCCTCACTTGGAAGATAGCGAGCGCACGCATACGTCGTATCAGTCGGCCGGCCAGGAAACGCTGGGAACGGATGGCACGGATACGACGCATGACCTGGTCGATGACTTGCCATCGGTGTCCGGCGAGGAGGGGCAGCCTCGCCTGCCGGCATTGGGCGACTATCTCTTGCTGGGGAAAATCGGCGCGGGTGGAATGGGCCGTGTGTTCAAGGCCAAGCATCGAACCATGGATCGGCTGGTTGCCTTGAAAATGTTACCTCCAGGGCGCATGAAAGACCCGGAGCAGGTCAGTCGTTTTCATCGCGAGGTCAAGGCTGCTGCCAAGTTGTTTCATCCAAATATCGTGACGGCATTTGATGCCGGTGAACAAGGTGGAATTCACTACCTTGTAATGGAATACGTGGACGGTAGTGCCCTGTCCAAGACGATCAAACAGCACGGGCCAGTGACGCTTGACACGGCAATCAGTTATATCCTGCAGGCGGCGCGAGGATTGGAGTATGCCCATTCTCGCGAAGTCGTGCATCGTGACATTAAGCCCAGTAATCTCATGCTGGATGAAGACGGGACCGTCAAGATCCTGGATATGGGCACGGCTCGATTTGACGAGGAAGGAAAGGATGAGGATAACCTGACCCAGACAGGTGTCATCATGGGTACGGTCAACTATATGTCGCCGGAGCAGGCCCGCGATTCTCACAAAGTCGATTATCGTACTGATATCTATAGCCTGGGCTGCACCTTTTACTACCTGCTGACAGGCAAGGTTCTTTACGAGGGAGACATGATCCAGACATTGCTGGCGCATGCACAGAAACCTATTCCGAATGTCCAGGAATATGATCGGGAAATTCCTGACTGGGTGGATGTCGTGTTGAAACGCATGTTGGCCAAGACACCTGAAGAACGCTATCAGTCCACCACGGAGTTGATTGCCAGCGTGGAAGAAGCCCTGCGCGGCGAACAGGAAGATGGAGATGACGAGTCGCGGGAAATACATGGCATGCTGTCAGCATCCGATATGCTGGCCAGCCTGGCCACGAGTGGAGAAGCGGCGATACAGAATGTCGTGGGTATTGACCTGGGAACCAATCATTCAGCCGTGGCCTACGTGAATGCGGTTGGAAAACCGGTTGTGGTGACGGATGCGGATGACCAGTGGCAGATTCCCAGCGCCGTTTTGATTGACGGTATCAGCACGCTGATTGGTTATTCTGCGCTGCAGCAGGCGGACGAACGGCCCCGTGATCTGGCACTGGAAATCAAGCGTTTCGTGGGCAAGCGGTTTTATCCGGGGGTGTTGCAGGGAGATCGATATCCACCGGAAGTCCTGCTGGCCCTGGTCCTGTCCAGGTTGGTTGATAACATGCAGCGTCGAGTGGGTCCCTGTCACCAGGTGGTGATTGCAGTTCCCGGGCATTTTGATGAAGTGGCCCGGAAAGCCGTACAGGATGCCGGTTATATTGCCGGCGTGGAGGTGATTGACATCATCAATGAACCCATGGCCGCTGCCTTGGCTTATGGGTACCAGCAACTGCACGAACAGGCAGCTGACCAGGTGACGGCACCGGCAGGAAACGTCTTGATCATGGACATGGGGGCTGGAAAGCTGGATGTGATGGCCTTGAAACGGCAGGGGCACCAGTGGACGGCCGTGGCTTCTGATGGAGATACCCGGTTGGGTGGAAGAGATTGGGATGATTGCCTGGAAGAAATTATTGCCCAGGAATTTCAAAGGCAATATGAAACCGACCCCAGGGCTCGCGAAGAAGATGTTATTCGCCTCTGGAAAACAGCGGAATCAGTAAAGCACCGGTTGTCCCAGCGAGATTCCGTGACCGTCCGCTTCCAGGCCGGCAAGCATATTGTCGAACAGAAAATTTCTCGTGATCAATTCGAAGAACGGTCCGTTGAACTGTTGAGTCGCGTTCGGCAGTGTGTTATGAGTGCTATTGAAAATGCGAAATGGAATGTTCAGGATATTGATCAGGTGATTCTCGTGGGCGCTGCCACGCAGATGCCGATGATTCAAAAAATGTTGCGAGGAATTCTTGCAGAGCGAACTTCCGTGACCATGCTGGATCTTTCCTCCATCGCCCAGGGGGCTGCGTTACATGCCAGCTATCTGAAGGTCCAGGAATCTAATGGTGAACCCGAACAGGTGTATTCTAACGTCAGTTCGCATAGCCTTGGTATCGTCGGAACGGATACCAAGACGGGACGGAAGATCAATGCTGTCGTGATTCCACGAAATACCCAGCTGCCGGTCACGACGCAACGTACCTTTAAAACTCACAAGGAAGGGCAGGAGTCGGTGATGATCCAGATCATCGAAGGTGAAAGTCTTTCGCCCAAGCAATGCCAGCCGATTGGCCAGTGTATTATTGAAAACCTTCCGGTGGATTTGCCGGCACGCAGCCCGGTGACCGTGGAATTTCATTACAGCAGTAACGGACGACTGAATGTTTTCGTGGAATCACCGGATACCGGATACCGGGCCACCAAGGAGTTAACGCGAGCATCAGGGTTGGCCAATGTCGATCTACATCGTTGGCGGGAGTGGGTTGAGACCGTCATGCTCTGCAGCAGCATGGTTTAGCGGGTCGGATAGGATGTGTTTTCGGCTAAATGAAATAGGCTATCTTGACTCGTTTTCTGCCGTTTTCCAGTCTGCCTATCTTGCCGGTTAATTGCCCGCTTCACATTGACAGCAGAGAGCTGGACGCATATTATCCCCAACCCAAGGTTTGTCTGGCTGTTTCCTGGGTTTATCGAGGACAGATGGTCTGGGCGAGGGTTTCCTGGAAAACCTCGCGGCATGAAAACTCGTCCTGTTTGTAGAGGTTATCGTGACGTTGTTTGGCGGATTGGAACACATCGTACGTGAGCAGGAGTCGTTGGCTCCCTATACGTGGTTTCGGCTCGGTGGAGCCGCTGAGTATTTTGCGGAGCCCTCGACAGAAGCAGAGCTCACGGACATCGTGAAGCGATGTTATGAGAACGAGGTCCCGGTTCGATTGATGGGAGGCGGATCCAATATCCTGGTCTCTGAAACCGGAGTCTCCGGACTTGTGCTGCACCTTTCGGCTACTGTTTTTTCGCAGATCGAGGTGACTGGCTGCCAGGTGCGTGCCGGCGGTGGAGCAAAGTTGGCTCACTTGGTTTCAGCTACCGTGGGTGCCGGACTGGCGGGCCTGGAGCAACTTGCCGGAATTCCCGGGAGTATTGGAGGTGCCCTGTATGGAAACGCTGGAACGCAAAGTGGCGACATCGGTCAGTGGGCTTCGCAGGCCGTGGTCATGACCCGCGATGGATCACTGTTAACACGTACTGCCGACGAGTTGAGGTTTAGCTATCGTCAATCAAGTCTGGATGAGTTGGTAATTCTAACTGGTGAGTTTACGTTGGACCAGGATGATCCGCAGGAAGTCGTGAAGCGGATGCAAACGTCCTGGATCGTGAAGAAGGCAGGGCAACCGACTGGACAACAGGGGACCGGCTGTGTGTTCAAGGATCCTGGTGGCGTGACGGCAGCGAGTCTTATTGATCAGTCCGGCCTCAAGGGACACTCGGTAGGTGGAGCCCGCATGAGCGAAGAACACCCTAACTTTATTCTGGTCCAGGAAAAAGCAACCAGCCAGGATGTCCTGGATGTGATCGATGTGACTCGTAATGCCGTCCAGGAACAGACGGGATTAGAACTGGAATTGCAGATCGAGATTTGGTAAGCGACTTTCCTGGCACAGGGCCTGGCGACCATTGCCAGGGCCTGGCCAGATCGCATGTGAAGCAGACGCCCGTTTCAAGGGCCATCAAGGAGGATGGCAATGAATGCTGCAACTGATCATGAAGGTGGACGTTTTTCCCGGCTGCTTTCCAGCCGTTGGTGGCCTTCTGGTAAGCTGGCTCGATTGCTGTCGATCCTGGTAGCCAGCCTGGTAGTTATCGTGGGTCTGGTAACCGCTTGGAATCGTTGGGGCGGGCTGGTCAGGGGAGATTCCCAGTATCGGCTACAGGCGAATTGTGTGGAAATGACGCCGCAACCTTCCTGGATTCGTAGTGATATCAAGGACGAGGTGATCCAGCAGGGAAGTCTTTTGAATATGCCTTTGTTAGATCACCAGCTGACGGTTAACGTGGCCCGCGCTTTCGAATTGCATAGCTGGGTCGAACGGGTAGAGCGTGTTCAGAAACGGCCAGGGCCTGTCGTTCACGTGGAACTTGTTTATCGTCGTCCCGTCGCCATGGTCGAGGTGCTTTCCGACGATCAGCCGGGACTACTGCCGGTCGACCGGTTTGGCGTGGTTTTGCCGCCGGGGGATTTCTCCGCGGACCAGGCCCCGGATTACCTTCGCGTGGTGGTGGATTACCATCAGCCGATTGGCCCCCTG
>JAYGDH010000590.1:0-4392 GCA_046583055.1 Pirellulaceae bacterium | reverse complement strand
GCCTCGATCAGCAGGGGGACGTAACTGGGATGCTCAAAGTAGGCCTTGCGAATCACCCGCGTGTGACCATGAGAACTGCCGCGGTCGTGGGCGTCAGGGAACCGATCCAGTCCCAGCACGGACAGGCCACGACGGGCCAGGTGATAGATGGCCGCGCTGCCCACTCCGCCCGTTCCCAGTACGATGGCATCGTAATGACTCATGGCCCTGAAACCTGCAGTGGGTGATAATCGTTGAATCGTATCGGCTACCGCCGGCGATTATAGCGACTGCCATGGCCGGCGCGAAAGCGGGGCAGGGCAGGGGGGCAGGAAATCAGGGCCCGACCGGGGTCCGTGGCATCATGGGCAGTGGCTGCTGCAGGGTTTCCTCCGGGGAAGGGAACTGGTTTACCTGCAGGCGGGTTGCCTCATTAGCGATCGGGTCCTGGTAGTAGGAGGTAGTCTTGACGCTGCTGGCCGGGGATTGCCTGGCCAGTGCCGGTGCGACCTGGCAGCAGATCCGATGAACCGGGTTTGCAACATGAGGCGCGAAGCCAGCTGGTCCGTCTAGCTGACCCGTCGTCGAGGTTGTGACAGGTCCGAGAGTGGGGAGAGCCTGGAGCGGGTCGGAGACAGCACGGCCCTGGCAGCCCACGGTCACCAGGCAACACACGGCGACCAGGCAATCCAGTCGCAAGAGAGCGTTTATCTTCATGTGGTCACCATGCACGCGTGGGAATGAAAACGAGATCAGCAAGGATGCGAATGGTAAGAAAGCAATCCCGACGTGGCAAGATCATTCCCCGGGGCGGCCCTAGGATGCTCGCGTGCGTGCGGCTGAATTCCTGGTGGCCAGTTTCAGGAACAGGTGTTCCAGGACGAAATGCCCCCGGGCCTTTTTGCTGTGACTTCCCTTCATGCCGAGGTCGGCTTCCAGTAACCACTGGAATAGTTTTGCGGCACGTTCTCGTCCCATTCGCTTGAGTTGTTTTTCCGCTCGGCTGGTCTCACCGCCATGAAAGCCCGCTTGCTTGAGGGCGGCGCCCAGTGAGATGCGTTGTTGCTGGCGTTCGGCCGCCTCGTAGATGCGCGTGGCCATGGCAAATCTTCGCAGCGACCAGGAAAACTGGGCCAGTAGGCCGAGGGGATGCTCGCCGGCCTGGACCAGTTGGTCCAGTTGCCCGAGGGCCTCGGAGATATTGCCGTCGGCTGCGGCACTGATGATATCCCAGGTAGTTTTGAATTTCCAACCACCAATCATTTCTTCCACCAGTGGCGACGAGATGGTTCCCCCTTTTTCGACATAAAGCGCGAGCTTGTTGACAGCCTGTTCGAGTTGGCCAATCTTGGTTCCCTGGAGGTCCAGTAGTACATCGCCGGCATCACGTTCCATTTTCAGCCCATGATCCTGCTGGGCCCGGAACTGCAGCCACTTGATGACGCGCGTGCGGTCAATGCTCGCATTCTTGCCTTTCTTCTGCAGAGGCACCTTGCACTCCAGTTGAAATCCATGCTGGTTGACCAGCTTGTAGAGTCGCGTGTTGGCAGCCCAGGTCTTGACTTCCAGCAGCAGCAGGCCGCGGGGGTTTTCCCGGGCTGCCAGGTCTTCCAGCCGATCACGGTACTCGGTGACAAAGGTGTCCGCGTTTTCAATCCGCGCGATCCGCAGGTCATTGCTGCCAAAGAGTGAGAGGGATGAGATCTCGTCATGAACGTCAGCCCAGCGGGCCGAGTTGTCGAACGTCATGACGTTCATTTCATCTTCCTCGTCCTTGAACCAGGAAGCGTAGAGCTGCTTGCGAGCCTCGGTTTTCAGGTAATTGTCATCCCCGAACAGGACACCGATTCCATGCGAGGGAAGCGCTCCCGGTGCCTGGAGATAATCCAGCACGTGAAAGGTGCGTTGTTTGGCCACCACTGATGTCCCCCGCATCCGATGCCGATGAGATCTCAAGAACGAGTCCACTTGCTGCCGTAGAGCTTAGCGGGGAATGGCTTTCTTGACCACTACGGAGGGCAACTGGTTTGCCCTCAGGACTAGGGGATCGAGTCCCCTCCGGGAGATGCCAGCGGTTGCACGCCCTGGATCCTTCCCCGGGGAGCGAGTCCAAGTAGTGTTACCGGAATCGGGTGCTGGTAGGAGCCGGTATTACCAGCCTGGTCACGGGCATCCAGTCGCAGGTAAATGGACCTGGGGATGCGTGGACTGACCGGCCAGGCATAGGTGCCGCTGTTGGTTAACTGGCTGGCTATCGTTGTCCAGGGATCCGTTTCTTTTTCGCGATAGGCCAGCGAGATGGGCCGGGCGGCCAGGGCCAGGTCCTCGACCAGCCAGCGAATGACCAGGTTGCCTGCCTGGATTCCCGTTCCAAAGCTTGCGGACTCGATACGGGTTCGCGGGGGAGTTGTGTCAACACGCAGCCAGATGTCTGCCGGGTCACCCCGTGCTGGTGGACGATGTGCCGGACCCTGGGCATCGGCCACGGAAATACGGAATCCAAAGATACCCTCGTATCGTACCTGGACCTCGAAGGGACTCTTGCCGTCGGGATCGTCGCCCCAGTGTTTCCACGTTCGTCCCCCATCGGCGGTAGCCCACAGTTGCACATCCGGTGGGTTGGGGTTATCGGTTTTGAGTAACTCGTAGGCCAGTTGGAAGTAGCGGGAATTGCTGGTTCGCACCACGGATCCCGGTGGCAAGGTAATGGCGTTATCATCGGCTGTCGGTGGTCGACGACTGGGCCCGGGTGGCGAGGATTCGAAAGGTGACTGGTCTGGTATGGTTGGCACGGTCGGTGAAATATTCGCTCGTTGCGGGTTCGTGGTAAACCGGGTGGGAGGTGTTGCGTCCAGGTTCTTATCAGGCAAGGTGTCGGCGGGACGGGGCCCAGGAAACGGAGCGGTTGATGGCATCAGTGGGGCTATATTACCGGGGCCCGGCGCGGGATGCCTGGTAAGTGATGGCAAGGAGTTTTTGTTGTCGGCAGGCCAGGGAATGTTTGGTAAGGGGGCGGACGGTTGGGCGGACGGGTTGGTGGCAGCCTGGTTTGGGGTTGCCCCTGGTAGTACGGGTGGTCGGGATGGGGGAGATTCAGCGACGGTAACCTGTCGCTGGGTTTCAGTCCGGTTGCCTGCCTGGTCACTGACCGTGACCTGCACAGTGAAGACCGGAGAAGCGGTGTTGGGTTGCCAGCGGGTGCTGCCCTGGTAGGTGCCCGGTTGCGTGGCGACCACCGGTCCGGTTGGGATTGCTTCCCATTGTTGTTCGCCGGCGGCCTGGCCGGATAGTTGCAGCGTCTGGGCCTGCAGGTTGATGTCACGGATGGTCCACTGCAGCAGTATTTGACCAGCGGGTGTCCATGTTGTTGTTAATTCAACCTGGGGCTGGGTCACGTCGATCGTGATGATTAACTCGGGCTGCTTGTCTCCGCGGGGCCAGAGCCGTTTTTGCGCATCCATGGTACGTGAACAGAACCAGTAAGATCCCTCACGCGGGGCGCGGAAATCGAACTTGCCCTGGGGCCCCGGTTCGCTGGCATAGAGTTCCCAGTCACGTCCCTGGTTGACGGAGATGTACAGTTGAACTTCCGTGGCCTGCTTGGCCAGGCGGTTCACGGCAAAGGGTATCTCCAGTCGCGTGTGCTTCGTCACGATGAGCGTGGGTTGCTGGCGGCCCTGGTTCTCGTTAGCAGTGGGTTGCTTGGTGGATTGAGCCTGCAGTGGCTGATGGATTAATCCACACAGCACGAAAACGGTCGTCATGGTGGGTAAGAAATAGAAGGGACGCTTCCCCATGACATGCTTCTCCGAGGTAACGAGGCTCAACGAGGAGCGCAATACGACCGCCAATCGATTTATCGGCATTCCCAACAAGCAATCTTAAACTGCGCGGCTACAGCGATCGTTTTGGGATGGGCAGACTTGGAAACCAGTAAACGATCTCTGGCTTGTAACTCAACCGTATTTTCAAGGCCGACGGTGAGGGAGAGGAAAGTGCTGGCAAGGTAAGTGATAGCACTTTCCGTGTTTACATGGCTGCGCGGGTTTCACGAACGATCTGCACGTATTGCTTGGCCAGGGATTCGACGCGGGCCAGGTCTCCCTTGGCAACGGCTTCTTTTTCGACCAGGGCACCGCCGATGCCAAGAGCGGAGGCGCCGGCCCGCAGGAAGTCTGCTGCGGTATCGAGGTCAACTCCTCCGGTGGGCAGCATGAGTACCTGGGGCAGGGGACCCTTGAGAGCTTTCAGGTACCCTGGGCCATTGATGTCGGAGGGGAAGATCTTGATCATGTCTGCCCCGGCATCCCAGGCGGTGACGACTTCTGTGGGAGTAAGGGCACCAGGCATGACCAGTTTATCGTAGCGATGAGCCATGCGGATTACGTCGAGGTTGGTCGACGGAGAGACAAG
>JAYGDH010000585.1:0-5324 GCA_046583055.1 Pirellulaceae bacterium | reverse complement strand
TGCTCCGCCCGATGTGCAGCTGCAAACAAAAGACACCACACTTTATGGCACCATTGAGCTGCCTGCAGGGGTTGGGCCGTTTCCCGTGGTGCTGATCGTTGGCGGGTCGGGGCCCAACGACCGAGATGGCAACCAGGCAGCGCTCAAGTCCGACTACCTGAAGAAACTGGCGGCGGGACTAACGGAACAGGGATTTGCTGTCTTACGTTACGACAAGCGAGGCAGTGGCAAGAGCAAGGTGGGAGATGCGCCCTTGGAAACGTTTCGTTTCGATGTGTTCGTTGACGATGCCGTCGGCTGGGTAGCGATGTTACGCAAGGACCAGCGATTTTCAGGGGTGGCGATCCTGGGACATAGCCAGGGATCGCTGGTCGCCATGCTGGCAGCGCAGCAGGTTCCGGTCGACGCGATCGTTTCGATTGCTGGGCCCGGCCGTTCCATTGACAAGGTGCTCATTACGCAACTAGGCGAGAAGTTGAAGAGTATGCCCGAGTTGCGGGCCCATGCCTTCGCGGTAATTGAAGAGCTGGCTGGCGGTCAGACGGTCGAGGATTATCCGGAGCAGCTAGAGGCTCTCTTCAAGCCGTCGATCCAGGGTTTCTTGATTTCCTGGATGCACCATGATCCGGTGAAGGTAATCGCTACCTTAGAGATCCCGATTTTGATTGTCCAGGGAACTCGGGATATCCAGATCCTGGTAGAGGATGCCGAAGCATTGAAAAAAAGCCAGGCGGCAGCGGAGCTGGTGTTGGTCAAGAACATGAATCACGTGCTGCGCCACATCGCCACGGAGGCGGAGCAGTTACCTTCCTATGGAAATCAAGAGTTGCCGCTCGATCCGCAGCTAGTCCCCGCGGTGACGCGGTTCTTGAAAAAAACCTTCGCTGCGGAGAGTGCAAGTCCCTGACCTGTGGCCGGGATTTAGGGTGCAGCTGGCTATTGGCCAAGTCCGCTAATCGGTGTTGCCGAGGCAATATGTTGCACCAGCTCGTTTGGTAGACCTTGCTTGATCCGCAATTCGCCCATGTCAAAGAGGGTGTGCATGATCGTACCCAGCAGGTTGTTCGAGTCGCAGGCGTGTGTTGCCGGTTCACCTCCGTCACGGGTGGACTTGCCGATTACCTGTCCCTTGGTGATGCCACCTCCGTAAAGGAACAGTGGCGTCAGTCGGCCCCAGTGGTCTCGTCCCCCGTTCTTGTTGATACGGGGTGTACGTCCCATTTCTCCTGTGGAGACGAGCATGATCTTGTCTCCCAGGCCACGAGCCTCGCAATCTTCAATAAACGCGGAAACTGCGTGATCAAAAGGAGCCCCCACGGCAGCCATGCCCTGTTCCACGCCCAGGTTATTTCGGTCGGCATGCATGTCCCAGACGAAACGAGTGGTGATGGTGACGAATCCACAACCTGCCTCGCAGAGTCGGCGCGCCATTAACAGTAGCTTGCCCAGGGTCAGGGCGTTGTTCTGGTACCAACGTCGCTTGGAGTCGCCATTGCTCTTGTGGGCGTAGGCTTTTTCGTTGATCCATTGCGACGTATCGTAACGGGCTATCGTCCCCGGAGATTCCCTGGAAAGATCAAAGCTCTTGGCAACACCCTGGACGACCATTTCGTAGGCCTGTTGTCGGAATCGATCCAGGCCCTCCAGGGTCCCGCTCGCATCCACCTCGCTTTTCAGATTGTCGAGTGCTGATAGCAGGGCTCGGCGGTCCTGGAAACGTTCGACAGGAAAAGCCAACTGGAGATTTTTCTGGAGTTCGGAACCACCACCGGGGACAAATGGTTCGTAGGACTTGGACAGCGTTCCCGTCTGGGTGAATTTTCCGAAACGATCATCGGCACCCAGGGCCTGGGGATCGATCGAATTCGGGTAGAGCGTGACATTCATGGGCATGCCGGTCTGCGGGTGATTCGTCCCGGCCAGGCGTGCATAAAGGGAACCCATGTTGGCTTTCAGGGATGCTTCACCGATGATCGGCCGCGTGCTATGGGCATTGCTGCCAGACCGGTAAGAACGAACGATAGCGCACTTGTCGGCCAGTCCGGCCAGGTGTTGCATCGTGGAGCCAAAGGTGACTCCGGGAATACGGGTTCGCGTGACTCCACCGACGGTGCGAATTCCATCCGGTACATCCAGCTTGGGATCAAAGGTTTCAAACTGGGTAGGGCCGCCGTGTTGTAACAGGAAGATGACGGATTTACCGGTCGTGATCGGTTTCCCTTCATTGGCCGCCAGCAGGTGGGATAACGAAAGGCCACCGAGGCCCAGGCTGCCCACCGTCAGCATGGCCCGGCGATTCATCCGATCGGTGGAAAATATCGTCAGCATGGATGGAATCCTGGGGGAAACGTGACAACACCAGTGTTACCTAAAAGGTTATATCGGACCCGGGTGGTTTGCAATGTGAACCCAACCTCGAGGATGTCCTGAACCGGTGTCAGGAGATTTTATTTGCTTCGTAGAAGACCGCCAGCCAGACGGTCGGTTCGTTGCTGTCGGTCCATTCGACGCGATGACGCTGGTGAGCCGGGATGTCGAGATAGTCACCGGGCCCCATTTCCAGTATTTGCTCGTCACCTTCCAGGCGTAATCGTGCCTGGCCCCGCAGCACGATCACCCATTCGTTTTCATCCTGGTCGTACCACTCGCCGGCTGGCGTGGCCTGTCCCTGGGAGACGATCCGCTCAATCCGAACCCCCGGTTTTTTCACGAGAAATTCGATCAGTTCCGAGGGTAGTTCTGTGGGGAGATTGGAGAATAGGTTGTTCATGAATTGCCTCGTTAACCTGGCTAGTTTGGTGGAACAGCCGTGTGGTGATACATCATGGTCCAGGGTGCGGACCTGTACCGGCTTCGTTTTAAGTGATGCTATTGTAAGGTTTAACCAGAAGTGCCTGGAAGTCTCTTGATCCGGGTACCTTGATTTTCTTACACTTCATGAGCCAAAGACGTTAAACTGAACCCGCTGCCCGTTTCGGTCAACACGTTACGAGACGATTCATGAGTAGATCATCTTCCCAGCATCGCTACCCGGTTGCCGATCCCCATGGAGACGTACGGTTACCCATGAGTCGGCGCAGCATGCTGGTGGCGGGTGGCCTGACCTTCTGCGGTATGAGCTTACCGGACCTGGTATCGCGTCCCGCCAGCGCGGCGCCCTCGAGTGCCATTGGTAAGGCCAAGTCGACCATCTTGATCTGGCTCGGTGGTGGTGCCTCGCACATTGATACCTGGGATATGAAACCGGATGCCCCGGCCAATATTCGTGGTCCCTTCAAACCGATCGAGACATCCGTGCCGGGTATCCAGTTATGCGAGCACTTGCCCATGCTGGCTCAGCAGGCGCAGCGCCTGGCGATTGTCCGTTCCCTGGGGCATTACCGACGTGGCACGGGAGACCACCATGCTGGTTATTACTACAACCTGACGGGCCATCGTCCGGATCCTAGTTTTCCGCAATTACTCAACGCCCGCAAGCCGCGACCGACCGATTGGCCAGCCATCGGGACGGTGGTTGGTTTGAAGTCGCCACCGCATCCGTACCTGCCGCAGTCGATTACCTTGCCGTCCAAGCCAGGCGCTCCCCAGTACACCCGTCCCGGCCAGTTTGCCGCGCGACTGGGGGCCCAGCATGATCCGCTTTACGTGCTGGGAGATGCGGATGATCCGCTGAAGTTTGCCGCCCCGGCCATCGAGCTCAAAAAGGATATCTCGGTTGATCGCCTGGTGTCGCGTCGCCAGTTGCTGGACGACTTGAACGAGTCGGAACGTATCTTTGACGATTATGCGAACGTGGGTTCGCTACAAACGTTCCAGGAGAAAGCTTTCACCCTGCTGCGGTCGAGCCAGGGCAAGAACGCCTTTGACCTGTCTGGTGAATCGGATTCCGTGATCGAGCGTTACGGCAAGACACACAATGGGATGAGCATGTTGATGGCCCGTCGCCTGGTGGAAGCGGGGGTTCCCTTCGTGAGCGTTTTCTGGAAGGGAAACAAGAAGCTAGCCGAGGCCAAGAACTGCAAGAGTGGTGGTGGCTGGGACACGCATGGCAACAACTTCGTCTGTCTCAAGGAAGTATTGTTGCCGGAACTGGATCGTTGCTTCTCGGCCCTGCTCGATGACCTGGGCGAGCGCGGTTTGCTGGACCAGACGCTGGTTATGGTAAACAGCGAAATGGGACGTAAGCCGAAGATCGGCGATCCCCGCAGTGGTGGTGAAAAGGGCCAGGGGCGAGACCACTGGACCCATGCCCAGTCGGTGCTGTTTGCCGGCGGCGGCATCCGGGGAGGCCAGGTGTATGGTACCTCCGATCGCCATGCGGCCTACCCTGCAGACCTGCCCACGGCCCCGGAAGATATCGCCAAGACGGTTTACCACGCCATGGGAATCGATGACCTGACGGCGGTCGACAAGGGTGGGCGTCCCTATAACCTGATGGACGAAGGCCGCGCGCTCACCGAGCTGTTCTAGACCGGCAGGAACCGGGTTTTTTCTTGCGGGGCCGGTAAATTCTTTCTTTTTGTCGGTGCGTGTGTCAGAATGCGGCCTGTGCTGCTGATCGTTTCGACTATTTATTTACCTGGCTCATCAAGGAAACCATCATGCGACGACGTCATACCACCGGACGCTGGGTTCAACTTAACACGCTGGCTCTCGCCAGTCTTCTTTTGCTGAGTGGCCTGGCACGATCCGAGGATTGGCCCATGTGGCGTCATGACTCGAGTCGCAGCAGTGCCACCCGCGAGCAATTGCCCGCGAGCCTGTCGCTGCAATGGTCTCGTCAACTGGTTGAGTCCCGTATGGCCTGGCCAGAGGATCCGCGGATTCACTTTGATACCGTCTCGGAACCGGTCTACGCCGGGGGCCTGCTCTTTGTTCCTTCCACGACCACGGATTCGGTAACGGCGATGGATGCTGCCACGGGCACCGTGCGTTGGAAATTCTATGCGGATGGCCCGGTGCGATTTGCACCTGTCGTGGCACATCAGCAGGTTTACTTTGGTGCGGACGATGGATTTATTTACTGCCTCCAGGCGGCCACGGGAAAATTGCAATGGCGGCAGGCAGCGCGCCCTTCGGATCGCCAGGCGATTGGCAGCGAGCGAGTGATTTCCGTCTGGCCCATTCGAGGTGGGCCGGTCCTGACCGGCGGCAAGATTTATTTCACGGCAGGTGTCTGGCCTTTTGAAGGTGTCTTACTCTATGACTTTGCAGTAGCTCCCAACCAGCAACAGCCCCCCGTGTTCCGTTCCCGCGCGCTCAACTCGTTAACTCCCGAAGGTTACGCGGTGGCATCTGCCGGCCGACTGTATCTCCCCTGTGGA
>JAYGDH010000579.1:0-4068 GCA_046583055.1 Pirellulaceae bacterium | reverse complement strand
CGTGGCGACATTGCTGTTGGCCATGCCGTCAAAGGCGGTATAGGTGAAGGAGTCAGCACCATGGAAACCCTCGTCGGGTGTGTAGGTGAAGCTGCCATCATCGTTGAGTTTTAGATCTCCATTTTCCGGCTTGCTGACGAGCTTTGCGGACAGGGAATCGCCATCGGGGTCGCTGTCATTGGCCAGGATACTCTCGTTACCATAGAGTGTGATTTGTGGGACTGGAGCCCATGAATCGGAGGAGTTGTTTTCCGGTGCACTTCGAAGGAACTGGCTTAACCCGCAACAGCCGAGTCGACGGGAGGCGTTCAGGCGACCGCGCACGAAGAAAGAGGTGGCGCCCTGCAGGATGTCGCCGATCTCGTTGCGCTGCTTGACTCCCTCTTCGGGAGTGCTCTCGTAGATCGTGTGCCAGGTTTCATCGTCGAGCGAGACCTCGAAGAATCCCCGGGCGTTGGGATCGAAATTGGCATCGGAATGACCGTTGTAGACCGAAACTAGTCCCGGGTGGTGCTGTCCGACTTTCAGGCTGTCGGCGCTCTCGATGCTAAAGGGAACATCTACCTTGTAAACAACCTCGGCCCACTGGTTAAGTTGGCTGGGGTGCCAGTAATAGACGAAGGGAGAGAAGGACTCTCTCAGCAGCGAGGCATTGGATATCCGGTAGGGAGTGTTTCCGTATTCGCTGCGCAGGTCAAATCGTTGGGTGTACGAGTCCTGCTCGGTCTTGAGCGTACTGTTTTCGTCGACGCTGTAACTGTCGTTAACTGCCACCGGAGCCGCGTTGGAACAGATGACTTCAATGCTGACGGTGGCCACGTTACTGCTGTCCGTGCCGTCAAAGGCCGTGTAGGTGAAGGAGTCGTTGCCACGGTAACCCTCCTTGGGCGTGTAGGTGAAGGTGCCGTTCTCGTTGAATGTCAGGGCACCATGTTCGGGGCTACTGACCAGGACCGCGCTCAGGGCATCGCCATCGGGGTCAGTATCATTGGCCAGGACTGTTTTCTGCGCTGCAATGTCGTTGCGCGTGTCGAGCTGGTAGGAATCATTTACTGCTACCGGTGCCTCGTTGGTACAGATGACCTCGAAGGTGACCGTGGCGATTTCACTTTGGTAGCGCCTGTCATGAGCAACGTAAGTGAAGGAGTCCTTCCCGTGGTAACCTTCCTCGGGTGTGTACGTAAAGGTACCGTCATCCTTGATTTGCAGGCTGCCGTGTTCCACGGTTTTGACGATGACGGCGGTAAGCGCATCGCCATCCGGGTCACTGTCGTTGGCGAGGATGCTGGCGGCAGCTGTGTTGACATTAAGAACCTTGTTCTCGTTGATCTCGTAGGCGTCATTGGCGGCCACGGGTGACTGGTTGGCAACTTCGACGGAGCCGATATCGATACGGTCCTGGCCTCGCTGGTCCCCTTCACTGGGGCGTGAAACACCGCGCTGGTCCGCATCAGGGGCGTTCTTGAAACTGCCAGCATCGAGAGCGGGACTGGCTGCGTTGGGTGCGTGCGTCAGGGTGGGGCCGCCGTTGCCGGCCAGTGGGCCGAGGCGGGCGTCGATCGGGGCGCTGGACGTTCCCACCTGGTCACCGTTCTGGCCATTGGTGAGGCCGGTTGATCCATCACCGTTCATTACCAGGTTGTGTCCGCCGGAAATTACAGCACCCTTGATCGTTCCCACGATCGAGTGGTTCATCTGGAAATCGCTGTCGTAGGCATGATATACGTCCGGATCTGCAGCTGATGTGGCCACGTTATCCACCACGGTTACATGCGTTAGCGACAGGCTGCCAGAACCGACGATTCCTGCGTTTCGGGCGGCGCGGTTCCCCGATATCGTCGAATTATGGATCTCCAGGGATCCGGAGTGGTTATCCAGGCCGCCGCCGCTGTAACTGGCCTGGTTGTCGGTGATGGACGAATTAACAATCAGGGACTGGCCACCATGGTCATTGAACAAACCGCCCCCGAGTTGTCCGGCAAAATTATCCGTTAACTGCACGGAATCAAGTCTCAGAGTACCGCCATCATTCAGGATTCCTCCACCACGGTTATCGATCGTGGTACGGGTTTCTCCGCCCGTGACGGTCAGGTTCTTTAGGTTCAGGGTGGCGCCGGTATCGGGAACCAGGTGAAAGACGCGATCGAGCCCATTGCCATCAATCGTTGTTTTTCCAGCGCCTGCACCGAGAATCGTAATCTCGCTGCGAATGTCCAGGTCTCCCACGCAGTTCGTATTATCACCCCTGCCGGCACGTGCTATTTGATAGTTACCTGCTGGCAGATTGATGGTATGGCTGCCACCCAGGGCATTCGCTTCGGAGATTGCCGAGCGCAGCGTAGTATTCCCATAGACGTCGAGAGCACGACCGTCGCCAGGACTGGCATCAGGACGATCCGCCAGGCTGGTCACGCTAAAGGTGGTCAGCAGCTGGCGGGTTTCCAGTGTTTCAATTAAATGGCGGCGCAGTGAATCGCGACGTGTTTCGGCGGATAATTGGACGTGTTTTCGCCTTTTGAGTCGTTTTTGCCTTTTGCTCATTTAACGGTAATCTCCGAAGTCAAGATGGGTTAGGGAAGACCGGAGAACCGGCCTGTACGCCATGTAGATGCTGAAAAACGTCAGCTACCCGACAGGCCTGTAAGTCTTTTTGTAAAAAAAATGCCGAAAATGTGCGTGGCGCGTTACAGAAGGGATTCTCTTCGCAAAGAAAAACCGGGTGGCGAGGAGCCAGCTAGAGGGCGCAAAGGGCGTTCCCGGGGGATACAGCCTGGGTTTTACACGGTGTGCTACCGCAGAGGTGGCAAGATGTCATTGTCCCAGAGGCAATCGAGATCCTCTTCCAGCAACTGGTCCACTGCGGCTTGCCAGTCCTGCCCATCGCCCGGTTGAGCGGCAGGATCCGTGGCCAGCGTGGCAGCCGTGCTGGTTCGGTAAGCATCGTCGGTCAGCGGCAGCGGTGAGGCTGCCGAGGGTAGCGTCGTTGGTGACTGGGAGCGGCTCAGCGGTAGTGGCTGGTAGGTGTTACCAGCGAAGTAATCGAATAACGGGTTGCTGGTGGCGTCTGCCTCACCTTCACCGGCTGCCATGTTCAGGTAGTTAATGACGACCAGGGCATCCAGCGGTGCAGCAAAGCCGTCCTTGTTCACGTCATAGAAGGGGGGTTCCAGCGGCTTAGTGCGGGCGTTAACCAGTTGGCGGGCACCGTCAGCGTTAAGACTGTTAATGATCCAGAGCGCATCCAGGGGCGTGGTAAACGTGTCATCGTTCACATCCAGTGGCTTGAGGCAGTTATACCAGGCGCGCTGGGTATCGATATGGAAATCGATGCGGGCCAGGTTGCCATCCACGGTGCCGTCATTGACCCGGTACTCGAGGAAGTCGCTGCGATTAAAGCCCTCGTTGGGCTCGTAGCTGAAGGCACCATTGGCCTGGGTGGTCAGTTGACCGTAGGCAGTGCTGGTAACAATCGTAAAGGTAAGCGGATCGTTCTCCACGTCGCTGCTGAGGGCCAGCAGGCCATTTTCAGCCGATACATTGATGACCTTGTTCTCTTCCGGTGCAAAGCTGGTATCACCGGAGACAGGTACGTCATTGACCGGATCAACGGTTACGGTAAACGTACGGCTAAAGGTGGCATTGTCATCGGTGGTGCCCAGGTCCTTATCGTCGCCCCCATCTTCGACCGTGACGGTGATGATGGCAGTACCACTTTGATCAGCCAGGGGTGTGTATTTGAGGCTGCCTGTTTCTTGATCCGTGGTGTAGGTAACAACCGGATCGGCGATGAGGCTGGTGTTATTGCTGCTGGCGGTTACACGCAGTGGTTGCTCGCCGTCATCCCCGTCGGTAATACCGGTCAGGGCCAGGACTTGTTCAGGGGCATCTTCTGCCAGGTTAACGCTGCCCAGTGCTGCCAGGGTGGGATCTGTATTCAGGAGGTCGACGAACACGACGAACGTGATCGAGGTGGTGAGATTATCCATCACCGTGTTCAGATCACCATCGGGGCCCGCATCCTTGACGGTGACGGTGATGGTCGAGTGACCCTTTTCCTCGGCAATGGGT
>JAYGDH010000543.1:0-23387 GCA_046583055.1 Pirellulaceae bacterium | reverse complement strand
GCATCATCGGTTTTTCCGAGGTATTGCAGGGGATCGGATCCCTCAATGACAAGCAGAAGCGATACGCAGAGAATATCCAGAAATCCGGGCGATTGCTGCTGGAAATGATCAACGACATCCTGGACCTGGCCAAGATGGAAGCGGGCAAGATGGACTTGCGTCCCTCGGAGTTCTTCCTGGAAACGGTAGCCCAGGCGCAGTGTGACATGATGCGGTCCCTGACCGAGGAGAAGAATATCGACCTGGAGGTCCAGGTCAGTGGAAATGAAACTCCGCTCTACCAGGACCAGGCCAAGGTGCAGCAGATTCTGATGAACCTGCTTTCCAACGCGATCAAGTTTACTCCAGAGGGTGGACGTATCACGGTCAGAGCCTGGCGTGATTCGGACGGGCAACTGGAACTCACGGTGACCGATACCGGTGTCGGTATTGCCGAGGAAGATCGAGAGATCATCTTCGAGAAGTTTCGCCAGGGTACCGCTGCTCTTGGAGGTGATAACCTGACCCGGGAATATTCCGGGACCGGGCTGGGGTTATCGATTCTCAAGGAACTGTGCAAGCTGATGGATGGTGAAATCAGTTTCGAGAGCCAGCTCGGAATTGGTAGTACCTTTCGAGTGGTTCTCCCCTGGGAGGCCCGTGAGCGATCTCGGCAGAATGGACGCCTGGCGGCCAAGTTGGATGACATGGCAAAGTTACAGCAACAGAATTTGATTTCACAGGCCCGGTTGCCCACGGATTCTCCGCCGGCAACAGAGACCCCGGCCCCGTGACGAGCAGGAAATCGTTGGACCTTGATGACGGATGTGCCTTGGAAGGGGAGCCTGGATTACCGATGAAGGAAGCTTCTCCATCAGAAGCGGATGTACAGCTCTACACGGACGGTGGGTGCAGTGGTAACCCGGGGCCGGGAGGATGGGGCTTCCTGTTGCGCCACGTGACCAGCCGGCAGGAAAAAGAGGCCAGTGGCGGGGATCGTGAGACGACCAACAACCGTATGGAACTGATGGCCGTGATCGAGGGACTTTCCGCACTCAAGCATCCCTGTCGCGTGGACCTGTTTACGGATAGCGTTTATGTCGGCAAGGGAATTGCCGAATGGTTGCCGCGCTGGAAGGCGAATGACTGGCGACGCAAGGATGGAAAACGATGGGTCCCGATCAAGAACGTGGATCTCTGGCAACAACTGGATGCACTATTGCAGGTTCAACAGGTTCATTATCATCGGGTGGCTGGGCATAGTGGCCACCCGGAGAACGATCGCTGTGACGAACTGGCCGTGGCCGCTTACCAGAAATACCTCTGAACCCGTAGGCGGGATGGAACCGAACCCCGTGACAACGACGGATCACGAACCTTCGCCGGATTTGACGACGCAGGTCCAGTACCTCAAGGGGGTGGGGCCACGCCGTGCGGAATTGTTGCACCGCCTGGAGATCAGGACCGTCACGGACCTGTTGTTCTGCTTTCCCCGCAGTTACCAGGATTGGAGCGAGCGGATCCCGTTGGCCGAATTGGCCGAGGGGCAGGCGGCCAGCGTCTGTGGCGTCGTGGAAAAAGTCGAGTTGCGTCCCACCGGACGGGGCCGGACACGATTGACCGTGACGATTGTGGATGGCGAGGAGCGATTGCACGGCAACTGGTTCAACCAGCCCTATCTCAAGGATCGCTTTCAGATCGATCAGCCAGTAATGTTTTCCGGGACATTTCAGCAGCGGAAGGGCCGCTGGGAGATCAGCCACCCGCAAGTGGTACACCTGGATGCTGACGAGGAGCCGCCGGCCGGCCAGATATTACCGGTCTATCGATTAACCGAGGGTATTAACCAGTACCAGATGAGACGATTGGTCTGGCAGGTCGTGGCAGAGTTTACCGAGGCGCTCGTGGAAACTCTGCCAGAGTCGTTCCTGGACGTGCATCGATTGTTACCGATTCACACGGCCCTGCGACAGATTCACGAACCGGCTGACCAGGCCTCGCTGGCCGCCGCCCGACGTCGCTTCGTGTTCCAGGAACTGTTGGTACTGCAATTGGCGTTGGCAGTGCGCCGCGCACATCGTATCCAGCAGTCGCGGGCTCCAGCCCTTCCCGGCAACGCCAAAATTCATGCCAGGATTACCCGCTTGTTCCCGTTTGAACTGACTCCTGACCAGCAGGTTGCTATCGAGGAGATTGGTGCAGACATGGCGAAAGAGGTTCCGATGAACCGCTTGTTGCAGGGGGACGTGGGCAGTGGCAAAACGGCCGTGGCAGAATATGCTCTCCTGCAAACCGTGGCGCATGGTTGCCAGGCGGTGCTGATGGCACCGACCGAAATACTGGCCAACCAGCATGCCCGGACCCTGGCACGCGACCTGGAAAACAGCCGGGTGCGGATCGCGCTCTTGACGGGGAGCCTGGCCGCCGGGCAGCGTGCGGAGGTTCTCGCCCGGATTGCTGCTGGTGAAGTCGATCTGGTGATCGGGACCCATGCCGTGGCCCAGGAAGACGTGGTGTTTGCCAGGCTGGGGCTGGTAATCATTGACGAGCAGCACAAGTTCGGGGTTCGACAGCGTGCGGTCCTCAAGCAGGCGGGGCTCGATCCGCATTACCTGGTAATGACAGCCACCCCCATTCCCCGGACCATTGCCATGACCCTGTTTGGCGACCTGGATATCTCTACCATCCGGCAAGGACCCCACCAACAAGTGGTGCACACGTACTGTGAGCCGCTGGAGCGAACCGAGCAATGGTGGGATTTCTTTCGTAAGAAGCTTCGGGAAGGTCGCCAGGGATACGTCGTTAGCCCAGTGGTCGAGCAGTCCGAGCATCATGATCTGACCAGCGTAGAAGCCTGCTACGAGGGCCTGGCCAATGGGGATCTAAGCGATTTTCGGTTGGGATTGATTCACGGTCGGTTGCCGGCCCGGGAAAAGGATGCCGTCATGCTGGATTTTGCCGAAGGCAAAATCCAGGTGCTGGTGGCAACCTCGGTAGTCGAGGTGGGGGTGGATGTTCCCAATGCGACGCTGATGACGATCATGAGTGGACAGCAATTTGGACTGGCTCAGCTGCATCAGCTGCGGGGGCGCGTACGGCGAGGCAAGTATCCCGGCTACGTTTGCGTGTTTGCCGAGCCGGCAAACACGGAGGCCGAACAGCGATTGGAAGCCCTGGTCAACATGACGGATGGCTTTGAATTGGCCGAGGTTGATTTCGGCCTGCGGGGCCCAGGTGAGCTGTTTGGTTTTCGACAGCATGGTATGCCGCCCCTGCATATCGCTGACCTGACGCGTGATATGGACCTGTTGATCGAGGCCCGTGCCGTGGCGCAGGAAATGGTAGATGCCGATCCTGCATTGGCAGAGCCGACGCTGTCCAGGTTGCGTCAGATGGTCCTTTCGCGTTACGGGAAAGTGCTTGACCTGGGTGACGTGGGATGAGACGCTTGTCCGTGAGCGAACCTAGACCGGTTGATCGACGATGGCCTTGTCGGAGATGTCGGTGCGGCACCAGGCTCCGGGCCAGCTGATGGCTTCGACCGCGCGGTAAGCCTGCTGCTTGGCCAGGCTGATCGTGTCGCCCATCGCGGTCACGCCCAGCACTCGACCACCCTGCGTGACGGGCTCGTTGCCCTGCAGTTGCGTGCCAGCGTGAAATACTTTCACGTCAGGTAGGGCAGCCGCGTCGTCCAGGCCGCTGATCGGATGCCCTTTGTCGTAGCTGCCGGGATACCCCTCGCTGGCCATTACCACGCAAACGGAGGGGCGGGGGTCCCACTTCAGTGGTGCCAGCTTTTCCAGGCGACCGTCGACGGTTGCTTCGATCACTTCAACCAGGTCCGATTGCAGTCGCATGAGTAACGGCTGGCATTCCGGATCACCGAAGCGAACGTTGTATTCCAGCACCCTGGGCCCGTGCCGTGTCATCATGAGGCCCGCATACAGAACACCGCGAAACGGGCTGCGGGCGCGTTTCATGGCATGGACCGTGGGGACCAGTACATGTTCCTCGACCCAGGTCAGTGTCTTACTGTCGATGACTGGAGCGGGGCTATAGGCTCCCATGCCTCCGGTATTGGGGCCTTGATCGCCGTCGAGAGCCGGTTTGTGGTCTTGTGCGGGTGGGAGTGTCACGATCGTTTGACCGTCGGTAATGGCCAGGACGCTGACTTCTTGGCCTTCCAGGCGGTCTTCGATAATCAACTGGTTGCCCGCGTCGCCAAAGACCCGCTGCGTAGCGATCTGGTCGATGGCATCCAGTGCCTCCTGACGGGTGGAACAAACGATGACGCCCTTGCCGGCAGCCAGGCCATCGGCCTTGACGACCAGCGGAAGGTTCTCGTGGTCTTCTGGATACAGTTCCTGGACATAGCGATTGGCGCTTTCCGCATCGGGGAAAACCTGGAAATCAGCAGTCGGGATGTCAGCTGTTCGCAGTAGCTGCTTGCAAAAGACCTTGCTGGCCTCGAGTTGAGCAGCATTCCGGGTCGGACCGAAGGCCCTCATTCCCAGCTTTTGCAGGCCATCGACCAGGCCGGCAGCCAAGGGTGCTTCCGGGCCGACGACCGTCAGTTCCACGTCATTTTGACGGGCAAATCGCTGCAGGCCGTTCGTGTCCTTGATATCGAGAATGACATTTTCACAATCGGCGGCGGTCCCGGCGTTTCCCGGAGCAACAAAGACGCGTTCTACCTGCGTGCTTTGCGATATTTTCCAGGCCAGGGCGTGTTCTCGACCCCCATTTCCGATGATCAGCACATTCATCGTGCTTGAGCTCCCCGTTTACCAATGGTGATGCAAATGAAGCGGTTCGAGGCGCTCCCAGTGCGATCTATAGATACCAGTTCAACTGGATCCTGACTAGCCAAGCGCGAGAGGCTCATGGTCGCCGCTGTTGGCGGTTCTCTCGCAAAGCGGAATGTGTTGCTGTGAGTCATCCAGGATCTCTGCCAGAGTTGTTTCGCCAAAGACCGTTTCGACCATGGCCAGGGCATCGTCCAGGCGGCGATGAAGGGAGCAAAGTTGGGTGCCATGTGTGGCGAGTTTGAGAGGGCAGGTCTTGATGCGTTGCACTGGGTCAACCGCATTGACGATTTCCAAGATGGTCTATTCTGCGGGCAATTTGGCAAGGGAGATGCCTCCCCCGAGGCCGCGTTGCGATACGACAAGGCCATGCCGGTTTAATTCGCGTAACACTTTTGCCAGATAAGGAGCAGGTACTTCCGTGGCGGTTGCGATCTCCTCAGTCTTTTGCGGCAGGGTGGGATTCATCGCCAGGTGGACAGTTGCTCGTAAAGCATATTCAACGGTTTGTGAAAACATGGATTCGTTCCCCGAAAAGCTTGTAGACTCAGGTAGATTCTATCCGTATATTAGCGCATTCTCAGTAGAAGATATGCATATCTGATTATCTGTTTTTCCCACAAGAGGTGGCTCTGATGAGTAGAAGCTTTCAGGTTTTGTTGGTTGGTTTACTGGTGCTGCCGGGCTTGGCTTGGGGAGGGAGACGGATCGGGCAGCGATCGAAAGATCGCAGAGCAGCGGTGTCTTCTGAGGCTGTGGAGCGGACACGAGAAACGGTCAAAATGCTCGATGACATCTATAAAACTACAGTTGTGTTGATCACCACGCATTACGTCAACAATGAGGATGATTTACCTGCGGGCACTGCGGCCAAGGCGTTATTTGCAGCGATTGAAAAGAAGGGGTGGCACAAGGTGAGGATCCTGGATGTCAGCGGGGAGCCATATAATGACGAGAACGTTGCTCAGGACGATTTTGACAAGGCTGCCGTAAAGCGGATCAAGGCAGGGGAGACATTTGTGGAAAAAGTTGTCTACCAGAGTGGGAAGCCTTATTTGCGCGCGGCCACGTCGATTCCCGTTGTTTTGCAGAAGTGCACCATGTGTCATGAAAACTACAAGGAAGCAAAAAAGGGTGAGGCTGTCGGTCTTTTGAGCTATACGGTCCCGGTTCGCTAGCCGAGGCCCGTGCCTGCTGATGCTGGATGCCTGTTAATCTCTGCGGGGCCCATGCTGGGGGTGGCGTGAATTTTGTCCAGGCCCTGCCGCGGGTTGGTCGGCCTGCTTTCGGTTTGCGCCGTTTTGGTGGATTCAGAAGAATCGAGAATTTTGTCCCATGTGGGATTCGACCTTCTGAATGATCGTGTTAAGCTAGACGTCATGGCAAGGATGCGATGCGACTCAGGCGACGGGTTTTTGCCTCGGCTTGGGCAGTCACAGGACCATTGCAGAAAGCTGCTGAGGTAATTATAAAGTCCTTCTTAAGAATGACTTGGGTTAGTTTGCTGGGTCGTGCTAGCAAGTCCGTTTAGAGGCTGGCTTTCGAGGCGCAGAGCATGGTCTAGTAATGGCGTAGGAAGAGCGACTGGACGTAGGCGATGGTAGACAGAGAAAACATGTCGGTTGAGGAGATGTTAGCGCACTGCCGCGGGAGTGGCGGCGCTGTGGAAACTCCTGCCGAACCCGTTGCACCGGAGCCGGTTGAAGATGCGCCGGCAGCTGTTACGGAATCTGAGCCCGTAGCCGAGCAAGCAGCTCCGGCAGCTCCCGTTAATCCGGCGGCCATGAGTGTCGCGGATATGTTAGCGGCAGCGCGAGGTTCCGGTGAGGCCAAGCCAGCTGCCAAGGTGGTACCCAAGGCAGCTGCCAAATCAGCACCCAAATCAGCACCCAAGGCAGCACCCAAGCCAGCTGCCGAACCGAGTGGTCCGATGTCGACGGCCAGTATCCTGGCAGCGGCACGTGGAGAGGGATCCGCTGGCCCGGTCTCGAAAAAAGAGGCACGTGAACAGGGGCAGTCGACGGGGGCCAAGCCGGCCAAGGCGAAACTGGTTGTTCCTCCGATGCCTGCCAAGCCTGCGTATGCCCAGGCCCCGGTGAGGGCCACAGCTTCGGACCGACGTGGTTTCATGGCGACCGTGGGAGGTGCCCTGTTTGGTTCTTCCTTGGCCCTGGGATTCACGTCGTTAGCAGCCACGCACTTGCTCTGGGCGTTGGGGCTGGCTCGATTCATGTTCCCCAATATTTTGATGGAGCCACCGACGCGATTTAAAGTAGGGTTTCCGGACGACTTTGCCCCGGGCCAGGTGCAGACGAAATTTAAGGCTCAGTTTGGTGTCTGGATCGCTCGTTTTGAATACGACGGCGAACCGCAGATTTATGCGTTGAAGACGGTTTGTACGCACCTGGGCTGTACGCCCAACTGGCTGGAAGGCGAACAGAAGTTCAAATGCCCCTGTCATGGTAGCGGCTTCTATAAAGACGGCATTAATTTCGAGGGGCCGGCACCACGTCCGCTGGAACGTTATGCGATTAAGCTGGCAGATGACGGGCAGTTGGAGGTGGACAAGAGTCGTACGTTTAATCAGGAAATGGGGCAATGGTCCGATGCAGCCTCTTTTGTTACGGTGTGAGGCGAGTTGGATTTACGCTTTTCAAACAGGTTTTTTAGGTTTTTTCGCAGGCGATAGTAAGCATGCCTTCTCTGGGTGAAATAATTCGAAACTCGCAGATCTGGAAGAGTATCTTCCGGCATCCGGCGCCTGTTGACCGCCGTAATCGCGTGGTGGTCATGCTGACCAACTTCTTTCTGCATCTGCATCCGGTTTCGGTCAAGAAGCAGGGGATTTCTCTTAGCTTTACCTGGTGTATGGGTGGTGTCACATTTTTTCTTTTCCTGGTGGAAACGATTACTGGCGTGTTGTTGATGTTTTACTATCGGCCGACGCTGGAGTGGGCTTATCCGGATATCCTGGCGCTGCGCGACGTGGCCTCCCTGGGGATCCTGCGCGAATTGCACCGCTGGGGTGCGCATGCCATGGTGATTACCGTGTGGCTGCACATGTACCGTGTTTTTCTGACGGGCAGCTATAAACCGCCCCGGGAATTCAACTGGACTATTGGTGTCATCCTGTTGGTCCTGACGCTCTTGCTTTCCTTCACGGGATACTTGTTGCCTTGGGATCAGTTATCGATCTGGGCGATTACCGTGGGATCGAACATGGGGCGGGCAACGCCGTTCCTGGGTTCGGAGGGACCCGGTGCGCAATTGCTGACCGTAGGAGGGGTCGACATGATCACCAATGCCTCGGATGCAAGGTTCGGGTTGCTCGGTGCGCGCTTCGTGGGTGAAGAAACGTTGAATCGTTTTTACGTGCTGCACTGTGTGGCGATTCCACTGGCAGCAGCGTTGCTGATGGCGATTCACTTCTGGCGCATCCGGAAGGATGGTGGTATCAGTGGGCCGCTGTAAGGCAGCGGCAGGTGGTGAAGCGGTTGCTGTAAGGGTTTGTTAATCGGGGAAAGCAGGTCAGTCCTGGCAAATGGAATAACGACAAGACGATGCATGGACATGTAAGTGAAGCCGAATTTTTAGAGGGAATCAGTGGTTTCCTGGGGGCGTATTATATCGTCCTGGCGCTGGCTAATGCGCTGATGGCGTATTACCTCTGGAAGAGCGGCAAGGCAACTGTCGTTTGTCGTTGCGCCGGCTTACCGTTGGACACGTCGCACGTGTGGATGCTGGTCTCCGTGCTGTATGTCATTATTGCTCCGCTAGCCATGAGTGGGAATCCAAGCTGGATGGCTTACGTCTCGGTTCCGTCAGGAATACGAGGTTTTCTGGATATGCTGATGGGGCCGGTGGTCTACACGGTTGGTACACTAGCGATCCTGACCGTCCTGTTCGTGTGGCGGCGTTTTTTCGTGCGTCCGATGGTGGCCTGGGCAGGTTTGAATATGGCCGTGCTGTTCATGGGGCTCTCGATGACGGATGCGGATTTTGCCGCGATTGTTACCAAGCCGGATAACGTGCCGATTGTCGGGTTGGTCTTCCTGCTGGGATTCTTTAACTGGGTGTCAGCGTCGCGGGCGGTTCAGAATGATGATCGCCGGCGTGAGGGCCTGGAACCGCTGGAAAAAATCGATAACGAGAAGGTCCTGGTGTGGCCGGACCTGGTCTACACGGAATTAATTTGCATGGTTGCCCTGACGGCGCTGTTGTTACTGTGGGCCATCGGCCTGCAGGCTCCGCTGGAAGAGCCTGCCAGTAGCGTGAAGACGCCGAACCCGTCCAAGGCGCCCTGGTATTTCCTGGGGTTGCAGGAAATGCTGGTCTATTACGATCCCTGGATGGCGGGAGTGGTTTTGCCCAGCATGGTGGTTTTCGGTTTGATTGCCATTCCCTTTATCGACTTTAACCAAGAAGGGAATGGTTATTACACGATCGAGCAGCGTAAGTTCGCTTACCTGGTCTTCCAGTTTGGTTTCCTGGTGATGTGGATCACGTTGATTGTCATGGGGACCTTTCTGCGCGGTCCGAACTGGAACTTCTTTGGGATGTATGAGACCTGGGATACGCATAAGGTGGAGGCGTTGAACAATGTCGACCTCTCGGAGTACTTCTGGGTGCACTGGTTAAACATGGCGCGGCCGCGCGCGCCGGAAGAAAGTGGTGCCGTGATGCAACTGGCATATATCCTGTTGCGAGAGTCGCTGGGAATCGTGCTGGTTATTTTTTACCTGGCTGCCCTGCCACCTGTTCTCGTGGTTGGCAGCAAGTTTTTCCGGTCCCTGTACCTGAGGATGGGTTTCCTGCGGTTCATGGTTTTGGCGAATTTGATTCAGATGATGGCCTTGCTGCCGATCAAGATGGTTTTACGGTGGACGATTGATTTGAAGTACTTTATTTCGATTCCCGAGTATTTCCTGAATTTGTAGGGACGCTGCGCCGTTCCCGAAACAGAAGAACCAAGTTATGCCCGCAACAGAACAAACCAAGTACAACATCAAGTTGCTGCACGTCATTTTTGCCGTGACGGGATTGATCTTGCTTGTTTCCACCCTCTGGATGCTCAAAGCAGACCATGAACGAGAGTGGAAGCAGTACCAGCGCAAGGCCCGCACGATTGATTTGCGGATGACCGACTGGCGGATCCTGCAGCAGCAGACCGATGCGGTCGCTCAGCAGCAAGGCGCCATCCAGGTTCGCCTGGATGCAGCACGTGGCAAGCCTCTGGAGGCAGCGTTAGTGCGTGATTTCATGTCCACGGACATAACAATCAAGGATTTGGGCCCTGTGCCGGCATCGCATGAAGAGGCCGTCTCTTACCTGCAAAGAATTATTCGTGATTTCCAGTCCAGGGAAGAAAAGTCGTTGGGCAGCCTGAAGTTTCGCCGTGCCGACCTGGATAAGGCAAAAGCCGACCTGGGGTTGGCCATTCGAGATGGCCTGGGGCAGGAGCGGCAGAATGAACTGCAGGAGGCGATCAATACGAAACAGATTGATGTGGATGGCAAGACCAAGGATTATGACCTGGCCAAGGATACCCGCCAGAGACTACAGGAGATTTTTGCGGAACTGACGGCTGAGGAACGTGGCCTGGAAAAAGAGTTGGCTGAGAGTAAGGCTGAATTGGAGCGGCTCAAGGGTTCCATCGTGGATCGGCAATCCAAGTGGTTCGAGGGAAACTGGCTGGGAAAACGATGGTTGGAACTGCCGATTCTCGATGCCTTTAATTCACCGCTGAAGATTGAGAATCTCTGGAGCGAGGACCTGGAGCAGGACTACAACCATCGCATGGTTCGACGATTTGACCGTTGTACCACGTGTCACCAGGCAATGGAGAAAACGTTGCCCGGGATGGCCAGCGAGGAAGCCTACGTGCGAGAACGGATCGTCCAGTTGCGGCTGTCGACGCCCGCCCTGGCCGCACTGCAGGCTGCGGAAGCTGGCCAGGCACCCGCGGCTGGTGATGAGACCGCAAGTGTGGCAGCTGGAGCGGAAAAACAAGGTAACGAAAGGAAGTTGCAGAGCCAGTACGGGATTCGCTTGGCCGAGGAAGGCCTGTTGAATCGTGGCGAAGTGACGATCCAGTTCGTGGAACCATATTCGCTGGGGGCGACGGCCGAGTCGCTGGCAGATATTCCCGTGACGGAAAACCAATTGGCGGAAGATATTGTCAAGAGCTTGCTGGAATCACCAGGCTTGTCGGGGGTCGACCTTTTCACACAGACGCATGTGAATACGCGGCCCGGGTTCCAGCTAGGTGATGTGCTGCTGGCGATCAACAAGGACCCACTGCAGTCGCAAGCGAGTTCGTTGCGGTCGAAACAGGCGGCCGTCTACCGCCTGCTGGATCTTGCCAGTCGAGGTGAGACGATCGAGATTACCGTGCGGCGTGGTTTACCCCATCCCTTTTCCGGTCATCCACGACTGGACCTGTTCATCGGTTCCTTGAGCCCCCACAAGATATCCCAGTTTGCCTGTACTGTTTGTCACGAGGGGCAGGGGAGTGCCACCACCTTCAAGTGGGCCTCGCATACGCCGGATAGCCTGGGCGATCGGGGTGACTGGATGGATGGGCATGGCTGGTTTGATAACCATCACTGGGCGTATCCCATGCATCCCAAGCGGTTCATGGAATCTTCCTGTCTGAAGTGTCATCATGATGTTACGGAATTGCAGCAAAGTGAGCGTTTCCCGGAGCCACCGGCTCCGAAGCTTACCAAGGGCCATAGCCTGATCCGCAAGTATGGTTGCTATGGCTGCCATGAGATCAACGGTTACGAGGGACCGGGTAAACGCAATGGACCGGACATGCGGCTGGAACCAAATTTCTTTGCTGCTGCCCTGGCCTTGAAGGCCGATGAAGGTTTCTCGAAGCTGTCGACAGAGCAGCAGGGTTGGATTGAACAGTTGGTTAATCATCCCGAGGAAGATGCTGTACGGCATCGTATTTCAGCACTCCTGGTCACGGATGAAGTTCGCGAAGAGAGTGCCCAGGAGGACGCTGCCGAGCAACCCGTTTTCGAGTCGCGTTTCCGCGGGAAGATGGCGTCGCTCTTAAAGGACGTGACTCCGCCGGGCACCTTGCGCAAACCAGGTCCCAGCCTGTGGTTTGTTGGAAAGAAAGCAGAAGGAGATTTTCTCTACGACTGGATCCAGGAGCCAGGCAGGTTTCGGCCCAGCACGCGCATGCCGCAGTTTTTCGGCTTGTGGGGGCACCTGGGCGATAACCATGCCAAGGCGGAGGAGGGCGATGATCGACATCAGGCTTTGGAACCGGTGGAAATCCAGTCGATGGTCGCTTACCTACAGGATCGGACCCAGGGATTCGAGTACCTGGAACCACCCGTAGGTATTAGTGAATCGACGCCGGAGCAACGGGTGACGCGCGGGAAAGCATTGTTCCAGGAACGCGGCTGCCTGGCGTGCCATAGCCACCAGGATTTTCCTGGGATGGAAGAGTATCGAGATCCCCGGCAGTCAGTGCAGGGCCCGGACCTTTCGAAGCTGGCTGGAAAATTTGGCAGCGATCGCAATTCCAACGGGCCTCGCTGGCTCTATAGCTGGATCAAGGAACCAACTCGATACCATGCACGGACGGTCATGCCGAACCTGTTCCTGGGCCCCATCGAGAAAAAAGATCTCAAGGGCAAGGTGCTGGAGGTGACCGATCCGGTTGCCGATATCGTGGAGTACTTGCTTTCTGGCCAGACGGATTGGAAACCGTTGGCCCAGGAAGTCCAGAGCGGTCAAATCAATGCCTTGCTGGAGGTTTACCTGGAAGACGGTTACGCGGTTGCGAAAGCCGATATTATGAAACGTGGGTTTGCACCGGCGCGGGCCCAACGGATGCAGGGACATGAACGTGAACTGGGCGTTTCCCAGGCAGATTACGATGCGGAAGAACCACTGTCCGATGCACAGAAACTGCGTTACCTGGGGCGCAAGTCGATTGCCAAGTATGGTTGCTACGGTTGCCATGATATTCCTGGCTTCGAGGATGCCAAGCCGATTGGAACGGGGCTGGCGGATTGGGGCCGCAAGGATCCCGGTAAGCTGGCGTTCGAGCATATCAATGAATTCCTGGCCGGTCATGGACATGGCGGTCACGGCGAGGCTGCGGGCGACCATGGTGATGCAGCAGAGGATCATGCGGCAGAGGATCAAGTGCGGGGCAGTGATTACGAGGATGAGATTCCCGACTTTTTCGAGCACCAGCTTCACTCGCACAATCGGACGGGTTTCATTTACCAGAAACTCAGGGCACCGCGCAGCTACGATTACCACAAGACGAAAAACAAGACCTACAACGAACGGCTGCGGATGCCTCGTTTCCCGTTCAGTACCGAGGACCGCGAGGCGGTGATCACCTTTGTGCTGGGCCTGGTGGCTGATTCGCCACGGGAGAAGTATGTTTATCGACCCGACCCGCGGCAGCAGGCCGTGGAGGCGGGGTTGCGGGTGATTGATAAGTTTAACTGCAAGGGATGTCACGTGGTGACACCGGAAACCTGGGATCTTGCTTTCCCGAAGGATAGCTATGCGGCCCAGCCGGCTGCCCAGGCCAGCGAACAGTCGTTTGCCTTCCAACGGCCCGTCTTTAGTCATGAGCAGATCGCTCAATCCAGGGCAGTGGACGCACAGGGTCTTCAGCACGCCCGGGTGCATGGCTTACCGAGGCTCGGTGAGCTGGGTTGGCCCATGGTGCTGGAGAAAACTGAAGGGGAGATGCTGGGTGTAGATCCGGATCTCATGGAAGATGAGTTTTCTACCGCGTCACTTGATATTTACATGAATCTCTGGAAGCCAACGTTGCTGGGAGGCCATGTTTACGAGACCGGGATTAGTCAGGTCGGCGCGGCGACGGAGTACGTGACGTCTCGTTCGGCCGCTGGTGGAGGTGATCTTGCGAAGTACCTGTTGCCACACGCGGTGGACAAGTATCGGAAGTTGGCCGAGGAGACCGGGCAGAAGATCGAGGTCACCAAGTGGGGCTACCTGCCACCACCCTTGATTGGTGAGGGCGCCAAGGTGCAGACGAGTTGGTTGCATGAATTCCTGTTGGATCCCTATCCGATTCGGCCATCGGTTATATTGCGTATGCCGCGGTTTAACATGTCGGCTGATGAAGCAGCGAAGCTGGTGAATTATTTTGCTGCCCTTGATAACGTCGATTATCCCTACTCGTTCGTGCAGCGGCGACGTACGGCTCACCTGGAATCCCAGGATGCCAGCTACCGGAAATTGTTGCGTGACCAGGGGCATGATGCCGATGCAGAACCGGGCAGGCGACTGGCCGATGCCATGAAGGTAGTCCTGGACAAGGAAAACTGCGTGAAATGCCATATCGTGGGTGATTTTGTTCCCACGCGGCTGGATCCCGCACCGAACCTGGCCCAGGTTTATCGACGTTTGCGGCCCGATTACGTACGTAACTGGGTTGCCAAGCCGAAGGCAGTGCTGCCCTATACGAATATGCCGATCGTGTTCACATCCAAGCCGGAAGACAAGCAGTTTGGTGGCGGCGTCAAGCAGGAGTTGTATCACGGTAAACGGTTAGAGCAGCTCGACGCGGTAGTGGACTTGTTAATGAACTATGATTGGTATGTAAAGCAACGGGCCAATATCCGTTCGATGGTGAAGATCGAGCCTCCGGCAGCTGAGGGTGATGCTGAACCGGCGAAAGAACCAGCTGGCACCGATGACGGAAACTGATCACGAGTGTCCATGATTTAAAATGAAGTACCAGGAGAAGAAATCGAATAAATTACCGGGAATTTGAGAGCATGTAACCGGACAAATGGCTTGTTTTGAGGGTTGTGTACCATTGGCACATGGCCTCCCAGGGCAGCAGGTTTTATAATCGTCCTGTAGTCGTGCCAGCCTGCCGAGGGTGTAAACATGCATCCTGGGCATTCATTCCCACCGAGTTTCCACGAGGGAAACCCTGCCATGTTTGGCTTGTCGATTCGCACGGGAACAGGCGGTCGTCGAGCAGGAATAAGGAATTGATCATGCGAAGAATACTATTGGTTATCATCACGATCCTCGGGGTCCAGTTGGGTGCAGGTTCTGCCTGGGGTCAACAGTGGGGACACCTCTCCGCGCGTTTCGTGTTTGATGGAGAAGCACCGAAGCAAACACCGGTTGTGGTGACTAAAGATGCGGCCGTATGTGGCAAGCTGAAGCTGCTGGATGAATCGCTCGTGGTGAATCCCAAAAATGGTGGGATTGGCAACGTGGTGGTTTTCCTGCGTGATACGAAGAAACCGGCGATCCACCCGGATTACGCCAAGGGGCTCCAGGAAAAGGTGATTGTTAATAACCTCAATTGCCGTTTCGAACCGCGTATGGCCCTGGTGCGAACGGGGCAGACGATCGTCCTGGGCAACAAGGATTCGGTCGGGCATAACACGAAGATCGATACATTTTTCAATCCTGGCGTGAATCCACTGATTCCAGCGGGTGCCCAGTTGGACCTGAAATTCATGATCGAGGAACGGTTGCCGGCCCGCGTCAGTTGCAGTATTCATCCCTGGATGGGTGCCTGGTTAGTCGTCCGTTCCAATCCTTACTTTGCGGCCAGTGATGCTGACGGGAAGATTCACATCAAGAACATTCCCGCCGGTGAATGGGAATTTCAGTTCTGGCAGGAAAAGTCCGGTTACGTGCGGTCCGTGACGGTCGGTGGTAAGAAAACAGACTGGAAGCGTGGTCGCGTTGATTTGAAAATTCCCGCGGGCAAGACCCTCGACCTGGGGGACGTGGTGGTTGACAAGAAGTTGTTTGAATAAGAGCGTGAGTAAAGGGAAACGATCGATGTCCAGAGGCAAGAAAACTGCGAGTTGGATCAGCTGGCTGCTCATCGTTAGCTGTCTGCCAGGCTGTCAGCGAAAGGTAGTCGATGCGTGGTCGGTTGATATTGACAATGCGCGCCAGATTCGTGACGTGGTGGAGCCTGGCGCGGGCTCGCAGGCAACGGTCGTGGTAACCAAGGAGCCCACCGGCTTCGCAACCTTGCGAGGTGTGGTGCAGTTGAACAGGGCGGTGTCCGTGCCAGACGGCCCGCTGGCCTTCGGCGATGATGCCAGTTTATGTTCTCCCAATGGTCAACCACTCAGGTATACGGCCCTGCAGATGGGTGCGGATAATGGATTGGGTAACGTGGCGATCTGGTTGACCAAGCCCCGCAAGATTCCGGAAGATCCCAAGTGGATCCACGAGCAATACCAGGCGACGCAGGACGCGGTGCTCACGGGTAAGGATGCTTTTAACCAGAAGGCATGTGTCTTTCTCTCGCCCATGTTTGCCATGCGATCGACCCAGAAAGTTGAAATCCTCAACAGCGACAGCATGTTGCACAATACCAAGATCGAGGGAGATCCTGGCGGTGGAGCGGCCGGTTTCAATTCCGGTATTTCCCCTGGTGGTAAGCTGTCGTATGAACCGATCGGTTATTCCCACCGACCCTTCAGGGTATCCTGCAGTATTCATGGTTGGATGAAGTCATATATGCTGGTGCGTCCCAATCCGTTTTTCGCAGTTAGTGATACCGATGGTAAATTTGAGATCGCTCATCTGCCAGCGGGAATCGATATGGAATTTCGTGTTTCTCACGAGGGAACGTTCTTTGGTGCGGATGTGAAAGCGACTCGCAATGGAGACCCCCTGGCGATCAAGAGTGGACGGCTCAAACTCAGTGGAATTGAGCCCAATGACGTGATCGAGCTGAAGTTCGTGCTGGATGCAAAGAATTATGAGTAAGATGGTTTTCTCCTGGAATCAACGATCCTTGTTGCTGCTCGTTACTCTCGTCGTAGGGATGAGCTTGGGGTGCAGCCCGCCGGTCGTGGAGTTTCGTCCCGGCGCGGGTTACCAGCTTGCGCGAGAAGTGGAACTGAAAGCTCAGCTAGGTGCCGAGCAAAAGGAAAATATAGCGACGATCCTGGAAAGCCTGTTTGGGACGCCGGATAAGCCTCATGCGCCCGTGGTTGCGGAAGTTGACATGGGGCAATTGTTGAATCAGACAGCTATTGAAATGGCTGCCGGAGCGGTCTCGGTAGACGAGGATGGTCGGCCGCATGGACTCTATCGGCAGCACTGTGCACACTGCCATGGCATCACTGGTGACGGCATGGGGCCCACTGCGGAATTCTTGAACCCTTACCCACGGGATTACCGGATGGGTAAGTTCAAGTTCAAGTCGACGACGAGAGAAGCTCGGCCCACGAATGATGATTTGCAGCGACTTCTCAAGCATGGGGTGCCCGGTACCGCCATGCCATCCTTCCGGGTTCTGCCCCAGAACCAGAAGGATTCGCTGATCCAGTACGTGATTTACTTGAGCATGCGAGGGGAACTGGAGCGATTACTGATCGGGGAATTATTGGGAGCCGGGGAACTGGGAATCGAGAAGCACGAGATCCTGTTGAACCTTTCCCAGAAGAACAGTGATGAGTTCAGGGAACGATCTGCCTGGGTGCAGGAAAAAATGACGTCGATTGCCGACAAATGGTTGCAGGCGAGATCGGAGGAAGTGCCGCCACCGCCGGAAAACTGGGGCAGCGTGGAATCCCGGCAGCAGGGACGTGATCTGTTTTACGGAACCCGCGGTGGTTGCGTGAAATGTCATGGCAACCTGGCCCTGGGTGACGGGGATAACACGTTTGATCTCAAGACCCCACTGGTGGACGATTGGACCAAGGAGAATTGGCCGATAGGATTGGACGCTGCGGGTCGCCTGGAGCGGGAAACCGTGGGAATCCTGGCGGAGCGACCGTTGCGACCGCGGAACCTGCGACAGGGTATTTACCGGGGCGGTCGGCGACCGGTCGACCTTTACTGGCGGGTTCGTTTTGGCATTAACGGGACACCGATGCCTGCTGCCAAGGAGCTGAAATCCGATGAGATCTGGTACTTGCTGGACTATGTACGCAGTTTGCCTTTCGAGTCGATTAGTCAACCGCATGAACAGTTGCGCAATTTAAAGCGTGAACGCCTGTAGTCTTTAAGGAGAGTTGAAGGTGGGACGGTTTTGGAGTCTGTTATTTTTGCTGGTGCCAATCCTGGGTGTAGGCCTGTTCGTGGTTGCTGCGCTGCCCAACAGTGCGCCACTCTACAATCACTGGTTCCCGGAGGATGTCAGTCGAGATGGTTATGTTATTGACAATCTCTTTAATTTTATCCTCTACCTGACCGGGGTCATTTTTGTTGTGACCGGCTTCTTGATGTTTTGGTTTCTCTGGAAATATGATGCGGCCAAGAACCCGGAACCGGTAAAGTTTATTCACGGTAGTCATAGTCTGGAGATTGTCTGGTCGATCTTGCCTGCCGTGACACTGTTGTTTATCGCGATCTACCAGATGGATGCCTGGGCAGCAGCCAAGATGCGGCGTCCCGTGATCTCGGCTGGTGCCGATGGAGTCGAGGGTACGTCGGATGATTTGTTGAAGCCGCCGCTGGTGGAAATTACCGGTCGCCAGTTTGAATGGCGTTTGCGTTACGCGGGGGCCGATCAGAAGATCGGTACGCCGGACGACGTGCATGGTGTCAACGAACTGCATATCCCGGTTGACGAGGATATCGTGGTAGCCTTGAAAAGCCAGGACGTTCTGCACAGTTTTTTCCTGCCAAACCTGAGGCTGAAGCAGGATATCGTGCCAGGTATGAAGCAGTTCTTGTGGTTCCGGGCCACCCGGTCAGGTACATACGATATCGTCTGTGCCGAGCTCTGTGGTTGGGGTCATTACAAGATGCGTGGTCGCCTGGTGATTGAGTCCCGCGAGGATTTCGATCGTTGGCTGCAGGCCGAGCAGGACGAGCAAAACCGCGTACAGTACAGCCCTTCTGAAACGGACGATGAATGATGAGTAGTACGACGACGGATCCTCAAGATCATGCGACTGCACAGGCCAGAGGTGGTGTGGGGCATTTCATAGGCAAGTATGTCTTTTCCCGTGATCACAAGATCATCGGAATCCAGTTCCTCTTCTCGACACTCCTGTGGTTCCTGATCGGTGGCTTGTTGGCCCTGGGGATCCGCTGGCAACTGGCCTGGCCCTGGTCGAACATGCCCGTGATTGGCAACCTGCTGTTTTCTGCAGAGGGGGGACAGATTTCGCCGGAGTTCTATACCACGCTGTTCACGATGCACGCCACCGTGATGATCTTCTTTGTCATTATTCCGATCCTGGCCGGTGCCTTTGGGAATTTCCTGATTCCCCTCATGATCGGTGCCGACGACATGGCCTTTCCCACGCTTAACATGCTTAGTTATTGGTTCATGTGGCCTGCCTTCATCCTGATTGGGATGAGTTTTTTCACGCCGCCTTATGGGGCAGGTGCTGGCTGGACTTCTTACCCACCACTGTCAGCCATGCTGGGTGCTGCGCCCGGAAGCGAGTCCGCACAGACGCTCTGGCTGCTGGGAGTCACCTGCGTGGGGATCTCTTCCATGATGGGCTCGGTCAATTACCTGACGACGATCCTGCAGATGCGGGCACCGGGTATGACCATGTTTCGCCTGCCGCTGACCATCTGGAGTATGTTTATCACGGCGATCCTGCAGGCCTTTGCCTTGCCCGTGTTGACGGCGGCTGGCATCATGCAGCTGACTGACCGCCTGCTGGGAACCGGTTTTTTTCTGCCGGAAGGCCTGATCGTGAACAATTCAGCGATGGCTGCCGGGGGTGGGCAGCCCCTGTTGTGGCAACACCTGTTCTGGTTCTACTCGCATCCGGCTGTTTACATCATGATCCTGCCGGCGATGGGAATGGTTTCGGATATCATTGCGACCTTTTCCCGTAAACCGATCTTTGGTTACAAGCCAATGGTCTATTCCATTTCAGGAATTGCCGGGCTTGGTTTCGTCGTCTGGGGACATCATATGTTCGTGTCCGGCATGAACCCGGTGCTGGGCATGACGTTCATGACGGCGACGATGATGATTGCCCTGCCCAGTGCCGTCAAGGTTTTTAACTGGATGGGAACCATCTGGGGTGGCAAGGTGCAATTTACCACGCCGATGTTGTTTGCGACGTCCTTTGTTTCCATGTTCATCATCGGGGGGCTCTCCGGGATTTTCATGGCAGCCACGCCGGTCGATATTTTTATCCATGACACGTATTTTATCGTGGCCCATTTTCACTACGTGTTGTTTTCCGGGACTGCCATGGCCGTCTTCGGAGCTATTTATTTCTGGTACCCCAAGATGTTTGGCCGGATGATGAATGAAACGGCGGGCAAGTTGCATTTCTTCCTGACCTTTGTCTTTCTCAACGGTACCTTTTACCCCATGCATATCCTGGGCGTGGTTGGCTTTCCCAGGCGTTTGGCAGACCCGTACCACTACGAGACGTTTGCTCAGCTACAGCCGATGAACCAGTTCATGTCGATTTGTGCAATCTGCATGGTTGCTTCCCAGATCATCTTTGCGATCAATTTCTTCTACAGCATGTTTCGAGGCCCCAGGGCGGGCAGGAATCCGTGGAAGAGCAACTCGCTGGAATGGACGGCACCGAGTCCTCCCGGTCACGGAAATTTTGATTTTCAGCCTATCGTCTATCGCGGACCCTACGAATATGGTTCGCCCGAGGTGGATACAGATTATTATCCGCAAACCCAACCGCCCCCGGAGGTAGAGAGCTCCGGTGACGGGGAAACCTGACGGGACGTGCGCCGAGCGCATCGAGATTGAAACAGGAAATCCTCTCCATGGTAACAGGCCAGCAAAAAAATGACCGTTATCCGCCACATTGCTGGGCGGTGGCGTTGGCCTGCGCGACGTTTCCCTTGATCTGGGTGGGTGGCCTGGTAACGACTTACGATGCCGGCATGGCGGTACCGGATTGGCCCTCGACCTTCGGCTATAACCTCTTCCTGTATCCCTGGGCGACGTGGTTTTTTGGCCCCTGGGACCTGTTTATCGAGCATGGCCACCGCTTGCTGGGCGCACTGGTGGGCCTGTTGACGATTGGTTTGTTGGTCTCGGTGATGCGTCGAGATTCCCGCCGCTGGATGAAGCGATTGGCTGTACTGGCCCTGCTGCTCGTGCTCTTGCAGGGTGGCCTGGGAGGTGCTCGTGTCCTGCTGAATGAACGGTTCCTGGCCCTGGTTCATGGTTGTGTTGGGCCGCTCTTTTTCGCGTACGCAGCTGCCATGGCCGTTTTTACATCACGGGCATGGCGGCAACCTGGTTTCCCGGCTGTTTTCCCGGCTGGGGAGAACAGCTCCCGGCAACGGCAGGCCCAACTTCACCGGGTCCGCCATTTGGCTGTCCTGACGACCGCTATGATTTACGCCCAGTTGATCGTGGGAGCACATGTTCGGCACGTGGCAGTGCAAACCTTGCCCGGAACATTCCGTGTGCTGGTAATGTTTCACCTGTTGATGGCAGCCGTCGTTGTGCTGCATGTAGGCCTGCTCACCTGGGCTGCGCGAGATCGCCAGTTGGCGGGTTACCTGCGACGACCCGTCGCGGTATTGGCAGGGTTGGCGGCCTTGCAGATGCTGCTGGGACCGGCGACGTGGGTCTTGAAATACGGTTGGCCAATGGGGCTTGCTGAGTACAGCTGGTTTGCTGGTTACACGGTCCAGGCCCAGGGAATGGTTCAGGCGATGGTCGTGACGGCGCACGTGGCGACCGGGTCGCTGCTGTTGGCCCTGGCAGTTTTGGTCGTGTTGCGAGCAAGCTGTTCGATGGACCCATTGACCAGTGGTCGACAGGATCGAACAGCAGATCGTAACAGCGGGTTGATGAATCTGTTCCTGGTCAGCGCCTGGATGGGACGGGGGCAATTGACATCATGAGCACCAGTACACTTGCCGTTGAAACACGAGCCGTACAGGGCCTCGGTCGCTGGAAAGATTACGTCGAATTAACGCGACCTCGCATCTCTGTCCTGGTGCTGGTGGTGGTCGCTGCGGCGGCCTACGTGGCCAGCTGGGGTCAACTGGATCCGTGGCTGATGATGCACGCCTTGCTGGGAACCGCCTGGGTAGCAGCGAGTGCCAGTTCCCTGAATCAGTGGCTTGAGCGTGAAGGTGACGCGCGCATGGAGCGGACCTCGGATCGGCCCTTGCCGTCCGGACGCATGTCAGCAAATCAGGTGATGGGGTTTGCGGTGGTCACCCTGGTACTGGGTTTGGCCCAGTTGGCCTGGCAGGTAAATCTATTAACAGCGTTGTTGGGCCTGGCCACCTGGGCCATCTACGGTTTTGCCTATACGCCGCTCAAGACGCGCACTCCACACAACACACTGGTGGGTGCAGTATCCGGGGCCTTGCCGGTCTGGATGGGCTGGGCGGCTGTCAGCACCACCCAGTTACCCTGGCAGGACGTGCGGGCATTGAGCCTGTTGACGCTACTGTTCCTCTGGCAGTTCCCACATTTCATGGCGATTGCCTGGATTTACCGGGACCAGTACCGGCAGGCAGGGATTCGCATGTGGACCGTGGTGGATCCAACGGGCCGCCGGGCGGCGGTGCAGGCGGTCCTGGGTGCCCTGGCCCTGTTACCGATAAGTTTTGTTCCGGCCCTCTACCTGCCGGTTTCCATGGCTGGTTATTACCTGCTGGCGGCTTTTGCCCTGGGATTGGCTCAATTGGTATTTGCAGTTCGTTTTTTTGTCTGTTTAAATAATCAGACGGCTCGAGGATTGTTGCGAGCAACGTTGGTTTACCTGCCGGCGTTGTTGGTCGTCCTGGTTGTTGTCACTTTAGTTTCATAGTGTTTGCCATGACAGAAGCTGATACTCATCACGGTCACGACGATCATCACGGTCATATCCAATTGGAGTATGAACCCTGCCTGCCGTTGCGCAATGGCAAGGTTTGCCTGTGGCTGTTCCTGTCGACCGAGATCATGTTTTTTGCCGGATTGATTGGTACCTATATCGTCTTGCGATTTGGAGCTCCGGCCGGCACCTGGCCGACGCCGCATGATGTGCACGTCAAGGAATACATCGGTGCTTTCAATACGTTTGTTCTGATTTGTTCCAGCGTTTCTATCGTGCTGGCCCTGGAGGCTGCCAAGGCCAACAGGGTGGGGCTGGCCAAGCTCTGGATGGTGATTACCTTTGTCCTGGGAATGTTGTTCCTGGGGGTTAAGGCGGTTGAGTATAATTCGAAATTCGAGCACGGAATCTATCCTGCCCAGCCGCACAGCCAGGTGTATGACCGGGCTGACGTCTATTACGTGGCGGCGATTCGCACACGCCTGATGACCCTGAAGGGCGAGATTCGCACACGCCTGATGACCCTGAAGGGCGAGGAGCTTTCCAAGGATCGAGAGGTTTTCAAGGATCGAGAGGCCGTGGTCGATGGGTTGCTAAGCCTGGTCCGTTGGACGGAACTGGAGGTGGCCCGGACCAATGAGGAGGGGCCGATTCTTGCCCTGGCCTACAATATTTATCCGCTTCATCGGTACGAGGATTATGCCGAGAAACAGATTGAGCGACGTGGCCAGTTGGTGACGAAAGCGTACCAGGCTGTTCGCGACGACCAGCAGACGTTGGATAAGAAGACGGGGCCACTGACGGCAGGGGAAAAGCAAAGCCTGGACCTGGTCAATCTGGAACGCATGAATCTGGAGAGATGCGA
>JAYGDH010000412.1:0-9098 GCA_046583055.1 Pirellulaceae bacterium | reverse complement strand
CTCCAGAAGCTGCTGCGGAAGAAGCTCCTGCAGAAGCAGCTCCTGCAGAAGCAGCTCCTGCCGAAGAAGCTCCTGCCGAAGAAGCTCCTGCCGAAGCAGCTCCTGCCGAAGCAGCTCCTGCGGAAGAAGCTCCTGCGGAAGAAGCCCCTGCCGAAGCAGCCCCTGCCGAAGCAGCTCCTGCCGAAGCAGCTGCTGCGGAAGAGGAGAGTGAGTAACGCGTAATGCGTTTTGACGTATTAACTCTGTTTCCGGAAATGTTTTCAGGTTACCTGGAACAGAGTTTACTTGGAAAAGCAATTGAACGAGGTTGTTTGGATGTGCATGTTCATGACATGCGCAACTGGTCAACTGACCCACACCACAAGGTGGACGATCGGCCGTACGGCGGTGGTCCCGGCATGGTTCTGCAAGTAGGGCCAGTGGTGGAATGCGTGGAGGCAGTTTCACAGCTGGCAGACGAGCCGGTCGAGGTGGTCCTGTTAACACCGCAGGGAAAGCCATTGAACCAGGTGGTGGTGGAGGAGCTGTCAGAGGTTCCTCGTCTGATCCTGATATGTGGTCGTTACGAGGGATTTGATCAGCGAATAATTGATATCCTGCAGCCCACGGAGTTATCCATCGGGGACTATATTCTCAATGGAGGTGAAGTGGCTGCGATGGTTTTGGTTGATGCGGTGATGCGGCTGATACCAGGAGTTTTAGGGGACGCATCAAGTAATGTTGACGATTCGTTTTCGTCCGGAAACCGCTTATTGGAATTTCCGCAATACACGCGACCCCGGGAGTACCGGGGGCATGGGGTACCGGAAGTTTTACTGAGTGGTGACCACGCAGCGATTGCTGACTGGAGGTCTAAGCAGAAAGTGGATCGGACACGTCAGCGTCGGAGTGACTTGTTGAGCAACGAGCAGGCCGAGTCAGATCCAACGGAGTGAGTTTGCCTGGCATGGGCTTGGTTGTTATAAGAGAATACTGATTTCCTGTAGATGACAGGCATTTAATGAGGATTTGAGTGATGAACCAACGGTTGATGGACTTGGCGGAAAAGGACTCTCTGAAGACGGAAGTGTCTGAATTTGAGATCGGTGATACGGTTGAAGTTCACACGAAGATCCTGGAGGGAGAGAAGGAACGCATCCAGGTTTTCGCGGGAACGGTCATTGCTCGCAGCGGTGGTGGGAGTCGGGAGATGTTTACCGTACGTCGCATCGTGGCTGGTGAAGGCGTGGAACGTAAGTTTCCATTACATTCTCCCCGCGTGGATCAGGTCGTCGTACAACGTTCGAGCATTGTACGACGAGCCAAGCTGTATTTCTTACGAGATCGTGTTGGTAAGGCAACGCGGTTGAAAGAGCGTCGCCGCAACCAGTGAGTTGATGGCTCATGGCTTAAGATGAAATGCCCGGAGAGGGATGAAGCATCTTTTGTACTGGGGCGTGCAGATTCTGGGGCCAATCTGGCGTTTCTTTCGAAATCGGGGTTTTGGTGCGCTGTTCTTGCGCGCTCCTGGCGTTCAAGGCGATCTGGGCAGGCGTGGTGAACGCGTTGCCAGGCGTTATCTCAGAAGGCAGGGTTGGCGCATCCTAGTTGCCCGTTCCCGAGAAATATTGGGGGAACTGGATCTCGTGGCAGTCGATCAAGGGACGATTGTATTTATCGAGGTAAAAACGAGGCGTTCGTTTCGGGCGGGCTCTCCTGCCGAGGCCGTTGATGTCCGCAAGCAACGACGGTTGGCCCGCCTGGCGCTGGTCTATCTGAAACGGCACGGGCTGTTGGGCCATCCGGTCCGCTTTGACGTGGTGGGTCTCACTTGGCCGAAGGATTCACGCCGACCGAAGATCGACCATTTTCGAGATGCCTTCAGTTCTTCCCTGGTCCGGCAGCTGTGGGGTTGAAGTTGTCAGCGCGGGGTGGAACCGGGATCAGGGCGTTTTCTTGATGATCTGCAGGTGGATCTGCGTTTCTGTGATGACGGTTTGTCCTGCCATTTGTCCGGCTGCTCGAAAGGTGAGTTTCCTGGTTCCGGTGATTTGTCCGATTTGCACTTGGCAGGTAATTTCATTTGCGTTGCCGGGAATGGTTGCCGGTTTAAGGGAACAGCCGCTCTTGATCGGGTCAGCAAGCAGGCTGACTGTCATGGGGCCGGGGAAGTTGGAGGTGCGTTCCAACTGCAACCGCACGGCCAGGGATTGCCCGGTGTGACAGGTGATAGGTTGATCAGAGGACTTGAGCTTGACCACCGGCGGCAGTGTTCGGAGCATGTTTCGTTTTTCGGAGACTGCCAGGAAGGACTGTTGTTGTCCATGTTGATCGGTGAAGGACGCAAAGCCCTGGCAATAGAGCTGGGATTGTGACTGGATATTAATGTGCATGGTTTCTGGCAGGTAAATGGGCAACAGGACTTCCTTGTTGGTTGCCGGAATTTCAATTTCATGCATTTCAATGCCATCCAGATCTCGATTTTGCCGGTCACCGATCTGGAGGACAATTTTTCCCTGGAAGCCAGCCTGTCGTTCTACTTCCATCAGGTAGGGGAAGACGGAACCACGGTATGCGTAGAGATAGGCTTCGCTGCAGTAAATACGGAAAATAGGTTTGTGCAACACCGTGAAGGGGATCTGGTTCAGTGTGGGAGTTCCGACACTACGCCCCTCGGCGTCCACTCCGAGATGTCCAATGGTGGCCAGGCGTTGTTGCGAGGCGTTATTAATAGTTCGAGTTCCCCTGACCTGGATGTCCAGTCCTTTTGCAGCGGCGTCTTCCTTGGCGGAGAAGACCATTTTAGCGAGCGTTTTCCCAGGCGAGATTTCCAGTTTTTCCAGTTGCACGCCGGCAGGTAAATTCGTTGCCGTGACCGTGATGGGTTCGGATGATTTGCCGGAGCGAGTTATCTCCAGATCCACGGTCGTCTTGCCTCCCTGCAGGACCTGGACATGGTTCGTGGGGATGTGTAACTGGAAGTCGGTGACTGCCGGGACAACATTCAGCTGGTAGATCAAGCTGAAATCCCCACGGACCCCGAAGCGCAGGTCGCGGACGCGCAGCAGCAGGTCTTCATCCCGGGAGGCATTCCAGTGAAGCTGAAGACGCCCGTTGGTTTCAATGCTGCTTATTTCTTTTAGTTTCTTGCCGGCTACATCATGGACCGTCATGATCGGGTTGGCCTGGTGTAGTGGTGCAACTCCCTGGCAGGTGATGGAGTACGCGATTCCTTTTTTTACAGAAAGACGGAACCAGTCCTGGTCGGTTGTTTGGGAAAATTGGCCGTGAACTGTTTCACCCGGGAGCATGGGCATGGCGTCAGCCTGGCTGTCGTTGGGTTCCTTTTCTCGCTGATGGGCTCCGGATGTTACGGTGATGCTGCTGGATTGCCAGGGGGTAACCAGCGGGTATTCAAACGATGTTTGACCGGTGTTATTCCGGGCTGGCAAGTTCACACGTTGCCGGGCGTGGCTTCCCTCAGGTGTTCCATCGAGTAGCAGGAAATCGAGTTCCTGGTCCGTGCCGGCTTGCCCTCCCCGGGGGAAAACAGCCTGGACGAATGGTTTGTGAGTCAGGTTCAAGCGGTAGACATGAGAGGCACTGCCATGAAAGGAAATATTTGAAATGCGAAGCAGGTAACTTCCTGCCTCGGGCGCACGTAGTGCGATCACGGGGTCGGTACCAACGTGACATGTGGTGACCTGGACTTTTTCCCCGGCAGAGTTAAGGATTTCGACAACCGGGTCGAGTCGGGACCCGATGCGGCCCGCCATCATCTCGCAGACCAGCAGTTGGTCGGTTTCCAGGTCGACGCGATAGTAATCAACATCCCGTTCTCCATGGATTTGTCCATTGAGGGTGACAGGTGTTGTCACAGCATGTGCGGTTTCCAGGGTTGAGTTGGATTCGGTTTCCACGAACTCGGGGAGGGTTCCCACGATGAAGGGTCGCCATGGTGTTCCGCCGGCAGCACAACTGAGTTTCCAGTAGACGATACCGGGATCCATGTTATCCGGGATATTGACCTGGGAGGCCCATTCCCTGGGATACGTGATCGGGGTTTCGGTGGGTGCGCGACGTGGGGATTCTTCGCCACGGTTCGCCAGGCGTTGTTGCAGCAATGCCGGTGATGTGATGCGTGGATCGTTAAGTTGAAAATGGGTTCCTGGTGGAATGCATTCGGCTCCCACACGCACCTGGAGCGAGGAGCCAATTCTGCCGCCGGCGGGAAACAAGTGGGTGCTCCCGGGTGACTTGGAGGGGACAGGTTGGGCCAAGGCCAAGTGGCTCTCGCAGATCAGCAGAGCAACCAGTAACCACTTCCCGATCCGCCAGAGGGGAGGTCTTGTTTTCATGATGCGTCCATGGGTAAGCGAGGATGTTCTGGTTCCCGTTAAGCGAATAATTCGTGGACGGGTTTTCCATGGTCGACCAGTGGAACGGGCCGTCCCAGGGGGGTATGCAGGAGTTGCCTGTGATCGATCCCCAGGACCTTCAGAACCGTGGCACACATGTCCTGGGGCGTGATCGGTCGATCGCTAACTTCACTGGCCGTCTTATCGGTCTTGCCGATGGTTAAACCGGTTTTCAGGCCAGCTCCAGACATCAGGATGGAGAATGCATTGGGCCAGTGGTCGCGTCCTGCCAGGGGATTGATACGCGGAGTGCGGCCGAATTCTGTCGTGACGACGACCAGGGTTTTTTCCAGCAGGCCACGATCGGACAGGTCATCAAGCAGGGCGGGGATGGCCTGGTCGAAGCTGGGGCAGAGAAGTTCTCGCAGGCTATAGGTATTCTTGCGATGGGTATCCCAGTGGCCGTTTTCGATACTGACAAAGCGGCAGCCAGCTTCGACGAGCCTGCGGGCCAGCAGGCAACATTGCCCCATGCTGGTCATACCGTAATTTTCACGGGTCTTGCTTGATTCTCGCTCGATGTCAAAAGCCTGCTTGGCCAGCGGGGAGGTCATGATGTTGTATGCTTTTTCGTAAAACACATCCAGCGATTTGACTTGCCCGCTGACGGCCTCGACTTGTTGTTGGAACGCATTGATGCTTTGGAGTGCGGCCCGGCGTCTGCGACTGCGGTCGTCGCTGACGGATGTTGGCAGTCCAATATCACGAACTGAAAAATCGGGGGCAGCGGGGTCTGCCGTGATCGTGAAGGGACCGTAGCTGGGTCCCAGGAAGGAAGGGCCGCCACTGTTGAGGAAGTTCGGGACGGAGATGTAGGGGGGGAGTGAACCGGGTTTTCCCAGGCGGGCTACCATCGATCCGAGGCACGGATGTTGGTTATTGTTCTGGTTACCGTTGAAATCACCGGCCCCGGCCTTTTTACCGGTCATCATGATGTGAAATCCGCGGCCGTGATCGGAATCATCGTGTGTCATGCTGCGCAGGATAGCCAGCTTGTCCGTGACCTGGGAAATCTGCGGTAGCACGTCGGAAATCTGGATTCCAGGTACCCGGGTCGAGATCGGTTTGAAGTCGCCCCGGATGCCATCGGGAGCATCTGGTTTGAGATCCCACATGTCCTGTTGAGGCATCCCCCCAACAATGAAGATGAAGATGCAGTTAATATCTTCAGCGCCAGGTTTACCTGCCGCAGCTGCATGTTGCATGCGGAGAATGTCTGCCAGTCCGATGCCGGCCAGGGATCCCACCTGCAGGAAATTTCGGCGACTGATCCCAGGTTGGGATGGTCGTCGAGCCGAGCTGTATAATTGATTTTTTAGATCAACGGCAGTGGACATGAAAAACCCTTTCCAGGAATCCTAGTGGATGAACAGGAAATCGTAGCAGTTAATGAGTGTCCACATCAGGTCAGCCGTGGCGGCCTGGCGTGTTCCCTTTTCAAATAATGCCTTGGCAACCGCCTGTTCCCGTGCTGTCGCCGGTTTTCCCAGGACCGTCAGGCAAAGTTGGTTGGTGATTTCTGCTGGCGAAAGCTCTGTCCTGGCCAGTCGCCTGGCGTGTCCCGCGGGATCCGTCACCTTGGCATCAATTTCAGGAGCGTTCATGAGGTGTAAAGCCTGCGCCATGGTCGGTTCGCCTGACTTGCCACATTCGCAGGGAGATTCACGCAGGGATCTGCCGAACGTATCAAGGAAGTAGGATGGCAGTCGGTTATCCCAGAGCTCGATGGCGCGGGTTCCCGGAGCCATCCCCACGAATGTTTCCGGGGAACCAGTTACCTGGGAAATGGCATCCAGCAGGACTTCGGCCGGCAGCCTGCGTATCAGGTAATGAGAATGATGTTGATGGTCGTCGTAATTAAGTGCATTGGACTTACTGGAAAGTTGAAAGGTATGGGACTCCAGGATCAATCGGGTTACCTGCTTGAGGTCATATCCTGTCTGGATTACTTGCTGGGCCAGGTAGTTCAACAACGGTTCGTTGGCAGCAGGATTCGTTGAACGCAGATCATCCTCGGGCTCGACCAGGCCACGCCCCAGGTAGTGTTTCCAGAGGCGGTTCGCGACCAGTCTCGCGAAGTAAGGATTCCCAGGGGCCGTCATCCAACTGGCCAGGTGGATCCGTGGATCGCCCTGGTCTAGCCCTTCCAGGGGTTTTCCTCCCGGAGGTTGGGTGGGGACCAGTTGGTTGCTGGCCGGTACCTTGGCTGCCTGGTGCCCCGGGTGGAAAATAAGTAACCGATCATTACCCAGTGACTTTCGCTGGAGTCCCGTGAAAAACCCAGCCATGCCGTAAAAGTCATCCTGGCTCCATTTTTCGAACGGATGATGGTGGCATTGGGCGCAATCCATACGAATACCCAGGAAGGCCTGGCTGACGGTCTTGGTCACATCCTCGGCGGTGGTAGCTGCCCGGAAAAAATTGACAGGGCCATATTTTCCGGAGTTGCCACTGGCCGTTATCAATTCCCGCACCCATTGGTCGTAGGGGCGATTGGTCTGGATTTGCTGATGTAACCACTGGTGAAATTCGTAGGCACCTCGCGGCCCCATTTTTTCAGGATTGACCATCAAGATATCAGCCCATTTCAGGGTCCAGTAATCTGCATATTCGTCCCGTTCAAGGACTCGTTGGATTTCCTGGTTTCGCTTGTCTGGCTGGTCGTTGCGCAGAAATGCCGTGATCTCGTTGGCACTGGGTAGCGTACCGATGGCGGTCAGGTACAGGCGTCTGAGGAACATCGCATCGTCGGCCAGCGGCGAGGGCTCCAGTCCCAGGGCGGTCAGTTTTTTTCCGACCAGGGCATCGATCGGATTACTGACTGGCATGGCTGCAAGGTTCTCTCCCGTGGAATCCCGCGGGATGATGATACGCGTGGAGGTCACTTTCCCCATGTAATTGACCGTGATCGCTGCCTCGCCCGGTTGCTTGCCGCTTTTTACCTGGAAGAACTCATCCATGTCGGCAATCGTGGCTTGGTTACTGGAGTAGGCGGCGGCTGCAGTGACATCCCGCTGACTACCATCGCTATACAGGGCGGTAACCAGCAGCTGTTGTGAACGTAGCGTTTGCATGATGACATCCCGCGGCTGGACAGTTATTTTTTCCAGCAGCGGCCCATCTGCCAGCCCCCAGGGAGTCCCTTTCTCTATCCATTTCAGCAGAATTTGCTGGTCAACCGAGTCCGGAAGCAGGCGTTGCCCGCCACCGTGTGGGAGGCTGCCGGTTGCCTTGCGGACCAAGAGGCTGCGGCCGGGATCTGCAGGAAACAGTCTTCTGCCGCGTGCTTCCTGAGTTAACGCCTCGAAATCAGCGCGGGCGTCGAAGCCAAAGACGGAGAGCTTGAAACCGTTCTGTCCCGACTGTTTGCCGTGACAGCCGCCGCTGTTACATCCCAGCTTGGAGAGGATGGGGAGAATGTCACGCTGAAACTGGGGAGGCGTGTCCTGGTTGGGGTCCCCCACGACAATCGGTACTCGGGTATGCAACTTGCCCAAGCGGACCAGCAGCGATGTTTTACCGGTCATTTTTCCACGGATGACCCCTGCCGCGCTGATCGTTGCAATCCGGTCATCATCGAGTTCGAGGGTAGCCGTCCGCGTGGCATCAGTGGGCAGGCGGCCCGTGGGGTGAAACGTAACCTGGATTTGTTGCTGCAGGTTAAATCCGTTCAGTGAAATGAAATCCGGCGCGACTCGTAACACGCCGGCTGCTGGTTTTGTTTCCGGGGCTTCGGCCAGCACCGGCGCTACGATGGCCACGGCAACCAGGATAGCAAGCAACTGCCGGGCGGTCGAAATAGGAATTGCAGATAAAAATTTCATGGCTACCTGGCTTTTGACCATCCTGGGGACAGCGGTGGCAGGAGTCCACTCGACTCAAGAAACCACCGGGTGACACGGTAGGGTTTCTTCCACACAAGACAGCAGTCATTGTAACCGCAGATAGCTGTTCTCGACAAATCAGGTCAAATGCTGTTCGCGATCACGTGGCTACTTAGCCCCCAAAGCCCTTGGTCAGCTCGTCGATGGTCATCTTGCCATCCCCGTCTGTGTCGAAACTTTCCTTGATCCACCTGTTCTTGGACCATTCTTCGTTGCTAAGACTCCCGTTCTTATCGGTATCATGTTTTTCCATGATGCCACTGGCGTACTTGGCGTACCGGGATGACCCACTGGACTTGCTGGTCGACTTGGACGAATCGGTCGACTTGGACGAATCGGTCTCTTGCCGACCGTCGCTCCTGTTGTTATCGGAGGAACCGCGTCCGCGACTGGATTCTCCACCACCGTAACTGACACCCTCGTCAACAGCATCCAGGCATTCTTCAGGTGTAATGATCCCATCGGCGTTGAAATCAAACTTGTCGAAACTGTCGAGCATTTTTGCATTCCAGTTCTTGGCATACTCTGACATCATGATCTGGCCATCGCCATTAGCGTCGTTGGATTTGAACCACTCGGGTAATCCCTCAGGCAATCGCTCTCCCAGGGTCTTGAAACGATACGATTCGGGAGTATCCGAATTCGAGTTGCCCCCGCGACCGCCACGCTGGCTGCTGCCGCCACGTCCACCACCCTGGCTGCTGCCGCCACGTCCGCCACCCTGGCTGCTGCCACCACGTCCGGCACTCTGGCTGCTGCCACCACGTCCGGCACTCCCGCGATCGTTTGATCCTCTCGCACTGTCACCGCCACCACG
>JAYGDH010000457.1:0-5583 GCA_046583055.1 Pirellulaceae bacterium | reverse complement strand
TCCCGAGTCACCTGATACCGATCAGTAACCGCTGGGGTTTTCATATCGCCTTTCCCGAGTTGCCAAAACGTGTACCACTGAAGACGGTCAAGGATCACGATAATTACATAGCCCGCCTGTTGGATTTCCAACGTTACGGGGCTGAACAAATCACGCTACTGCGGATGGGCATCGAGGCAGAATGGGTTTTACCGGCGGTCGTACTGGAGGGGTATAGCGATACGATCACACCTCATATCGTCACCGATCCAACCAAGAGCCTTCTCTACCGGCCTTTTGTGACCCTGCCTGATTCCATGAGCAAGCTAGTCCAATCGCGACTGCGAAAGGACGCCACAGCGGCAATCACCACGTCAGTCGTTCCCACGTATCAATCGTTCAACGTTTTCATGCGTAACGAGTATATACCAGCCGCCCGCGGATCCGTGGGCGTGTCCGCACTTCCCGGTGGACGTGCCTTCTATCGCCATCGTGTGCGGCAATTTACAACGTTGGATGTAGCACCCGAGGCTGTTCACCAGATCGGCCTTAACGAGGTTCGACGGATCCGCCGGGAGATGCTTGCCGTTCCGCCGCGGGTAAATTTCGAGGGCGGCCTGGATCAATTTATTGCTTTCCTTCGCACTGACAAACAATTCTACCCGACGACCGCCGAACAACTGGAAAAAGAGGTGGCCCTGACGCTCAAGAAGATGGACGGGCAACTTCCCACTCTCTTCCAGAAGTTGCCTCGCATGCCCTACGGGATTCGTAGGGTTCCCGATTACATCGCCCCCAGGACAACCACGGCCTATTACAGCCAGCCCTCCGGTGATGGAACCCGCGCCGGTTTTTACTACATCAACACCTTTAACCTGAGTAGCCGACCCCTGTTCGAAGTGGAAGCACTTTCCTTGCATGAAGCCGTACCAGGACACCACCTGCAGTTGGCGTTGCAACAGGAACTTGTAGACCTACCGGAGTTCCGGCGATTCGCCGGCTTTACCGCTTTCGTTGAAGGCTGGGCTCTGTACGCCGAACGGCTTGGCCTGGAAGTTGGTTTTTACCAGGATCCCTACAGTGATTTCGGTCGGCTGAGCTACGAAATGTGGCGGGCGTGTCGCCTTGTCGTAGACACCGGCATCCATTACCTGGGCTGGTCCCGCGACCGCGCCATTACCTACATGAAAGACAACACCGCACTTTCCATACATAACATCGAGGCCGAGATTGATCGCTATATTGCCTGGCCAGGCCAGGCGCTCGCTTACAAGATTGGCGAACTCAAGATTCGCGAACTTCGCTCTCTGGCCGAAACGGAGCTCGGCAAAACTTTCGACCTCCGCAAGTTTCACGATGTAGTGCTGGGTAGCGGCTCGCTTCCATTACCATTGCTGGAACAGAACGTACGCCGCTACATCCAGGATGAACTCACCCAACCCTGACCACAGCTGCCTAACCGGACCCCTTCGCTCCATGACCATAGATTCCCCACTGCAGGCTGCCGTTTTCGACCTGGACGGGCTCATGTTCAATACGGAAGAACAATACCATCACGTTGGTAGCAAGATGCTGGAACGTCGAGGCAAGCAACTTACCGACGACCTGTTGTCTAAAATGATGGGTCGCCAAAGTCACGAGGCACTCCAGATCATGATTGATTGGCATGGCCTCGATGCCACCACTGCAGAGCTTGAGGCCGAGACCGCTGTCATTTTCGGTGAGATCCTGGAAACACAACTCAAGCCCATGACCGGCCTCCAATCACTACTCGCTTTCCTCGAAGAAGGGAACATCCCCAAGGCGATCGCAACCAGTAGCCGCCGCGGGTTCGCCGTTACGATGCTCGACAAATACGACATGCGTGATAGATTCGAGTTCCTCCTGACTGCTGAGGATATCGAACTGGGAAAACCCGATCCACAAATCTATCTGAAGGCCGCCGAGAGGCTCAATCTCGATCCGTCGCAGATGATGGTGCTCGAAGATAGTAGCAATGGTTTCCGAGCCGCCGTTGATTCAGGTTCTTATGCGGTCGCCGTGCTGGCAAATCACAACCGGCACCAGGATTTCCCCGGTGCACAACTTGTTGCCGAGAGCCTGGCCGACCCGCGGATCATGGCCGCATTCCGGTCCCGCTAAAAACGGATTACCGCTAGCAGTAATCAGATCGGCAACCCAGTCGCCCCATCTTCACTGGTGACGGTCCCGCCGAACGTTATTTTGAAAAAGCTGTGGTAGATCTGGTTCTTTTTCAAGAGCTCTGCGAAATGTGTCGAAGAACGATCCATCTGTGGGGGGCTATTACCATAGATGGGAGACCGCAGCGTGACGCCACAGAAAGCATTCCACTGTCTTGTATCGGTGATACTTTTACCCTTGGCAGGCTGTGCCATGTGCTCAGCACCCTTTGACGCCGACTATTCGGCGGAAGGTGGCGTCTGGGAACGCCACGATCCCAGCCATGGGCGAGTTGGCTCCGCTTTTTCCGATGCGGGTGGGCGGAGGGACGAATCCTTGGTCCCGGAGGGTGCCAGTGACGAGGCAGAGGTGAGCCCCGAGGCTTACTATGAAGCCAGTCCCGATCTGGGTGTCCCGCTGCAGCGATAGTGGATTCAGGGTCTATCTCGGTTTCCAGCTGTGCTGGTTTGTTCCCGTGATTATTGCAAACCCTTTGCGCCTGCCAATTGATAGGGTAACGTACCTTTGTTGGCGATCCGGTTTCCTACCGTTTGCATCGCCCAACGGCCTTCGTTCATGATCATTTGAGTAAGGTGAGTCGCCATGAATACAGCCCCCGACCAATCCCCGGAAGCTATCGATCCTGCCACGCTCACGAAGGATCCGCCCACGACATTCTGGGGCATTGTGAGGAGTCTTGGCCCCGGACTGATCATCGCCGGGTCGATCGTGGGCTCCGGTGAACTGATTGCCACCACGGTTACCGGCGCCCAAGCGGGCTTCACCTTGCTGTGGCTGATCATCATCGGTTGTGTCATCAAGGTCTTCGTCCAGGTGGAGTTGGGTCGTTACACGATTACGACCGGTACGACGACCATTGCCGGGTTGAACTCGCTGCCCGGCCCCAAGATCGGCGGTGGCCATCTGATCGTCTGGTATTGGTTTGTCATGTTTATTTTCATCATGGGGCAACTGGGCAGCATTGTTGGCGGTGTCGGCCAGGCGCTTTCGATTAGTATTCCTCTCACTGAGCGAGGCAGGACGTATAACCTGTACCGGGAAGCCGAGACCCGTTTGACGGTTCTGCGGGCCCAGTGGAGCAGTGATGCAACGGACGCGACCGCCAAAGACAAGTTGGCCGACGAACTGGGCGAGATCCATGCGCAAAGTATCGACAATTACCTGTTGCTCCAAGGGACGAGTCTTTCTCAAGATCAAAAAGAGCGCCTTTCGAAAATCAAGGTGCGCATCAACGCGCTGGCAGGTGCCAATCCCGGGACCGGGGAGCACCTCATTTACACAAAACTACTCCCCCGGAGCGATTTGTCCGACTGGGTTTCCTTAGAAGTTAAAATCGCGTCAGCTGCCGAAGGTGACGGTGCGACTCCAACGATGTTGGCGGCACGCGATCTGGCCGCACGAAGTTTCCATGATGCGAACACCGCGTTACACGGGGACTTCGTAAAAAATGCTGACATGGGCTTAAAAAGGGACGACAAGGTTTTTTCTGAGTTCCCCGCTAGCTACGTCAAGGCACTCACGATCCAGCCGGCCAAGAATCGGACGGATGCCAACGCCTGGACTATCATCTTAACGCTGATCACCATCATTCTGCTGGTCCGCGGTCGCTATGGCTTTATCCAGACGTTTTCGACGACCCTGGTCGTCCTCTTTACCCTGGTCACGATCGTCAATGTGCTAGGCCTTCAGACTATTGACACGGCATCCGCGTGGAGTATCACGATGGCCGATTTACGGGAGGGCCTCTCCTTTGGCTTGCCAGAGGGCGAAACGATGAAAGCGCTCGCCATTGCCTTGGCGACCTTTGGCATCATCGGGGTGGGTGCCGCAGAACTAATTGCCTATCCGTACTGGTGCATGGAACACGGCTATGCGCGCTACGCGGGTCCGCGTGACGAAAGCAAAGAATGGGCCGAACGCGCTCGCGGTTGGATGCGGGTTTTGCGCTGGGACGCCTGGTGTTCGATGTTCGTCTATACGTTCGCAACAGTCGCCTTTTACCTGCTGGGGGCAGCGATCCTCGGTCGCATTCACCTCGTTCCAGCGGGGGACGAGATGGTGCGTTCTCTCGGCGTGATGTATCGACCTGTCTTTGGGGAGACGGCTGAAGTTCTCTTCTTGTTCGGTGCCTTTGCCGTCCTCTATTCGACGTTCTTCGTGGCAACTGCGGGTAACGCACGCATGGCTTCTGACGTGTTTCGTGTTCTCAAATTCACCGATCCATCGGAAAAGACATATCGGCGTAACGTAAAAATCCTCTGTGCCATTTTGCCCGCCATCTGTGCAACCACTTCGGTCTTGGGATTCAAACCTGTCGTAATGGTCCTGCTCAGTGGGACGATGCAATCCATCATGCTACCGATGGTGGCTGCGGCGGCGATCTATTTCCGCTATGCCAAGGGGGATCCCCGCGTTTCCCCAGGCCGTGCCTGGGACTATTTGCTCATTATTTCCGGCATCGGCATGTTGATTGCCGGTGTTTACGCGGCCTATACCAAGCTGGCACTTTACCTGTCATAAAGATATCACCATGGAGGCTGGCGTCACGTCACCCGACTCCTCCTGATCCAATGAGCGGCAACGGATGGCTCGCAACGAACAACTCATACGTCAACACAAGTTATTGCAGGTCTTGGAACGGTCCCGTTTCGGACAGACACTGGAGGAGATCCGTGATGACCTGGTCGAGGAACTGGGGCTGACCTCCCTGCACACACGGAGTGTTCGTCGGGACATCGAGGCCTTGCAGTCCGCCGGTTTCCATCTTGCCTCCGAGCAAATTGAACGGGGTCGGGTCTGGAAGTTGGGGCAACAGAGCCGAACACCTTATGAGATCACTGTCTCGGCCACCGAGTTACTAGCGCTTTCGTTGGGACGCGATTTACTTTTGCCACTGGCAGGAACACCATTTTGGCAGGGGATCGAATCGTTCTGGCACAAGATCCAGAAGCAGTTGCCTGAGTCCATCTGGGATCATTACCAGCGGTTTCGCCGAGTGCTGTACGTTTCCGGCATGCCCGCAAAATCCTACGAGGAACAACAGGGCGTACTCAAAACACTCAACCGGGCGATACTACAACACCGCGTCGTTCAGATTGAATACCAATCGCTGGGAAAACCCGCCGCCACGCGGCGCATCCTCCCCTATGCCATTGTTTTCTACCAATCGAGCCTTTACATCATTGCGGCGGAACAATCCGCCAAGGATCCAGAACCAGCGCTTCGCCACTGGAAACTGGACCGCTTCCTTGGCGCCGAGGCTCTCGACGAGTATTTCCCGTCCGATGAGACCTTTGATCTTACCGAGTACCTCGGACAGAGCCTGGGAATTTTCTCCCAACAAGGGCTGGAGGAGTTCCAGGTGCGGATCAGTGCCTTTGCGGCACCCTGGGTCATCGAGGA
>JAYGDH010000445.1:0-1855 GCA_046583055.1 Pirellulaceae bacterium | reverse complement strand
CCAACCATCATTATCCAAGTCGGCCCAGCAAGCAGCGTCGGTCGAAATTTCCAGGCCCATCTCAGCCGTGACGTCCTTGAACGTCGGCTCCTGCGCTGACACTGAACCAACCAGCATCGTTGCCAGCACCAGTAAGGAACTTACTGTCACTACGACCGTCCGAGAATTTAAACGAGGAGCAAACATTATCGTCTCCTTATCGTGTCAAGACTGGTTCACGGTGTGACTGCCCAGGTGCGGCCTCAGCTACTTGCGGCCGCCATCCAGGTTGGCCTTGATTCCTTCCTCGCTGGGAGTCTGCGACGGAAAACCATCCTTGGGTACCTTGACCCTGGCCGTCCAGAGAATTGCATTAAGTACCACGCGTCGATAATTGTCCTGTCGCCAGTTGATATGGTCATGGGCCCCGGTAAAACCAAATCCACGCCCGCCGTCCGGACGCTGATAGGCCCAGGCAACATGCTGCTTTTCACCACTAGCAACTGCCTTTCGCACCGCAGGATTACCGCTTCGTGCCCCGTCTTTTCGGCGGAGGGTTTCCGGACCAGGCAAATCGGAAAGAATGGGCGTCACTCCCTGCAGGTCCTTTACGAAACGCATGTGGTAATACCACTCGTCACGGACGCTAAACGGCTTGACCCCGTTGCTGATCGGATGATCGGGAAAATCCTTGAACTTCGGCGTCCAGTGAGGGTTTACCGACCAGTCCAGGTCACAGAAACCGCCCATCCATTCGAGAAATTTCTCGCCAGGTTTACCTTTCTCAGCCTCGGTCGCCCAGTGGATCATCACCACGCCCACCCCCTTCTTCATGAGCTTGTCAAACTCGTCCAACCGGGGCTTGAGAACATGTCCGCCGTGTCCCGTGCAGAAAATCACGACCGAGGCGGCATCATCAAGAATGCTCGTGTCTTCGGGATACCCATAATGAGGAACCAGGACTCCCTCGACACCCAGGTTTGAACGGTTGAGTGCCTCCGCCAGGATCATGTTGCCAGCACGATGTTCGTGAGCCATCCGGCCGTGACTGGGTTTCCCCGAGATAAAGACAACCTTCGCTTTCTCAGCTGCCATCCCCGGTTCGACGAACAGGCAACTCGCGATCAACAGACCAATGGTTATCGACATCTTCATGACTTAATTCTCCCGGGATGGATACGCAATTCACCGACGCAAGCCTGTTATCGTCGTTTTCCGGAGCACATGCAAGCGACAGCCCGGGATCCCTTGCGCTGCCGCACCTGTCAGGAGGGAGATCCCGCCAGCGAGCTGAGGTAGTAGAAGACCAGGTATCCGGTCAGCAGGATCGCGACCCAAACGGCCATGTCGCCAATCGATGCCGTCTTCTGGGAAATGCCCCGGGATCCAGCGGCCCACCGCACCAGGTCTGCACCTTGGCGCAGCCACACCCCCAGCTGCTCCTCGATCTGCCCATGGACCTGTCCCAAGCGGGCCACCACTCGACCCACCGGCGAAAGGTTATCGACCGGGGATCGCTTGAACGGACGTCGGTAGACCCAGTCAATGTCCAGGTTTACAGCGCGCAACTCAGCCGGATAGACCCCTGTCTGTTTCAGCAGAGCGACTGCCACTGCTGACCCGATCAACAACTGGAACTGGGTGATAACGTGTGTTGCCTTGTAGGCATTATAGTCCACCTCGAAGGGAAGAATCGCGTAGAGCGGGGCTGGATAGATGCCAATCCCAATACATAATCCCGCGGCAATCCCCATCGCGATCAGCATGTTCAAGGGGGCTTCCTTGACACGTTTACCCGAGTCGTGCCCGAAAAATCCAAAGTAGGGGATCTTGATCCCGGAATGTTCCAGCACACCCGCAGAGGCAAACAACAGGA
>JAYGDH010000376.1:0-10274 GCA_046583055.1 Pirellulaceae bacterium | reverse complement strand
GTAAAACTGGACCGGCGCCTGTTTTGTTCTTCATCAAAACGAACGGTTTGTTCGGATCAACGGCGCATCGCTATTTGTTCTTTTTTGCTTTTTGCGCTTTTCGCTTTTCCTTGGGGCTTAGCTTGGCTTTCTTTCGCTTTTCCTTTTTGCCCTTGTCTTTACTTCCTCCCTTGTCACCCATGTCGGTGCCTCCGAATTAAAAAGAATTGCTGATTGGAAACAGAAGGTCCGTCGTCGCTACACCACCTGGACGTTCTCGGCACAGGGGCCTTTTTGTCCATCCGCTTCCGTGAACGAGACTCTTTGCCCTTCATGGAGATCGTCGTAACTCACGCCTTCGAGGCTCGACGAGTGAAAAAACAAGTCCTTCTCGCGTCCCACGTCAATAAACCCGAAGCCTTTGTCGGTGAGTCGCTTAATCGTACCTTCAGCCATAATTCATTTCCTAAAAAGTGTTAGTTGCGTCTGCGCCTGATACGGAATGTCCAGGCTGGACCAACGCAGGCGTCAGCATATCATAAGAGTATCTCGCCTGCGAGCATACAAAAGGTCGAAAACTGGGTCTGTTTTCCCGGCACCCGGTGCCCAGTCGTGCTGAAAGTGCCCATTTTGAACGCCAGGCTGCGGTCGCATCGAATCGAGTCTCGTGCCAGAGATGTCATATTGTATGTGAAGCGGGACGGTGAAGCCCCGGTCTCCGATGAAACGATCGACCCGACACCGCCAGAGGATAAGTAACTAACCGACCAGCCGCATGGTCTGCTGCTGCCACACCGGCGATGGTGTCACATGCGGCGGATCAACCCTGCAGTTGCGGGGAAGCTCAAATCGGCCGTGGAGTCTGGTATTCTATGGTGGCACGTTGTTGTCATTGATAATATCGTGAATCAACTTGAACTGGTCTGGTAAGAGAACATGCTATGAGCGATGAGATAAAGGTGTTAAGCCTCGGCGCCGGATCCATGGGCACGCTGCATGCCAAGGCCTACGAGCAGATCGAGGGAGTTCGGAACGTAGGAATCGTAACGAGGAATTACAGTAGTTCCGAGCAGTTGGCCGGCATCCTGTCCGATGACGTTCCCCGCTTTACGGACTACGAGGAAGCCCTTGAAAAAACTTCGCCCGACGCGGTGGCCATCAGCACCTATACCGACTCGCACTATCACTATGTTTCCACGGCCTTGCACCGCGGGCTTGATGTCTTCGTGGAAAAGCCTCTCGCCGAGACGCTCGAGCAATGCCAGGAATTGTTCGACCTGGCCAATCGAGTCAAACGAAAGTTGTATGTCGGCTACATTCTCATGACACATCCGTCATGGAACCAGTTCACGGAAATTGCCCACGAGTTGGGCAAGCCGCTGGCCATGCGGATGAACTTGAATCAACAGACCAAGGGCGATTTCTACGATACGCTCTACAATATCATGCAGGTGCAGTCGCCGATCGTCGACTGCGGTGTTCACTACGTGGATATCATGTATCAAATGGCCCAGTCCCGACCGGTGAGAGTTCATGCCATTGGGTGCCGTAACTGGGATCTCGTGCCGGAGCATATCTGTAACTATGGTCAGCTCCAGGTGGAATTTGAAGACGGTTCGGTCGGGTGGTATGAGGCTGGTTGGGGGCCGATGATGAGCGAGACGGCTTACTTCATCAAGGATATTGTCGGACCGAGAGGCGCAGCCAGTATTTGCCCGGACAAGGGTCGATCTGATGACAAGGACCATCATGTGGAGGCGAACACCATTATCCGGCATTATGCCGAGCAAAAGGAGAAAGAATTCATTCGGGAAGATGAAGTCATCAAGATTGAAGAGCCCGATCACGGCGGTCTCGCACTGCTCGAACAGCAAGCCTTTATTGATTGCATTCGTAACGATGCGGATATGACCTCGCACCAGGATCGCGTGATGACCAGCCTGCGAATTGTCTTTGCCGCCGACCAGTCCCTGGTAACCAAGCAAGTCGTCGAGCTTTGATCCGGTCGCTGGCAGCGGACCGAGTTGGTATCGCTCTTAATTGGAAAGCAGGTAAGCGAGCAAGTCGAGGATCTCCTCTTTCTCGAGGCCGTCGACCAGTCCCCTGGGCATCGGAGAAGTGGGCGAAACCTGCCGCTCAACGATCTCCAGCTTGGGAAAAGAAACGATCTTGTGTGGAGTGAGTGGGTCAGGAACCAGGTCAATGTTGGGCGAGCGGAAGTCAGTCACAAGGGTGTGACCCGTTAGTACGCGGCCGTCAGACAGCTCGAACATGGTGCTGGCGTATTTCTGCGAGATGACTGCAGAGGGTTTGAGGATTGACGTCAGCAGGTCGCGAGCCGAGAAGCGACCCGCCACGCTGGTGAGATCCGGTCCTCTCACGCCTCCCTCGCTCCCCACGCGATGGCAAACCACACAGCGAGCCGTGGCGAACATTTTCCTGCCGCGTTGCAGGTCGCGTTTTTTCGCCAATGCCCGTCCTACGTCCTGAAAGTCTTTGGTTGACCATTGTTTTATGATGGCCGAGCGGGCGGGCGGAAGCTCGGGAACCAGCTGGGCAGCCTGCTTGCTAAATCGCTGCTTCCAGGGATCGCGGAGTGGCTCGGGCAGGTTGGCGAACGTGGCTTCACGGATCAGCCGGCGAAAAGTGGGCATCCCTTCGCCTGCCTCGAACGAGTCCATGTCGAGCAACCCGGCAAAGTATCGCTCGCGCAGTTCGGGGGTCCAGCCCTGGCGCCGTGTTGACAGGATGAACAACCAGTGCATCTGCTGACGTTGGTTCCCTGTCGCCCGGCTCTCTTCCAGAAGTTTAATCGCCCGGGGAACCAGCCAGTCGTTGTCACGTTTGGCCAGCAAGGTGGTTGTTCGCTGGTCCAGTAGGAATCTCTGCGATGGAAAGATGGTTCGTAGTTCTCTGAACAGAGTGTCCCACTTGGAATCGTTCGCATCGTCAACCTCCAGTTGACGCAGTGCCAGGTCGGCCCACTCGTATTGCTGCCAGGGGAGAAGGGCCGCCGCCTTGATGGCGACCAGTCGCTCCCCCAGGTGTTCCCGATCGCTGTCGCTGCCAAATCGTTGCAGCGCGAGGGCGGCAGAAAGAAAACGATCCATGTTTTTTTCCTGCAGGGCCTTCGTGCGCCACTTCGTGATCGGAAGTGTTTCGATGACCGTTCGTGCAGCGTGACGGACCCAGGGGTCGCTGGCGGCCAGGTGCTCCCACGCCTGGTCAAGGGTTCCCGGCGATGTGTCTCCACGTAATGATTCCAGTTGACGGCGCAGCGCCCTGGCAGACTCGGCGTGCCTGGTCACCTTGCCCTGCTGGGGGGTGAGTGGGGGTGACGGCTTCTTGTCGCCAACGTATCGCACGCGGTAGAGTCCACTGCGGGTCTTGCGTCCCCCCGTGACGAAGTACATTGCACCGTCGCGGCCGAACTCGACGTCGGTCACGTTCAAAGGCGAGCCGCGCAGGAACACCTCGCTGGCCCCCACGTAGCTGGATCCGCACGGTTGCCAGTGAACGGCAAGAATGCGTCCGTATGACCAGTCGAGTACGAACAGCGCGTTACGATAGGTCGCCGGGAAATTGTTTCCCGCGGCAAACTCGACTGCCGTGGGCGACCCGCGACCAATATCCAGAGTGGGTTGAGGAATCGAGGCCGTGTCCGGGTTGTAGGGTGGCCATCGCTTGGTCACCTGTCTCCAGCCGTAGTCTCCGCCAGGGAGCAGGTGCAGTACCCGCGTGGGTCGATACCAGGAACTGCCCATGTCGTACTCGGCATCCGCATCATAAGTAAAGAGGTCGCCAGCGGCATTGAAGTCCAACCCATAAGGATTGCGCAGGCCTCGCACGACGACCTCCCAGTTCTCCCCCCGGGCGTCGGTGCGAGCGACAAAACCATTCGGCGTTTTCTGGATAGAGTCAGGGTTCGGGACAAGCGGTGGCAGGTAGTGTGCGTCGGTCGGTTGCTGGACGGAATCACCAAAGATTGCGTATAACCTGCCGTCAGGGCCCAGTGTAATCTGGTTGCGACCATGTCCCGTACCGCCGGAAAACTTCTTGATCGCTTTGACCTGGTCGAACTGGTCGTCCTGGTTCGTGTCCCGAAGGCGAAACAGGGAGAGGCTCTTGTTGGCCATCGCATAGAGGCTGTCGTGGGCAAACACCAGTCCGCGGCATTCGCTGACCGGTACCTTGATCGGCTCCAGCTGCGCCTGGCCGTTTTCCTGGAGAGTGATCCGCACCAGCCCCTCGTCTTCATGCCCAACGACCCAGCGTCCCTGGGGATCCTCTGCCAGGGAAATCCACGAGCCTTCACCGGGACCGGCTGAATAAAGTCGTTCTACCTGGAAGCCTGGCTGGGTCCAGAGTTGGTCGGCCTCGGTCGAGCCGGTTTGTTTCAGTGCCCGCTTCCATTGGGTGTAGTCATCAGCGACGTGGGTGGTCACGCCTACGGTTCTCCACGTTCGCTCGGACAGGATGCCCCAGGAGGTTGCTCGTACCCAGGTGGCCTTGGAAAAAAGATCGCCCCAGTTGCGGATCGGCCTGGTGAGTTCGGTGACCTGCCAGGATGTCTTCGATACGATCGCTTTTTTGTTCACCTGCAGGCGTGCAGCCAGGGCGGATGGCCCTGCGACTCCGCGGCAGATCAGCCCCAGCTGGTTCTCCCCCGTGCGTGGCTTGAGGACCAGGCTCGATGGTGGCTGGAAGGGGCGAATCCTGGTCACCGTCTGGCCGTTCAGGAAAACCTCGCAATCACAGTAGGCATTGGCTAACCAGAGCGTAACCTCCTGGGTGTCGCCGGCGACCAGGAACGTTACCTGGAAGGCGACCGACTGTGCGCTATCACGCGGACCATTTCCCCAGATCCACTGAGGCGTGTCTGCTGCCCAAGTTGTCGAGGCACTCAGCAGCAGCAGGGTGCTGCTGCCCAGGAAATGAAGCAGTGATCTCATGGTCATCTCCATCGCATATTCGAATAATGGGTCATGATCGTCCTTGCAGCAGGTGCTCAGCAGGTCAGCCCTCAGTGGCGGGCCCATGATCCGCAGCAGTGGCTGCGGAAGCTACTTTAACACGCAGCTATTCTATGCGTCTGCAAGAATGCTTGCAAATCTGCTGTCAAGGTTCCTCGCCACAAGTGATAGAGGCTCGCAGCTTCAACCGGCGTGGCATGGGCATCTCGGCATGGCGCGTTCGATTCTATTTGCATATTGTCCTGGGATCGGATTGAATAGGGATCAGCCCAGGTGGGCCGACGAGAGCGAGAGATATCCTTAAGGAGAAGGATCGCGGTGGCAAAGAAAGCGTCAATGAAATTCAATGTCGACAAGGATCAGAAGGTTGTCGAGGTCCAGATCGAGATTCTTAGCGAAGATTCAATGGGGCGCGATGCGACTTTCGAGCTGCGCCGGCGTGTTCGCGTCAAGGATAGTAGGCCGGTGCATGACAGCAACACGCTGTATCGACACAGTTTTCGTACCACAGATCGGTCGCTGACATTCACCTTTCCGATCAGTAAATTCACCGGGTTTTCGTACGACGGCTCGCAGATCGACATCGAATACCAGGGTGCCCTGAAAATCGATGACGGCATTTTTGTCGATACCAAGGTCTCCAGGGAGTTTACCCACCAGCTGATCAGGAAACCGAAGGTCAGCGGCAATACTGAAAAGCTGGTCGAGCCCAAGGATCGGTTTAACCTGTTTACCAACCTGCGGGCGATCCCGATTAAAAACCAGGTTGCCACGCTGGGCCTGATCGTTGCTGGTTTGATCGTGATCGGAGTCAACACGATCATCGGCGTACACGACCAGATGTCTCCTGAATCCCAGGTGTTTCTTTACAGTCATCGGGATAGTGATGGAGATTCGGGTTCGCCCCTGGGCAAGTCCCTGGCAGGAAGCGGCGCAGCGGGGGCGGCGATCTGGTTTGCCATGCGGCGAAATCTGCGCAAGTATATGAAGTTTAAACTCCATCGATTGCCCCTGCGGATTGACCGCGCCAGCAGCTTGCCGATTAAGCAGTTAGTCCATGGCCGGTCGCGCGTAGACCTGGAGAACGTCACGCTGCGTGTTGTCGCCTATAATCTTGAGAAAGGCCAGTACATGCGCGGCAGCGGTTCCGATCTGCGCACGGTCTCCTTTAGTGAACCGGTCCAGGGCGTACTGCTTTACACCCATCAGGTTGACAAGATTCCGGCATCGCAGCCGGTCGAGAACTTCTTTCCCGGGGAGGTGAAGTTCAAGCGGATGTTCGACCGGCTCTATCCACCGGACCGAATCAGTGGAACACACGGTTTGTTCGTCTACTGGGAAGTCCAGTTGCTGGTGGACAAGCTCGTGGACCAGGAACTGGTCGCCTCGACCCTTCCGCTGGTGAAGGAGGATTTTTATGATGACGGCAGTTAGGCAGGAATTTCCCGTTGATGATTATCACCAGCTGATGGGCCTGGACCTCACCTCGACGCGACTGGTCGTTTTCCAGGGCATGAGCGGCAGCGGGAAAACGACTGCGATTGACTATCTCTGCAAGCATCACGACCAATTCCGCGGACGATCAGTGAGAACCTTTCGGCTGGCTGGTCCGCGCTGCCTGCTGCCACCACTACGGGAACAGTTGGTGGTGCTGGATGATGTGCGTTTCCTGCGCCAGTTGTTGCCGCTGGGGCGACTGTTGCGTAGAGGAAATACAGTGCTTGTCGCCTCCCACCTGCTCCCCGTCTATTTCATGCCCTGGCGATTACGCTGGCCGTCCCGTGTTTTCGTAATGGACCAGGACGAGGCGAAGATTGAACGCTACCTGGCCCGCAAGGAGGTGGGCTTCAGTCGCGAGGCGGTTTTACAATACTGTCGCCTGTTTGGCGCTAACTACCTGGACGTTGATTTTATTCTGGAACGTCGGCCAGGGAACAATTTTGACGAGGCGCTCGCGCATTTTCTGAAGTTCTGTGAACTCGATCTGACTCCTGATCCGCATTGGGGCTGAGGTTGTTCACGCCATGCTGCCCCCGCGCGCATGCAAAGATGATTTATTGCGAATCCCTGGATGATCTGATAAACCTTATCCACACGATGTCACGCCGCGTCCAGTAACAAGTCGCGTTTTAACCTCCAGCCGAGACCCTCCTGATGCCAGCTCAAGAATCGCATGAATTCTCTCTTAATCGACGCCACTGGTTGGGTATGGCCGCAACCGGTACAGCTGTGGGTCTAATCGTTCAGCCCTGGACATTTGCTCAGCAGCAGCCGGCGGTGGGTAAGCAGTTGATTGTCCACGGCACGCAGCCGACGAACGCTGAACCTGAATTGAATAGACTGGTACGGTCATGGGAAACTCCCGTCAAGCACTTTTATGTTCGTAGTCACGCGCCCGTACCGAAGGTCGACCTGGACTCGTTTCGGCTAACCGTCGAGGGCATGGTTCAACGAAATCTGAGTCTCTCAATTGCTGAAGTAGCGGAGCGTTTTCCAGCTACCGAGATCACTGCCACGATGACGTGTGCCGGCAATCGGCGAAACGAACATAGTCGTGTAAAGAAAGTCGGCGGTGTCCAGTGGGCAGCCGGGCCGATAGGGAATGCGCGTTGGGGAGGTGTCCGGTTGGCTGACGTACTGCGGTTGGCAGGCTTGAAGGAGGGCGCCAAGCATGTTTGGTTCGAAAGTATTGACCGCGTCGAAAAAGACGACCGAACGTTTCCGTTCGGGGCCTCGATCCCGCTTGTAAAGGCACTTGAGAAGACCAGCAGTGGTAACGGAGCCTTGCTGGCGACAGCCATGAATGGCGGATCGTTGCCACCTGACCATGGATACCCCATCCGAACGGTCGTCCCAGGTTACGTGGGGGCTCGCAGCGTCAAATGGCTCGGCCGAATCGTAGTCAGTGATCGTCCTTCTGCGAACCACTACGTGGCCAACGCGTACAAGCTGGTGACCGACGGAGCGCGGCAGGAATGGGATGCCGCGAAACCGATCTACAGGTTCCCCATTAACTCGGCGATTTGCCGTCCAGCGGCACAGGCAAAGGTGACCAGTGGGAAAATTGACGTCTCCGGCTATGCCCTGCCCCCCGGCGATCCGGGGCGAACCATTGCCCGGATTGAAATTTCTGCTGATGGTGGTAAGACCTGGCAACGGACGAAAATAGTTTCGCCAGCTCGGGAATATTGCTGGTGCCTGTGGCAAGCGAAAATCGCGGTTACTCCCAGCACGGAACAATTGATCATTCGGGCCATCGATTCGGCGGGGGGTGTCCAGCCGGAAACGGTTGACTGGAACCTCAAAGGTTATCTCTACAACGCCTGGTACCGGACCCCGATCCAGGTCGGTTCGTGAGTTTCAGTCGCGCGGCTGAGGCGAGCCTGCTGTCCTCGTTACTGGGCCTCATGACTTGCCCAGCCAAGTTCCAAACTAGCTGGACGGGCGGTTTTCGTGGTTTTTAAGGTGGTAATGGAGAGATAACCAGGGCCGTATGAACTGGTTTTGACCAGCGGTTGAGTCAGCCCTATAATAGCTGGCTCAAACGTGATTGATTCGCTTTGCAATGCACGACGCGGCTGAGGTGCACGTATTCCTGGAGGAGATGTGGCATGGATCTGAATCGAAGGAAGTTCCTGCGAGCCCAGGGGACGATTCTTACGTTGCCGTTCCTGCGGTCGCTGGCCGCTGCCAGTGAAACAGTTCAGGAAAAGGGCAAACCGAGTAAGAAGTTGTTGGTCATGTACATCCCCAACGGGATCGTGCGTCGTTGCTTCTTTCCTGGCGAAGAGAACGGCACACTCCCTGGTTTCGTGGGTGGATTTAACGCGGATAAAACCAAGAAGCAACTCCGCGTCGAAAATGTTCCCGGGATCTATCCGCTCGAACTGACGTCAACGATGGAGCCGCTGAAGGAGCACATCGAGGATGTTACTCTCGTCACGGGGCTCGAGCGTACGTACAAGAATGGACAGGATGTGCATGCGCAGGGTGCGTCCTGCTACCTGACAAGTCTCTCCCCGGAACAGGCCCAGGAGCAGGGGATCCGTCATCCCAATGGCAGAAGCCTGGACCAGGTGATCGGTGACGCGGTCGGCTACTCCACGATTTTCAATACCCTGGAGGTCAGTTGCAACGGTTTCCGGGCCCCCAAGGAGCCGATCGAGTTTGACAATATCTCCTGGTATGGTCCGGGCCGGATTGCCCCGTCCATTCGTGAACCCCAGAAACTGTACGACCGACTTTTTCTGCGAGACAGTTATCGCGAACACATTGCCAACGTCACGGACCTCGTGCTGGCTGATACTCGATCCCTCTCGAAGAAACTGGCGGTCGAGGATCGCCAGACGTTGGGCGAGTTCATGGAAATGATTCGCAACGTCGAGACGCGCATCGAGAAAATGGACAAGTTGCTGGCAGATGTCGATATCGACATTCCCAGGAACGAGGTGTTGCCGCGGGGTGAATACATCCGGCTCCAGGCAGACCTGGTCCTGCTGGCCTTCCAGATGGGTATCACGAATGTCTCGACCTTCATGATCGGGCCGGAACGGTGGGATGCGACACTGATGTACGAGGGTGTTTTTGCCAAGCCGGTTCAGCAGCATAGCATGACCCATAACCAGAAAGGGGAAGGTTACAAGGGCGTCCAGAAGATCGACATCTTCCACATTCAGCAGTATGCCTACGTGATCCAGCGTATGAAGGAGATCAAGGAATCGGATGGTTCGTCGATGCTCGATAACTCCCTGGTGCTTTACGGCGCGGGCCTGGGTGATGGGGCGACCCACCAGTACTACGATCTGCCGATGATCGTGGCCGGCAAATCGCAGGGACAGCTCAAACAGGGGCGTTTCATCAAGCTCAAGAGCGGTACGCTCAATGCGAACCTGTGGCTGACCGTGGCCCGGTTCATGGGCCTGGAAATGGACTCCTTTGCAGATAGTAGCGGGGTTATTTCCGATTTCTGGACCTGACCGCCGTGCTCTTCCCACCACCTGCCTACCGACGAATTGGAACGGCATTAGACACTCCATGGAATTCAACCAGGTAGCACTTTCATGCTGACACGAACCCTGATCCGAGCGGGCCTCGTCGTGCTGGCCCTGGGCTGCGTTAGCAGTCAGTTGGCTGCCGCCCCGCCACGGTCGCTTCTCTCTGTCCTTCAGCAGAAATGCCTGAAATGCCACGGTGGGGAGGAGGTTAACGGGGAGGTTGATTTCAAGGCGATTAACACCGCGGAAAAATTTCGCGGGCAACCGAAAATGCTCGATCGCATGATCAACGCGATTGCCGACAATAGCATGCCGCCGGAAGACGAGC
>JAYGDH010000371.1:0-5507 GCA_046583055.1 Pirellulaceae bacterium | reverse complement strand
GGCGGTGAATTCATTATCGAACGCCGCATGGGCTACGAGGACGGTATCATGGGTGGCAACTTGTGGTTCATGGGCGTCGATGAGGATGCGGCTATCGAAGCCGCTGAAAAAGCGGCTGCGGCGGTGGACCAGGTACCCGGTGCGATTACCACGTTTCCGGGCGGCGTTGCCTCCAGCGCGTCCAAGGCGGGAAGTCGATATTCGTTCCTTTTCGCCAGTACGTTCGAGGCCTATTGTCCCACTCTCAAGGAAGAGCTGGGTAGCGATTCGCGGGTTCCCGATGGCGTTACCTCCATCATGGAAATCATTATCAATGGCCGCAACCTGGAGACGGTCGCTGATGCCACGCAGCAGGCGATCGTGGAGTGCCGTGAAACACCGGGTTTGATGCGGATTTCAGCCGGCAACTATGACGGCCGACTGGGCAATAATTTTATCTACCTGCGAGCCGGCAGCGAGGCAGCGGCACAGACTCGATAAACTATTCTTGTGGACCCGGGCGATCGGCGAGGTCCAGGCAGTAATGTATTTGCCGGGCGACCTCACGGAATCCCATCGAAGGATAGAGGTTCTGGCCAGCGCTATTCTGGTCCAGTGTTTCTATACGGGCGTGGCTCAGGCCGGCGGCTTTAAAAGTGTCCAGGGCAAATGCGATTAACTGTCGCCCGAGTCCCTGGCCACGGTGATCACGATCAACGGCCAGGTTGGGAATGTTGCCGATGCCGGCCTCCTGGTCGGACCAGGTGGTGATATAGCCGACGATTGAACCATCATCCTCGGCAACGTGGATTCCAGCAGGCTCGCGCTCGGCGTCCGCGGTCAGGTGGCGGGCCTTGCGCCATGCCCAATTGCGGCCGGCGATGACCCCAAAACGGTCCTCGATATTCCGGTCAATACAAACAGGCTCGAAGGCCTCCACGGTTAGCTGCTGAATCCGGGGAAGATCGGAATCGCGGTAGGGTCGTATCGTTATGCTCATGATATCGTCTTCCGGTAGTGTCGGGGCCGACTTTAGCGGGAAAGGCAATCAGGCCGGGTAACGTTGGTCGACCCACTTGCGGAGTTCGACCATCGATTGCCAGTCTGGTTCATCACGCACGGCAAAGCCGGGGCCGAAGAGGCTGTTAATACGCACCTGGCCATCCCTCACCTTGAGGTACCATTCACCACCCCGTTGCTCGTAAAGATCGCGGTGATGGCGGGCCACCGAAGCCTTGTCTGCCGGGGAAAGCATGGAGAGGCCGCGGTTGTAATGATGACCGTTGCGCTCGCAATGGGTAATGCCCAGGATGGAAACCATCGCCAGATCCTGCTGAAGCGGAACGATGGGAAGGTTTTGCAGGTCCTCCGCACTCATGAAAAGGTTCTTTTGCTGGCCCAGGTAATGAAGCATCAGCGCGCGGTTTGCCAGCGACTTGAAGATGCCCTTGCAATTCTTGTGCGAGGTGCCGGAGTAGCCGAGGGATACAGCACGCGGAAAAGCGTCCAGCGTGGCGTCTGATTCGTCAATTACCAGCGGCTTCAATTGGGATGCGGCTTGAATTGCCGGCCCTGTCTCGGCGGCCAGGGAAATGCGTCGTGGGAATGGTTGTTCAACGAAGGAAATGTGCTGGAAAAGGCCCAGTTGGTCCCTCTGTAACTGCTTGAGGAAGGCGATGAACTCCTGGGGATCCTCAAAAGCCTCGTTGGCGTCGAGGGTCACGACGGGCTCCTGTGCGTGCGGCAGGATGCCCCAGACGCGGGACAGTCGCTTCAGGTCGGCAGCAGGGTTGCCAGATACCTTGACCTTGAAATATCGGATCCCGTAGGTCTTGATGATCTCGCTTAAGGTCTCCGGAAGGCCATCGTTAAGGCGTTTTGAAGCCGGCCAATCCGTTTCGTCGAGCGGATCAAAAAAACCAACCGTGTGCCGGATGTCAAGGGCGGCACTCAGTCGGGCGGGAAGGTAAGCTGCAGGCTTATCCTGGGTGACAGCAGGATGTATTCGGGAAGGCTTGAAGCCCAGCGCGTCCGAAGCAAGCATTTCAAGCAAGCTGCGACCTGCGAGGCGGCAGACGCCGTCGATCAGGGCACGCTCATACAGCGAAGAGACGTAGGTCGACGTCAGGTCCTCTTGTCCCTGCATCTTACCCTTTTTCATGATGCGCGCGTGGTTCGTCAGCCAGTGTTCAAAAGGGGTTTCGAACGATGGCTTTTCCAGGTAAAAGTCACGGGCTGTCTCCAGCAACGTCACCAGTTCACGTAACTTGGTTGTCTTTGTCCGTTGCGGGCGTTTGTCCAGCCAGCGAACGGACAGGCGGTCAGCAGAGCAGCCAAACGTTTTTCGCCCCTGATCGTCTTCCAGTTCCAGGTGCACGTGGCACAACGGGCTGGTAGTCTTCGGGGGAGGCGCAGCCCCCTGCGCCTTCTTGCCCAGCGAGAGGGCAAACCTGGCCGGTTTCGTTTCGCGGACCAGCAAGCGAATATTTTTGATGCGATAGCTCATTGACGGGATTTCTCGGGAAGGTAATCGTGAACATAACGCCAAAAGCGAAGTGGATGTTGGCGGCGGTTCTGGTAACGGTCCAGGTAGTCGCGATAGGCTAGGCTGGTGCCTTGAAGCTGTGTTGGTGGAGTAGGATAGCTGGTCATTGCCTGGAACGGTAATGGTTCCACGGTTTGTCCGTAAACAGTATTTAAGTCAGCATCCTTGTCCCATCCCACGGTATGCAAGATGAAGTCGCGTGTCCAGCCCTTGGGCAAGGTCCTCGGCGGCACTGGGAACTCGACCAGTAAGGCGTCTCCTGATCCCAGGATGACCATTTGATCGTCGCTTTTGGTGAGCAGCGGCAAGACGCTTCCGTATCGCGTGAAGTTGCCGTGCATGGGCGGCCAGAGCGGAGCCGTCGACTTGCTGGCGTGCGTGAATAATTCTGGTCCCAGCGGCTGCCTAGGCAGACGCTGAGAGAAACCCCGGTACTGAAGGTGGGCAGCGTTGGGGAGAACGACGGTCACGTTCATGGGTGCCTCCGTCGCGACTGTCGTGAAGAAGATGTGGTCCCAGTAGATCTCGGCAGAAGTAACCACGCGTATCCGGTTGCTCTGCGGGAGCAGGTGCTCGCTGAGATCCACGACAATGGTCTTGTTCTTGCCACCGGGAAAACCCATGTAGGACATGATGGTTTGCCAGTTCCCTTGAGTGTCGAGAGTTTGCAGATAGGGTAGCCGGGGGCCGGATAAATCCGGGTTTTGTGAGAAAGCAATGTTCAACGAGGTGTCGGTGGGCTGGATCCAGCCAGTCAGGAAGAGCTTAAGTGGGGCAGCCGCTGGCAGAGGGCCCAGGTCAATCTCAATAAAATGCTCATCAACCAGACCCTGGCGATACTTAGTATCGTAGGCTTTTGCATAATGGCCATCTGCGGCCGCCAGCGGTTCTGCCAGGGAGTTCCCGTGTTGGTCGGTCACTGCGCGAGGGAGGCGACGTTCTCCAACCGAGTGGATAGCGGGTTGCGCTATGACGGCGGGGCCCACTTTTTCGTTTGTATAGATGTCAGTATTGGCGGGGTGGTCCACCACCAGTAGCTTGGCGTGGTCGAAATAGGCGGCCTCCCAGAGTTCCTCAGTGAACTTGATACGATAAACACCGTTTTCGGGGTGCAGTTGCTGCCCACGTATTGCCAGGTACTCCCATGGCCTGCCAGGTACAGTGGTTCCCTCGGCGACCTGCAGACCGATCGGCGCTCCCCAGAGGCAATCGGTGAGGAATTCAAAGGAGCCGTTGCGCCATGTGTAGATAAAGGGGCACGATCCCTTGGTGACCTGCGGTTCGGCGAGGAGTTGGTTCGTTGCCGGACGGACCACCCCCTGTGGGATTCCGTTGGTCAGCAACATGCGCGCAAGATCGGCACGCTCGCTGCGGCCGAGGCCGAAATGGGTCGTTTCTGCTGTGACCACCTGCGCCTGGTATTTGCCAGCCGCCTGGATTTCGAGCAGGCTACCAATCCCGTAGTGATTAACCCTCCCAGTCTGCTGTTCATCGTCCTTGCCAATGATGCGGATGTCTAGCCAATGATTGGCATTGCCACCATTATTCTGCTTGAGCTCGAATCCTGTGGGCGTCAGGATAGCCAGGTCCAGGTCGCCGTCCATATCCAGGTCGCCGACGCGGATGCCCAGAACATCGCTGCGGTCGCCAAGCCCCGGCGCTGAAACCTGCTCGAGGGCACCTGCCGGTGATCCCCGATACAGCGTGATCTTTTGGTCTACCAGGCAAAGCAGGTCGGTGTGGCCATCGTTGTCGTAATCACATGGACAAAGGTGGGAAGTAGATGATGTGTTGGTCGTCAGTGCTCGCAAGAACTTGACAGACCCCGGACGTGATGTCGTGGTGAGCAGCGTGCGTAGCCCCGTGGGCCCTGCGGTCACGAGGTCCCAGGATACGTTACCATCGAGTTCAGCCACTCGAATGTCCGTTCCGGGAGCAACGTCTGGATAAGACGCGTTTAGCGGTCGCCAGCGGAATTGTCCATGCCGGTGGTTTTCCAGAATCCCGAACGCGTCCTCGCCAGGGCCCATGGCTAGCAGGTCCAGGTCAACGTCCCGATCCCAATCAACCGCCGCGAGAGTTGTGACCTTGTTGGTTGCGGCCGGCAATGAAGACAGGCTACTCATGTTCACGTAGGTCATGTTGCCGCGGTTGAACCATAAAGAAATTCCCGTGCTGCTGGATACCGCCAGGTCGAGGTCTCCGTCATGGTCCAGGTCACCTGGGCAAATAGCAAGGATGCCACGGAGGGCCGAAAAACCAGTTGGCTGTGCGACGGTATCGAAAACCGGCGAATCGGTATCAGCAGGCAGGTCCAGGTTGTTTCGCAATATGCGGATGCCCTGGTCGCCAAAAAGCACGATTCCCATGTAGGTGTTATGGCGTGGACCTTGCAAGCCAGCTGCTTCGCCGGCATCGGCAGGTCGACTCATTTTGCGAGATCGCTTCGTGTCGTCGACCATGTAAAGATCAGCGGCAAGGAATCGGTTGTATCCCGTTGGAAGCGGATGGCGGACAAGTTCTGTCCAGGCCCTGCCCTCTTGAACCTGGTGGTACACAAGCAGGGCGTCCTCCAGGAGGAGAAGAACGTCCAGCCGATCGTCCAGGTCAAAATCGACCAGTCGCAAATCCAGGCAGCGGCCCGTTGTTAGGGGTTCCGGTTGATGGGAAAAGCTTCCGAATTCCACCGGCACCGGATCGCTTGGTAAGGCTGCTTTTGTACGGTACCGTTGGTGGAAGCCAGCATCAAAATCATGGACCATGAAATCGAGCGAGTGGGGGTCGCAGCGAAGTTGATCACTCCTGGCATAATCCTGAGGTCGCACGATATTATCAAAGAAGGAGGTGTTTCGTTGTACGGAAGGCCAGTCGCTGGAGTCCAGGGCGGCTGCCGCATCGGACAGGTATTGCCAGGGATCAAGTTCCTGTCCGGTACGCAAGAGGTGCTGGCGTAGTGACGTTGTGGCAGCTTTAGCGGTAGCAA
>JAYGDH010000193.1:0-28707 GCA_046583055.1 Pirellulaceae bacterium | reverse complement strand
GCATGGAAGAAACCTACCAGATCACCTCCGCTCTGAAGTTCCTGTCCTGGGGCCGCGAGGTTGCCGTCGTGACCGATGCCCGTTTTTCCGGCGTGAGTACCGGTGCCTGTATCGGGCACGTGGGGCCGGAAGCCCTCGCCGGAGGTCCCCTGGGCAAGGTCCAGGACGGTGACTTGATTGAAATCATCGTCGATCGTAACCAGTTAACCGGATCCGTCGACCTGGTCGGTGACGGAGAGCACGAGTTTACAGCTGAGGAAGGGCACCGTGTCCTGCAGCAGCGAGAGACCCGTGCTGGCCTGCAACCGGATACGGATCTTCCCCAAGACACGCGACTGTGGGCAGCCCTGCAAAATGCAAGCGGTGGAACCTGGGGCGGCTGTGTCTACGACGTCGACCGGATCCTCGACGTTCTCACCGCTGGAGAGAAAGCACTGGAAGCCGACGATTCCGAAACGGGACAAGACTGATTTCGTGGACCGCTTGTTGCCCGTGGTAAATCAGGACAGAATAAGTCCACTGCTGATCCTCACGAGCCACGGCACCTAGCGGGAGATATCACGATGAATTTACTGCCTCGCATCCGAACACGAAAACACTCCGTACCGCGCTACCGGCTTGCCTGGCGACTAACCTTGCTCATCAGCCTGGCCGGGATACCACGGGTCAGCCTGTCGGCAGAGGCCGCCACACCACGAATCGATCCTGCGGGGATCCAGGGTTCCCTGGTGATTGCCGGCGGCGGAAGCTTACCGGATCAGGTCATGGATCGGTTCATGAAACTGGCCGGCGGGGAAAAAGCTCACCTGGTAATTATCCCAACCGCTTCTCGCCGTGCCGACGAGGAAGAGACCAAATCGTTACTTGCATCCTGGCAGGACCGCAAATCCGCATCATTGACACTGTTACACACGCGCTCACGTGACCAGGCCAACGACCCCCGGTTCCTGAAACCCCTGGCTCGAGCCACGGGTATCTGGTTCACGGGTGGAATTCAATCACGGGTCACCGAGGCGTACCTGGGTACCTTACTGGAAAAAGAACTGGCTCACCTGCTCAAGCGTGGCGGGGTGATCGGGGGCAGTTCTGCGGGAGCAGCGATTCAGTCTCGCGTGATGATCGCCGGCGGCAGTGACGAGGCCAATTTACAGACCGGTTTTGACCTGCTGCCCGGAACTATTATTGATCAACATTTCCTGGCTCGTAAGCGCCAGGTCCGGCTGATCGGTGCCGTGACCAAGCATCCCCTGCGAGTCGGCCTGGGGATCGACGAGGGAACCGCACTGGTTGTGCGGGGTCGCCGGATGGAAGTAGTGGGACGATCCAGTGTGACGGTTTGCCTGGCCGCTTCCCCTACCCAGGACGCCATACAAACCCAGGTCAGGGCCGGACAACCGCTGGATTTAACGGCCCTGCGTCGAGCGACCCGCGATCGCCAGCAACCGGCCTTCCCACCTGAAAAGATGCGACCCTCCAGGTTGAAATCCGGCTCACTGTTGATCGTCGGCGGTGGTGGCTTCCCGGCTCCGATGCGCAAGAAATTCATTGAACTGGCCGGTGGATCGGATGCCCTGATCATCGTGCTGCCCACGGCGCGAGAGGAACCCCTGCCGGAACAGGTCGGCCAGAAGCTCTTCGAGGATGCAGGAGCGCGTAACGTGAAGGTACTGAGAGCACGCAAGCTCGCAGATGTCGAATCCAAGGCCACCAGGCAACTGCTTGAAAAAGCAGGTGGCATCTGGTTTGGTGGCGGGCGCCAATGGAGATTCGTGGACGCCTACGAAGAGACCGCTGCCCTGCCATGGATTCATGCGGTCCTGCAACGCGGTGGGGTGATTGGTGGCAGCTCTGCCGGCGCCTCGATCCAGGCCGAGTACCTGGTACGAGGCAACCCGCTGGGTAACCGAGACATGATGGCAGCCGGTTACGAACGTGGCTTTGGATTCTTACCCGGTGCCGCCGTCGACCAGCACTTTGCCCAGCGAAAACGCTTTGCGGATATGACAACTGTCATGAAACGCCACCCCCAGTTGCTGGGACTCGGGATCGATGAATCCACTGCCCTGTTGGTCCAGGGTAGTACGGGAACTGTCCTGGGAGGTGGAAAGGTACACATCTACGATTGGCGCCAGGCGCCCGAACCCGGGAAACCGGACTACCAGTCGTTTCCTGCCCGCTCCCGCTACGACCTGGAAAAACGCAAGGTTCTTTTTCTACCGCCGCCCCCCGAACCGGCTGATAAACCCGAGACCTAGTCGTCCTGGCAGGCAGGTTCGATTCCGGGCTGCAGGTGCTTATAAGTCCCTGTGAACCAGTTGGGAAGATCATTCCTGTAGTAACGGGAAAAGCGGCTCTCGCTGGGCCCCCCGGGAAGATTGGTCCAGGCGGCATCGGTTCCCATGTCAGTCACCAGGTGATAGGAGGGCGCGAACGTTGTCTCCCGGGTGGCTGTCTGCATCACATGTCCCTGGAAAGGCGTGGCATGGTTTCCTGGCATGGCATAACGACGGCTCTTGAAACCCAACAGGCGGCCTACTCGCTGGTTCCCGAAAAAACGATCGGTGAAATGAAAGCTGTTGATTTCAGACCAGGGTTGCGGTGATTCGTCCTGCAGGTGTTCGTAGGCCCGTCGGACCAGGTCCGCCTTGCTCTTACCCTGCCACCAGCTGCTTTTCTCGCGCATGAGAAGTCGATCTGCAGCCGTCAGGATCATGGTCGAATATCCCGCCCGGGAACTCAGGTACAGCATCCGTCGCCAGCCAATCCCGTGCTCGTTACCAATCATCTCCATGATCACACCTCGATACAGTTTCAGGAACCAACTCGCCTCCTGGCTATCCAGTGTATAGCGGCAATCCCATTGTTGAAGTTGCTGCTTGATCTCGCCGTCGGGAAGATGGGGCAGGAAAATATCCAGCATTTCTCGGGCCTGCAGGCTGACCACGTCGTATTGCAGTTCCTGCATATCTTCCAGGGTTGCCTGCGGCAACTGGGCCAACCGCTCGTCGATTCTTCGTTTTCGGTAATCCGGTAACGGATGCGCCATCAGCAGGGGACCATCCACCGGATTGAATTCCTCGTTTGCCGTAGCCACAAATCCTTCCGGGGGATCGTAGCACCTGGGCAGGATCGTGGTATCGAGTATTCCCTGCCAGTGATTAGCCACATCCCAGGCTGGAATCGGGGCCAGTCCAATCTGCTGATTCCCGCGCCTGGGAAAGCGGCCACATCCCTGCAGGCCAATATGTCCTTCCACGTCAGCCAACACCCAGCAGAGAGTAGGTTGTGGACATTCGCGAGCCACATCCATTGCTTCGGCGACGCTGCCGCTGTGAATCATGTTCAGCCAGGTTCCCAGTGATTTTCCATAACCGGGCTGCGTTCCAGTCCAGCAGCAGGAAAGATGGTACCCGGGTCTCAACTGCCCCAGATCCATTTCCAGGGTTCCCTGTTCATTCTCCATGACCAGCAGGGTCTCGGGATCTGCTCCCTTGCGCTGGATCACCTCGCGTCGCAGCTGGAAATCATGCCATTGCTCGCCACGTCGATACTGCCAACCGTTGGCACCTCCCAGCTGACAGTCTTCCACGAAAAAATCGGTCGTATCTCCCTTCATGTAGGTCACACCCCAGGCCAATCGATCGGTTCGGGCCACGGAAAACAAGGGACAACCTGGCAGGGTAGCGCCCATCACGTAGTGATCTCCCCAGCGCAGGGCTGCCTCGTACCAGATTGCCGGCAAGCGGTTGATTTCAAGGTGCGGGTCCGATGCCAGCAACGCCTGCCCACTGGCACTGCGCTGCGGGGCGACAGCCCAGGCGTTACTACCGGCCAGGCGAGGCAGGTCCGTCAACAGTTCCAGCGCTTCATCCGAAAACCGATTACTAATACGCACCTGTCGCAATAAATCGAAATCAACATGGTCCAGCCGGGGTGCGAACATCTCGCGTAAGGCCACGTCACTGACACCGGCATGAATCAATTCCATCAGCAGCCGTTCGTTCTGCAAACGACTTACCGCCAGGCCACCAAAGCTCAACAGGTTACCGATCAACAGGGAGGATTGAACGGTCCAGGACCGGGGACGAAAGCCCGTTGCCCACATCGGTAAAGACCGCCCCAGTTTCAGTAAGCCGTCGTTGACCCCGTCACTGTAGGCCTCCAGTTGTTCACGAACATCATCCTCCAGCAACTCGATTTCTCGCTGCAGGTTCATGTGCAAACCGACGCGGCGGAAAAAACAGTCCGTCTCGAACAACTCGGGACTATTACTGATATCTCCCGCAGCACTCCCACGGGCGATACTACGAGCAAACAGCAGTTGGGTACCGCGATCGGTCGCGTGCATGTATCCCAGTCCGTAGACGGCATCCAGCCAGTGATCGGCCTGCACGTGCGGAATTCCGTGACCATCACGCACGACCTGGACCTGGCGATCGGCCCTGGGAATTTTCAGGGGTTTCATGAATCAATCTCATCCCGCTGGAACAACTCTCTGCAGCCACGGTACCAGGTCCCGCAATTTCGTTTGCTGTCTTCGGTCAAAAGTTATTACAATGAGAGCCGCTGCGGCTTTCCCTGTACAGGGGAAATTGATCCTGAAATCGGCACCGCTGGAAGACTGGCCACCCATGTTGGATTCACGCAATCGACAGCAGACCCTGACAGGCCTCGCCTTTGTCAGTCCCTGGCTGGTCGGATTGGCCCTGCTGTTTGCCTACCCTTTCCTGGCATCACTGGTCTGGTCCTTTTGTCGCTACGATCTGCTTTCTGCGCCAAGCTTTGTGGGCCTGGAACACTATCAGCGCCTGGCCCGGGAAATCGTACAGGGAGATCATTTTGGTCAAGCGCTCTGGAACACGGCCTATTACGCGCTGCTGAGTGTACCGCTGTCGATCATGGTGGCGATGGGATTGGCTATCATGTTATCCTGGAATATCCGTGGGCAAGCTTTTTTTCGAACACTTTTCTTTCTACCCTCCGTCGTGCCGCTGGTCGCTGCCGCGATCCTCTGGATGTGGTTACTGGACCCCCGTGACGGGCCACTCCACCAGCTACTGATGCTGACTGGATTACCGCGGCAACTGTGGTTCCAGGGATCCCAGGAAGCAGCACACCCGGCCAGTTTCATGCAATTCGGATCCAAGGATGCACTGGTGTTGATGAGCCTCTGGGGGGTAGGAAATTTCATGATCATTTACCTGGCCGCACTGGGCGATATACCCCGTTCACTCCACGAGTCAGCCGCACTCGACGGCGCGGGATCACTGGGTCGGTTCCGGCATATCACCCTGCCCATGCTGACTCCCATCATTTTTTTCAACCTGGTCCTGGGGCTCATTCAGTCGGTCCAGGAATTCACCCGGATCTACCTGGTCAGTGAAGGGACCGGGGAACCCGTTGGTTCCACGTTGCTGTTGTCACTGCACCTGTTCCTGGCATCCTTCCAGGACCTGGAAATGGGTTATGCATCGGCCATGGCATGGATTCTTTTCGTGGTCCTGGCCCTGGCAACTTACCTGCTCTTTCGATCATCGCGTCACTGGGTGCACTACCAGGAGCAACTTCGATGAATGGGTACCGCAAACCGCTGCTGGTCAGCCTGGGAATCATCCTGGTTACCGTGATGATTAATGTCGGGCTGCGGTCTGCCCGTGATAACAGGCCTGCCGATCGGGAAGAAGTCGTCTTCTGGCATTTCTGGGGAGGCGCTGATCGACAGGTCGTGGAAAGCGTGGTCGAACGTTTCAATGACAGCCAACAGCAATTCTTCGTACGTGCCATTGCCATGCCTGGAAATAACCTGGACGTGAAGCTGTTCCTTGCTGTCACCGGGGCGGATCCACCGGACCTGGTCAACCAGGATGATCCGATCATTGCTGACTGGGCCTATCGTGGAATCCTGACACCACTGGACGAACTGGCCAGCCAGGAAGAGATGGAACAATTGCAGCCCTGGTTACTACCGGCAGCTCACCGGCTGGGGAGTTACCAGGACCGGCTCTACGCACTCTGCAACGGGCTGGATATCCGGGCTCTCTACTACAATGCTTCCCTGATCGAAGAAAAGCTGGGAGTCGATAACCTGCCACGTGAATTGCCCAACCTGGCCCGGCTGGATGAAATTGCCCGCTTGTGTACGGAGCTGGATGAGCAGGGACAACCGCTTCGCATGGGCTACCTGCCTGACTCACGACGTCTGTGGGCCTGGGGAGTCGTTTTTGGAGGTCGCTTCTACGACTCCCAAGAACAGCAGGTCACGGTCGATTCGCCGCCCATCATCGCTGCCCTGGACTGGATGACCAGCTATCGACGTCGTTACGGAGCCGATACGGTCCAGGCTTTCCGGCAGGGTGACCAGTCCCTGCCCGGCAAGATTTTCCCGTTGTTGGCCAATCGTTATGCCATAATCATGGATGGACAATGGAGATATCGGGACATTGCCGCGGCCCAGACACTCGAACGGGCCGCCGGAAAACCGGTCACTCGCTACGGTGTCTGGCCTCTACCTAAACCTGCCGGAGCAACGGCCAGTGCCGATGGCTGGGTCAACGGTAATTTTTTCCTGGTACCGCGCGGTGCCAGCAATCCCCAGGGCGCCTGGGCGTTCATGAAATTCTGGAGTGGTTTCGCGGGACACGAATCCGAAGCGGCGGAAACCTGCCGCCAGGGTGGCTGGATTCCCGCCTCGCAGCAGGTCATTAAGCAACCTGCTTTCCAACAGTTCCTGTCCGCGGAACCGCTGTTTGCCCGCTTCGTGGAACTGGCCGCCAGCGACCAGGTGCCGACACCACTGGTTCCCGGGGCCGCCATGTTCCAGCGCACGGTCAACCAGGCAGCCGAAAAAGGAATGTCACTGGCATCTCCACCGTCGTCAAGTCGCTTGCTTCAACAGGCTGACCGGGAGATCCAACAGCACCTGGACCGGATCCATTCACACCGTGCTGCCAATCATCCCGGGAACCAGGCCAGGGGGAGAGAACGTTGAATCGAGATCGCCCTGGTTTCCGCGCTTACTGCCTGCTGCTGGTCTGCAGCCTGGTCTTTGCCATTCCCCTGCTCTGGATGTTCACCTGCTCCCTGAAGACCCAGGCAGAACTGATCCAGGATCCCTATTCATTGCTACCGAGAACCTGGAACTGGCAGAATTACCCGGATGCCATCCAGTCGATGCCTTACCTTCGTTACCTGGGAAATTCCCTGCTGCTGTGCACCTTCAATGTTATCGGCAGCCTGTTATCCTGTTCGCTGGTTGCTTACGGTTTTGCCCGTCTGCGTTGGCGTGGCCGGCGGTTGTTGTTTGGCATCCTGGTCGCCACCATGCTGCTTCCCTGGCATGTCACGATGATTCCCCGCTTCCTGCTGTTCCGGGAGTTGCATCTCTACAATTCGCTGGCAGCCCTGGTTATCCCGTCATTCATGGGAGATGCCTTTTATGTCTTCCTCTTGCGCCAGTTTTTTCTTTCCATTCCCGAGGAACTGAGTGAAGCGGCCCGCCTCGATGGACTCAGCGAGTGGGGCATTTACTGGCGCATTATCCTGCCGTTAAGCAAGCCTGCCCTGGCAACCGTGGCGCTCTTCCAGTTTATCGCCACCTGGAATGACTTCAGTGGTCCGCTACTGTACCTGAATGATCCGGAGAAATTCCCGCTGGCATACGGGTTGGAACAATTCGTCAGCAGCTACGGAGATCAAACCCACTGGTTACTGGCAGCCGCGGTAGTCTTTACCTTGCCGGTACTCGTTCTCTTTTTCTTCACACAGCGCACATTCCTCAAGGGAATTGCTACCACGGGGATCAAGGGATAGAACCAGGCTAACCAGGGAACGGCTGGAGCTATCTGCGCATCAGCACCGGTTAAATACGAGAAGCGGGCCAAGAAGTACCCCTCTTTTTCGCAAGCTGGCATCACTACTTCTTGCGGTGGCGGATTTTCGCGCGATTACGCCGTTTTTTTCGGCCAATCTTCCTGCGTCCCTTACCAGTCTTCTTACTGCCCACGTAGGTTCTCCGTCAAATAATCAGTCGTCTCTCAAAACCGCCAGCTCCCCATCCTAACAAAGCCACTCCCCTGTGTGCAACGGGAGGTCAACGGTTCTTCCAGTCGATGCCGGACATCTTGGCGAGGCTCAGTTCCAGGGCATGGGTCCCATCACGACCATGTCCCTGCGATTGCAGGTCCAGATAGAGTTGATGGGCCAGGGCCAGGCCGGGCAATGACAGCCCCATCCGCTTCGATTCATCGAGGGCAATTCCCATATCCTTGATAAAATGTTCAACGAAAAAACCGGGGTCGAAATTATCGTCAATAATCCGCGTACCCAGGTTGGCCAGCGACCAGCTGCCAGCAGCTCCTGAAGCCACGGACTCCATCACGGTCGACAGGTCCAGGCCGGCCTTGTATCCATAGAGTAATGCCTCGCAAACACCAATCATGTTGGTTGCGATCAAGGTCTGGTTGACCATCTTGGTATGTTGCCCGGCACCGGGACCTCCCTGGTGAACGATCGTCTTTCCCATCAGCTGCCAACAGGGTTGCAAGGCATCCACGACTTCCTTCTCGCCACCAATCATGATCGACAGGCGAGCTTCCTTGGCACCCACGTCGCCTCCGGAAACCGGAGCATCCACGCTGTGCAGCTGCCTGGCCTGGGCGGCTTCTGCAATTTCCACGGCCAGTGACGGCTCACTGGTGGTCATATCCACCAGAATGTTGCCCGCTTCACCACCTGCCAGGCAACCATCTTCACCGAGGATGACTGCTCGCACGTCACTGGGAAATCCGACAATCGTAAAAATGATATCGCTCTGTTCCGCCACCGCCCGCGGACTGTCGGCCCATTGAGCACCCTGGGATAACAATTCCTCTGCCTTCTCTTGCGTACGATTGTAAACGGTAGCGGAAAAACCAGCCGCCATCAGGTGTCCACACATGCTGGCCCCCATGACTCCTGTTCCGATCCAGCCGATCCTGGTTGTACCTGGTGCAACGACAATTTGACTCATGATGCCAATCCTGGGGTTCTAAGATGCCACAAAGAAAACTAAATAACATTCAACCGCGAAGTCTTCGTCCCTGGTTCAGCCGGCTTACCAGCGATGCTCCGGGCGATCAAAAACCTCTCTGACCAGGATCGCATTGCGCAAAGCCGACTTGGAACGAAACATCTGCAACAGGCCCTGCCTGGCACTTTTCTTGCCTTGGCCAGTTCCCTGGGAGACACCTTCTTCCTCATGGTCGAGTGCACCGACGTCATGATCAAAGGCATCGTGGATGTGATCTTCAAGTCGCTCATCCGCCTGGTTAATGTCTTCAGCCAGGTGCGAGGCACGGTCGTCGTACTGGGAGGTATCGAGATGGTGCGCCACATGTTCAGCCACACCTTCATCACCCAGTTCCATTGCGGAAGGGGCCGGCCCCGGGCCCTGTCCGTCCGGCACAATCTCGACATCTTCGACACGCTTGCCCAGTTTCTGGGCAATCGCTCGACGCAAGAAGTCTTCAATATTTCCAGCCATGAATTCTCATCTGTCCGGGAGTTAACCGTCAACCTTGGAAATGGCGATCCGCATGTCAGTATCCGCCTGGACATTGCTCAACTTGTAGTAATCCATGATGCTCAATTTTTCCTCACGGAAGGCAGCCGCCATGGCCTTGGGTACCTCGGCCTGGGCCTTCACCAGTTCTGCCCGGCTCGATTCAATGTTGGCAATTTCCTCCTGCTCGGAGGCAACCATCATGGCACGACGTCCTTCGGCACGGGCACGGGCTACACGGGTATCCGCCTCGGCCTGATCAGCCTGTAACCGGGCGCCAATATTATCACCCACGTCGATATCCGCAATGTCGATCGAAACAATTTCAAACGCGGTTTGTGAATCCAGTCGGCGAGCCAGCACGGTCTTGGATATCATGTCAGGATTTTCCAGTACCACTTTATGACTAGGCGCCGAACCAATGGCACTCACGATCCCCTCTCCCACGCGGGCGATGATCGTCTCCTCGGTTGCACCACCAATCAACTGCTGCAGATTGGCACGCACCGTTACCCGTGCCTTGACCTTTAACTGGATTCCATTCTTGGCAACCGCATCGAGCGATGACTTGGCCGACCCTTTGGCTGGACAATCAATGACCCTGGGATACACGCTGGTCTGGACGGACTCCAGGACATCTCGACCGGCCAGGTCAATCGCTGTCGCTTCACGAAACGTCAGCTTGATCGTCTTGGCCTTGCGAGCTGCCACCATGGCACGAATAACCAACGGGACATTACCGCCCGCCAGGTAATGTGCTTCCAGGGCCCCACTCGTCACTCCCGAGTCATCAGTGATCCCCGCTTTGACTGCCATGATCTTGCTGCGAACAATGATTCTCGGGTCTACTTTCCGAAACGTCATTCCCAGCAAATCCGCGATCCCGATCTTGGCCTGGGTCAACCAGCACTGGATCCACAGGCGAGCGTAACTAGCCGCCACGAGAAGGCCAACCAGTATAAAAACCCCGAGAATAACCAAGCCAATGACGAGTGCCTGACTCGCAGCCACCAATATTTGCGACAAAAGCATATCCATGTTTTCCCCAGTTAACCAACGCAGATCGAATTGATAAAAGACCGCAGTATCTGTGGGGTGTAACCCTCTGAAGCTTGGTTGTCAAGCCAAGGGGTCGTCAAAGGGGTCAACTTCCACATCCGGGGAATTTGGCGGTAAATCACCAGGCGATTCCCCTGAATCCAAAATTGTTTCCGGAAGCTCCACCGGAGACGCAGAAAGCGGCCGCACGGTAATTCGATTACCCTCGACCTGTACCACCTCGATACGAGTACCGGCATCCACCAAGATCCCCTCGGTAACAGCATCAAATCCCGTGCCGTCAATACTAATACGTCCATTGGGCAATAAATCCGTCACGGCCGTACCCTGCTTGCCTACCTGGGATTGAGCCTGGATATAAGTTTCGCCATCCGGCAACAGGTCATCCGGATTATCCGAGGTCGCATTTAACATCCGTTTACCCAGTGGTGTCAGGGGCCACCACTTGACGAACATCATGAACAGCAACGGCAGAGCTATGACCGTACTGCACGCCAGGCAGACTCCACAAAGTGTGCTCGCTATGAATCCCTTGTAAATGGACCAGACCAGCATGGTACCGGCCAGCAGGCCCAGCACACCTGCCGAGGGAATAAAGGCTTCCAGGCTGACAAGAAACAAGCTGATCAAGAACAGGGTGATGGCCCAGTAAGTCGGCGTCATGGCTAGTGGCATTTCCTGCAAAACCTACGAACAAGAATACATCTCTGATTATGGCGATTCTACGGGCCGCACGACAACCCGATTTCCCTTGACTTCCACGATCGAGACTGGAATTCCCTTTTCAATCATGTCCCCGTCACTGATGACGTCCAGTAACTTGTGGCCAATCCGTACCTTGCCAGCCGGTACCAGTGCCGTCGCAGTCAACCCTGTCTCTCCGAGCAAGTGATCCCAGGAAACCATTTCTTCTCGGCGTTCCTGGGCCGCCAGCTCTTCCTCGCTAAGCGAGCGCAGGACCACCTGTCGAAACCAGAAATTATCGGGAAAGAAACGAACCATCCCCCAGCTCACGACAAGGACACCTCCACTGGCCATGACGAAACTGAAAAGGGACGAGACGAAGACATCCACCTGGTAGGAATTACTCGGAATGATAAACGTCTGGCTGGCCATGATCAGTGCCCCCACGATCATCACGCCTCCACCAATTCCAAACACACCCAGCCCTGGGACCACGAAAATTTCCAGGCCCACGAAGATCACCCCACTGACAAACAACAGGATCTCCAGCCAACCGGCCGTGCCGTTAAAAAAATGCGCCCAAAAAAACAGCAAGAAACAGAGTGCCGAAATAAATCCCGGAATGCCCAACCCGGGCGCAGAAATTTCGGACATCAAGAACATCATGGCAAAAAACAACAGCGTCGACGCGAACCAGGGTTGCGCTACCAGGCGATCCAGCATCCGGGTTAAACGCGGTGTCTCGGCAATCTCCAATTCAGCGGGCAACTGGTAGAGCTCTTTCAACTCCCCGGCATTTTGAACCGTCTTGCGGCTGACCTCCAGTGCCCTCGCCTTTTCCGCCGACAAACCCTCCGCCAACTTCAACTTCTGCTGACGCACCCATGAATCACTATTCTCCAGCTTGGCGTGCTCATCCGCACAGAAATATCGCACCTCACCAGTTTCCTTATGCTCGTAAGAAAAAACCAACAGCTTGCTGTCTACCATGGCCTTCATCATGGACCAGGTGCGCCCGCGTGCCGAGGCAATGGGCTGCAACGTTTCCTCCAGGCCCTTGAGCTCAGACCGGGATGGCTGGTAGTCTCCGGGGCCGCCAAGGCGAGCATCCCGAACCATGACCATTTCATCACATGCCAGGGCCAGTAAAGCAGCATCCCCAAGTGCCCGTTCCACGAAAGCCACCGTTTTCACCTTGCTGGCATCAAGTTCCTTCAGCGTATTGGCCAGGTCGATACTGGCGGTCAGGGAACCTCCCGGGCTGTCGATCCCGAGACACAGGAAGTTGATGTTCTGGTTTTCTACCTGGTCACGAATCTCTTGTTTCAAACGAGCCACTTTCTGGCGAGTAATACGTCCTTCCAGATCGATACGGATCGGTCGTGGCGTCCCGGACAGCCCCGGATCCCGCCGCAACACACCAGCAGGAATTTCCAGTGCTTCTGACAGTTCCGTTTCGTTGGATACCAGGTGGCTGACAAAACCAAACTCGAGTCGTAGTTGCCTTCCTGTAAAAAGCCCAAAATCTCCGGCAGGAATAACCGCCCGAGATTCCGTGGCCAACCCCTCCTGCTTCAATTGCTCAAGCTCAGCCGCCAGTACGTAGCGAGGACCCTGCGGTGTCTTCACTTCAAATACGGTTAATGTACGATCCAGCATTCCCAGTGCCATGGCAGGTGGAATGACACGACGACGACTGGCAAATTCCTGGTACACGAGGCGCACTTCCGGAGCCACGTGTTCATCCGCGATACCCGCCTCACCCAACTGGGCATCCGGAGCCATCACAATCTGCTGGCAACTCAGCACCGGTAACAAGGAATGCCCTTTCACCGTGAGCGGAAGGTAAGCTACCGTCCGAACCTGTCGCAATGCATCGCTGGCCAAGAAACGCGCCAGGGAAAAAGAGCGGTCAAATTCACTGGTCTCACCCGCGGTACCCTCTCGCGGGCGAAACTCCAGCACCAGCAGGGGCCGTTGCCGGTCCTCCTGCCCCTTCGATTCCTCTTCGAACCGTTCCAGGACTCGGAGCACCGCTCGTTTTACATCCCGATCCACCTCGTCCACGATCGGCAGCGGAATCACCAACTGATAGGCACTCACCTGCACGGGATTCGGAGGATCCTGGGCTGCGACCTGGGCTGCCAGAAGACTGACTGCAAAGATTACCGGCAGACAACAGGTCCAGGTGATTTGGCTGAAAGACGAAAACCACCCCGATCGATCAGAACCCCAGCGTGTAGCCACTATCACATGTTCTCTCCGTCGCAACCTGTCCAACAAGGTTCCGGTCAGCACAACCGGACGTACCACGCTTGATTATAGGTACATGCACCGGTACCGCAAAGCAGAAAACCCCCGATCCCAGCGAAAACAGGCGACATGCGATTAACGAGGGCGACTGGCCCCAGGTTGCCGTACCTGTCGAGGTGGTTCTCCTGTAACTGGCTGTTGCGGTTGGCGCACCTCTTTTTTCCAGCCCTTGGGAATCGCTGGTTCGTAAAAATGGCGATGAAAGATATTCAGCTTATCAAGCGTAGAACCAAAGTTGGTCTCCCGTTGTTTGAAGTTAAAGACAGTCCGACTGTGATTCTTCCCTTGCTTGAAATTACGATCAAACAGGACCAGTCCCTTCGGCAAGAAATCTTTCTCATCAATGATAATGTGAACCTTGAGGAAACTGCCTGCATCCGCCATTGTCTTGGGGTACGCTTCCAGCCAATATTCTCCCTTGCTGGTCGAGGGAGTAATGACCTGCAACCAGTAACGTCTCTTGATATCTGCCGCGTTTGCTCCAAACAGGAATGGCAAGGGCCCATCCGCGATTGCCTTGCCACGCAGGCTGGCCGGTAACACCTGCTGAACAACTCGCTTGTTCTGATAGTCAAACTCGTAAACCGACTGGCCATCACAAACCCAGTGCTCTCCATGGCTATCGACGGACGGCAGGTACCTGGGTTTCTGCCCTTCCCCGGCCGGTGGAGTGTACGTGAGAACCTGCTGGACCTTGAACAGCCCCTTGTCAGGGTCCGAGTACTTGAGTTGACCTGAACTGTAGGTCTTGAACGTGGCAGCAGGGCCAAAGACCGTATCAAACTCCCAGCGTTCAAATTCAGCGCGATACGTTTTGACCTTGTCAGTCCGGGCTTGCCAGTAAGTCAGGATCTTGTCGAGATATTGCTGGTGAGTTGTATTGAGCGGCACGAAGGATGGCGCCTGGACACGTCGTTGCGTGGCGACCTTTCGGGGTGGACCCGGAGACGGGGCTGGCACCGCCCCGGAAGCTGGCACAGTATCCTGCGCGGCAGTCGTCGAAGCCAGTAACCCGGTCCCGACCACGACCACTAAACAACGACACCAAATGGCTCCCACGTTGAACATGCGCATTCACACTCCACGACAACCTACCGAAATCATCTGCCTCTAAAGTGACGGAGGATTCTAGCAAAAGGATTCCCCAGACCCTAGAGCGATTTCTCCACCCACTGCCAGAAGGAGGTAAGTTCCAGAAACGAATCCAGCACGTAGTCGGCCAGGTCCCTGCCAGCCAGGGATTCGTGCGGACGACCCCCTGAAAACAGGACCGTATGAGCACCGGCACGTCGCCCGGCCTGCATGTCAAAGAGGAAATCCCCCAGGAAAATAACACGCTCGACGGAAACTTCCCACTGCTCGCAAATCGTCAGGATTGACCATGGATCCGGTTTGATAGGACCACTCTCACGTCCCAGGATCGCATCAAAGAAGGTATCCCAGCGGGCCAGCATTTGCTGGCCTAACTCCTGCCGGTTTCGCGTCACGGCTGCCATACGAATTCCCCGCCGCTGCAGGTCTGCCAGGAACTCGGGAACACCGGGAAAGGGAACACCCTGGGCCGCACCGCGTTCCTCGTGCCGGGCCAGTACCTGACGACAACGCGCTGCTTCCTCAGCAGGCATTTCAGCGATCGCCTCCAGGATCAGAGCCTCGTCCGGCAGGTTCAAATCCGCCCGAATTCGCTGGAAGTCCAGTCCCGAATCAACCAGCGTTCCGTCGATGTCAAAAATAATTCCAGCCAGTTCAGCCATGCGGTTCCCGTCTCAACAAGTGATCTCCCTGGTATTCCTCTTACGATGTGAGCGGCCGCTGGCCGGTCGTATCCGCTTCACCAGTTCCCAGGTACGTGTAATCCTCCAGGGTCTGGCGGTACTGTTCCAGGAAACGTTTCCCTTCCTGCGTACTGAGCCGTTGCTGGCCGACGGCTGCAGCGACCAGCTGCTCGATGCTGGCCAGCAGATCGGCGCGTTTATAACTGACATACTCCAGCACGTCACCTATCGAGTCTCCCTCGATAACCGTCTCCAGGACAATCTCGCCGGATTCATCCAGGTCCACGTGAACCGCATGCGTATCACCAAACAGGTTGTGCAAATCACCCAGGATTTCCTGGTAAGCTCCCACCAGGAATCCCGCCAGGTAATAGGGTTCCTCTGCCAGCGCATGCAACATCAGGGTCTCACTCGTGCCATCCCCCTCGATGAAACGGTTGATCCGCCCATCGGAATCACAGGTCATGTCTCCCAGCACAGCCCGACAGGTTGGCGGTTCGTGCAACCGATGAATCGGCATCACCGGAAACAATTGCTTGATTGCCCAACTATCAGGGATCGACTGGAACACCGAAAAATTGCAGAGATACGTGGGAGCCAGCATGGTCTCCAACACCAGCAAGTCCTTGGGAATCTCTTCCTGCTGTTTGGCCATGTGGAGAATCTTGCGACAAATGGACCAGAAAAGATTCTCGGCATCGTTGCGTTCATCGAGCGTCAAATGCGCTGTACTGAACATATTGACAGCCGTTTCCAGGGACAGCTGTGCGTCATGAAAACTCTCGTGCAGGTTTTGCTCATTCAATTCCTGGTACGTCTGCTGCAGGCCTGCCAGGGGCAAGGGGAGCACCTTCTCACCAGCTGCTCTTTGCCGGGCAGCGGGACGGGCTACAGCCACCTCGCCTGGCACTCCCCCGGGACCGGTCTGACCCACGACTTCCATAACCAGTACGCTATGGTATGCCGTAATCGCCCGGCCACTCTCGGAAACAATATCCGGGTGTTTGACTCCCGCATCATCGCAAACATTACGCACGTAATAGACCACGTCATTCGCATATTCTTCCAGCGTGTAGTTGGCACTTGATTGGGAATCCGTCTGTGATCCATCGTAATCGACAGCTAATCCCCCTCCCACGTTGAGCATTTTCAACCCGGCACCCTGCTTCACAAGATCCACGTAAATCCTGGAGATTTCCGTAAGCGCAGTCTTGATGCTGAAAACATTGGTGACCTGGCTGCCCAGGTGAAAATGGAGCATGTGCAGACAATCAGCCATCTCCCATTGCTGCAACTGCTCAAAGGCACGCACCACCTCATCAATCGTGAGGCCAAACTTCGAACGGTAACCACCCGACGCCTGCCAGCGACCCGAACCGGCAGCTGCCAGTTTCACTCGCAATCCCAGCTGCGGCCGGACCCCCATCCGCTGGCCACATTCGTATAATCGCAGCAGGTCCTGGTACTGTTCCACAATCGGAATCACCGACCGTCCCATCTTTTGAGCCAGCACCACCAACTCCAGGAACTGGACATCCTTGAAGCCGTTACAGATCACCGGCGTGTCCGCACTTGCATGCGCCAGCACCACCATCAATTCCGGCTTACTCCCCGCTTCCAGGCCAAAACCAAACGACTCGCCAAACCTGACTATCTGTTCCACGACCTGCCGTTGCTGATTCACCTTGATGGGATAAACCGACAGGTACTTACCGTGATAATCATTTTCCTCAACTGCCGTACTGAAAACCTGTTGTAATTCCCGGATACGCTCTTCCAGGATGCCGTTAAATCGCAATAACACGGGGGCATTCAAGCCGCTGGAACGCACGCGCTCGACCAGCTCTTTCAGGTCAATGGCACGCTGCGGATCCCGATCCGGATGAACCAGCAGGTGACCGTTTCGATGGACGGAAAAAAAACCTTTTCCCCAGCGCTCGACCTGGTACAGATCACGGGCATCGTTCACCGACCAGGTTGCGGGAGTTTCTCGAAGCATCCAACCGTCCAATAATGGGAAAGGGTAAGTTTGCTGGCAGGCTCTATCTTATCCGAAGCGGCATTGATTCATCCAGCGGAAACCGATCTATTTGACCTCACGATCGCAACCGGATTCCCTGACCACGCTCATGACTCGAATCATAAAACGACTGCTCGCCCGCCTGCTGTTCGTTCCGACCCTGCTATGGAACATGTTGCTTGGTCGCGTACTGAAAATCCGCAACTGGTGGGATGTCGTGGATGAACATGTCATTCTCGGTGCCCTACCTTTCCCAGGCGATGCCCGGCGATTACATGCCCAAGGGGTCGGTGCCGTGGTCAATACCACGGAAGAATATGCAGGGCCCCGGTCCGTCTATCAACAACTGCAAATCGAACAGTTACGCATTCCCACGATCGACTTCCTGCCACCCAGCCTGAAAGACGTGGAAACGGCCGTCCAGTTCATGGACCAACAGATCGCCCTCGGCAACAAGGTCTACGTGCACTGCAAGGCAGGCCGCGGCCGCAGTGCCACCGTGGTCCTCTGCTGGCTCATTGCCAACCGAGACATGACACCTGAGCAAGGACAGGCCCATCTCATTTCCCAGCGCCCTCACGTCAACCGGGGGCTTGCCGAGCGACAGGTCGTCCAGGATTTCCATGCGCGCCACCAGGAAACCTCGGAATCCGGAACAGCTACCTGAGCTACCAACCCGGGACTAGCCAAAAAGCTGCCTGGCCTTGCCCAATGTTTCCACCAGGCGTTCAAGATCCTCCAGCGTGTTGTAGAAATAAAAGCTCGCCCGGCAACTGGCCGGTACGCCGAGCTGTTCGTGCAGAGGCATCGCGCAGTGATGTCCCGAACGAATCGCCACCCCCTGCTGGTCCAGTGCATGGGATACGTCCAGCGGATGAATCCCTTCCATCAGGAAGCTCACAATACCCCCCTTGGCACCAGGATCCGGTCCCAGGATCCGCAATCCATCCACGGCAGCCAGCAACCGGTGAGCATGCTCCACGAGTGCCAACTCGTGCCGGTGAATCTGTTCGAGACCAATTCCTGACAGGTAATCAATTGCGGACTTGAGCACCAGCACGGGAACAATGGGAGGTGTCCCGGCCTCGAACTTGGCAGGCAAGCGGGCCGTCGTGAATCCCTCCTCGTTGACCGTATCAATCATGCTGCCACCGCCCAGGAAAGGGGGCATCTCTTCCAGGAGTTGCTCGCGCCCGTACAAAACACCGACTCCCGAAGGACCACACATCTTGTGCCCACTAAACGCCAGGAAATCAACTCCCAGTTCCTGCACATCAACCGGCTGATGAGGAACACTCTGGGCCGCGTCCAGCAACACGCGGGCATCTACCGCCCTGGCCTGCTGTACAATCTGCTGGATCGGATTGATCGTGCCCAATACGTTGGACATGTGCGTGACTGCCAACAGCCGCGTCCGTTCATTCAACATCCCTGCTAACCCCTCCAGGTCCAGGGTTCCAGCGCCGGTTATGGGAACAAACCTCAGCCGTGCACCCGTCCGGGCAGCCAGTTGCTGCCATGGCACCAGGTTCGAGTGATGTTCCATCTGGGTCACCAGTATTTCGTCACCCTCACGGACTTCCGCGTCTCCCCAACTGCGAGCCACCAGGTTGATTGCTGCCGTGGTCCCTGAGGTAAAGACGATTTCATTCGTGGAAGCCGCGTTAATAAACTGCTGGACCGCCACCCGTGTATCCTCGTAACGCTGTGTACTTTCCTCGCTCAGCCAGTGTGCCCCACGATGCACGTTGGAATAGTACTGATGGTAAACCAGTTCCCACTGCTCGGTGACCTGTCGAGGTGATTGAGCGGTGGCAGCGTTGTCCAGGTAAACCAGTGGCTGGTGCTCATGAATTGTTTGCGCGAGGATGGGAAAATCAGCGCGGTAACTCGCGGCATCCAGCGGTAGTGAAACGGCATCAGCCATGGTGGCAGGATTCCCAGAAAAATCGATAACATTCCCGTTCTGTCAGTCTATGGACTGGGAGTTCTACCCACAAGGCACCGGCAATCCGGCCGCCAATTATCGATTCCGCCACAAGATCGCGTCAGATATTTTCTCCGCCGCCTGGACCTGAGCAATTTCTTCCTTGAAACGCCGGGCATCCGCCGGGTAACCGGCGGTGGGCTGGAGCGATGGCAGACGTTCACACCAGTAAGCATTGAAAGCCTGCATGGCCAATTCCCTCAGATACTTAGCTGTCATGGAGGCCAGGGCAGCTGGCAGGAACGAGTCCCCCTTGGCGGTAAAACAAATTTCCGTCCGCTGCTCTGGAGGTCCCCACCGGTAAATACTCTGGGCCCGTGACTCGCGACGTACCTCCACCAGGTACTCTGGAAATGCCTTCTGCAGCGCCGGCCCGTAATAATTGCGACCACCATGCTTGTCACATTGGATCAGGATCGGTTCACCCTCCAGCGTGGAAACCTGGCGACGTACCAGGTCCAGTGTCTGTCGGGTCAGTAATTCCCCCTTGCCCCCGTACTGTTCCACCTGCTCATTAAACTGCGGTGGAAACAGGGCCACGGCCTGCAGTCGCAACAAGCGGACATCCATCCGTTTCCAAAAGGACCTGAGCTGCTCGGTCACCTCGTCGACGACAGCTGTCGCGATGCCGGTGGGAAGCGCCACGTCGAAATCCTGGTACCAGGGCAATTGATCCAACACCTTCTCACTACCCGGAGCGAGCTGGTGCCACAGGCTGCGCCAGCTTTCGGGTGGATCCGATCCGGGTAACGTCGTAGCCAGGGCAGGCAAGACCGTGTGTTCCAGTGTTCCCAGGCCACGCTGCCGCTTGAAAACACGCTTCGAATCATCAATGACAACTGGCAGGGACACATCTTCCGGGGAAGTCCCTGTCTCGCCGCCAAGATGCTCCCGCAGGTCAACTTCCAGGTCCGGCACCTGCCAAACCGAGGTGGCAATCACCAACGGCCCCAGGAAAGGACCATACCCCGCTTCATCCGTACCAATTAAGTAGGCCATGGCAGACAGTTCCATCCAGCAGCAATTCGGGACAGGTGGATCACAAGAGAACAGGATGCCAGCCCAGGTATCCAATGAGCCAGCACGCATTCAGCGGAACAGTAACAGGCCACACCGTTCACCCGGCTCGGCAACGCTCGCCGGTTGGGTCCAGGACTGGAATCCTACGCCGGGAATGACGCGTTGAACAGCCACAGCCCAGGCATCCTCCGCCGTGGGGGGCCGCTCGGACAGTTGCTCCCAGGGAATCGCAGCCTCCACGATCCATTCCTGCTCATCTTCCGCGGCTGCCACGAACCAGCTGGGATTCCAGGAAGTATTTCCCCAGCACGAATCCCCAGTCCACCCACGACAGTCGACAGTCAAACGGTAATAAGTCTGGTAATCACGATCGATATCAAGCCAGATATCGACACGGTCATGAGCTGACAGGTCCGCGTCCCGGGGCCGGGGCTGAGTTGTCGACCGATAAGGGAGCTCGGCTACCTTGCGACAACGCACCGCCAGGTAAAGGAACCTGGCATCCCCGGCAAACCGGACCTCTGCAGGCCAGGGATTATCATCCGCCACGGCGGTGACCAGCTTCGCTGGCTTGGCCGACTGCCAGAAAGGCTCATCCAGGCGACCATCCAGGAAAGGCTTTTCCGTGGCTCGCTGGCAGATCAAGGTTGCCTTGGGAGGCACGTTGCGACGATGGGTCAACCAGTTTTCCACCTGGGCACAATTCCACCAGTTCTGATCCGCCGCCCGTCGCACCAGTAACTGGTAAAGTTGGTCCGTATCACGTGTCAATCCTCGTTTTCTAGTCACGGTAGCCAACGGGAACCGAATCACCGGTTCGCTGTAGAGCTGGGGATGTAACCGCTGCACCTGCTTACCCAGCAAAATCGCCTGCCCAGTCCACGCATCCGCTGCCTGCTGTTCGGAGTCAGGCCGCGAGAACGTACTGGAGACTCCCGGCAGATGCTTCAACACGACGTCCTGCCCAGCAACAGCCTCGCCCGTTGGCTGACCCCCTGCAGCAGTCTGCTTTGCCAGCAATGCTTTTTGCTCTGCCGCTGTGCGACTCTGCCCCTGCTGCTTTAACGGTTGATGCGAGGAACGTTGCTGCCAACTGACTTCACCGCTGGCATAACATACCACCAGGTAGGCGTAGGCCGCGGGTACCAGGTCATGTTCAGGACAATCCCTCACCAGTCGCTGGAACACCTCCGCAGCCAGTTCCGGGTGCCCGGATTCATGGTAGCGGTAGGCCAGTTGGTAGAGCACCTCGGCAACCTGCCGTGTTTCCATGCCACGGGTCAAATCCTGTAACTGGGCTAACCAACTACTGCGTCCTTCGGACAGGGCAGCCTGGTGAACCAGCAGTTGATCGACCTGGCGACGTTTCTGAATGGAGCGGTTTAACCGTTTCAGGTTCGTGACCGGTGGGGTCGTCAGCAAGCGGCGTGCTGCCCCACCAGGTGCCAGGCGGATGCCACCCATCAAGGCCTGTTGCCCCAGTTCCTGGGGGAGCCGATTGATGGAAAACCGAAAACCCTGCACGGCAGGAACCTGCTTGTAACGTTCAGCAACCAGGCCGCGAGCCACGAAGGCAGAATCTGCCAGGGACATTCCCAGGCGGGTTGCCAGTTGATCACTCGATACGTTGACGGTTCCCCGCAGGCCAGGTTCCAAGGTGCTCAAGACCTTTTTCACCGACCAGGGCTCCAGTCCCGCCACGCTAATTTGCTCGGGAAAAATAGTGCGGTCGGCTGCTAACTCCGCAGCGCGCAAGACCAGTTGATGCGTCAGGTGAGCTGCCGGTCGTTTTCCCGTCGTACTGGCCGCATCCGTCAGAATCACCTCGGGTTGCCACTGGCGAATACGACGTACTAGCTGCTCCTGTAATACCTGCAGGGACGACAGCTCGGAGCTGCGATCCCAGCGCTTGACAATTTGCTCGGCATTCCACTGCAGGGTGGCATCAGGAAACGTAAAGGGACCGACCAGCCCGCTTCCCGAACCACCAACGGATACCACGGCCTCTCGCAATCGCTGCTGCTGGTCAATCACGTCGCGTCTGCCCATGACACCTGCAGCATGGTCCAGCACATATACCACACCGAGGTAACCCTGGTTCCCGTATAATGCCGCCAACGATTCCCACGGCACCTGTTGAGCATGACTAAAAAATCCCGCCACGGCCGCTCGCTCACCTCCACTTCGCTGCACCCTCCAGGTCCGGCCACCGTCACGGGTTGCCATGATCGTTCCCAGCGCACCCACGGCCCAGCCTCGCTGGGTATCGAGAAACGTCAGGGCCTTGATCGGCAGTGACCGTGGCGTGGGGAAGACTTCCCAGTTCTGGCCACCATCGGCGGTATGGATAATCCTCGATCCTGGCGAACCGGCAATCCAGCAATGTTTACCTGCAATGGCCACCGCCTGGAAATCACACTGATCCTCGATCGAACGTGGCAAGGCACCCGACGGCTTCTGCCAATGGAGTCCACCGTCGCGAGAAACAAGCACCAATCCACCGTCTCCAACCAACCAGCCATCGGTAGCGTTTACCATCCGTATTGAGCGCAACGTCCGTGTTCCCCAGGGAGGGTTCTCGATCGTCTTGACTTGATTTACGTTCACCCGGCCAACCTGTCCTCGCATGCCGGCCACGACCCCCTGTTGATGGTCATGGAAATCAGCTGTCTGCCAGCCCTTGATCCGACCAGCCGGCAACGTGGACCAGCTACGGCCGCCATCCCGCGTGCGAAAGATGCCAGAGGGATACATTCCCGAGCTGGCCCCGACAGCCCAGCCCTGGCGCTGGTTAACAAAGTGAATCTCCTCCAGCGCCGGCAAGGTCAGCGTCGGGATGCGTGTCCAGCGACGGCCACCGTCAGAAGTGGCCAGTAATATTCCGCTCGACTGCTGCGAATAGGCATGCCGGTGACCCCCGGCAATCCAGCCATGTTGACCGTCCACGAAGTGAATCGATTGCAAGTGCCCCGTGACTCGGCTCGATTGAATTTCCCAGTGACGGCCCCCATCCACGGTTTGCCAAATCACACCACGATCACCAACAGCCCAGCCACGATCCGGATCTACGAACCGGACATCCTGAAGCTCGGCATCCTGGAGCATCTCGGGTGAATGCGCCGGGCCCCCAATCCGCCCGGGCAACTGGCAGTACCCCCGGGAAACATGTCCTGTCAGCAACAGGACCGGAATCCACCAGACCGGTGATAAAAGCGTGAATCTGTAAACCATCGCAACCTGCCTACATTCCTGGCCAGCCAGCTCACCCATATCGTGAAGAGCCGCAGATTGTAGAGCAATCCTCCCATTCACCCTAGGTCAAAGCCGTTTAGCAGCAGGACAGCGGATTCTGCCGTTGCTGACAATCCCTGTTGACCATGGACCAAATCGCTATAATCAACTTCTCCCGGACCCCTCCACTGCACAGGAATGTTACACCACCATGTCTTCACGTCAGCCCAACACCTGCCGCCTGTCCAATCGCCGTACCGTCCTGAAAAACGGTGTGCTGCTACTGGCCTCCGCAGCGAGCAGCCCGTGGTCCTGCCTGGCCCAGGCAACGGAACAGACCGAGGCTGCTCCAGACATTCGACTCGGCCTGTTGACCGACCTGCACTATGCCGACCTGGCTCCGGCAGGCGATCGGCACTATCGGGAGTCACTGCCCAAGATCCGAGAGGCCATCACTCGGTTTAAAGAGGTCAAGATTGACAGGGCCGTGGAGCTGGGAGATTTCATTGATGCGGCCAGCACCGTGGAAGGTGAAATCAAGAATCTGACCACGATCGAACGGGAATTTTCCCGCCTTTCCTGTCCGCGACATTACGTGCTGGGCAACCACTGTGTGTACACGCTCACCAAGGAAGAATTTCTCGCCAACAGTGGCGCTCAACAGAGCTTTTACTCCTTTGATCAGTCGGGGCTCCATTTCGTGGTACTGGATGCCTGCTTTCGCAGCGACGGAAAACCCTACGGCCGCAAGAACTATGACTGGAAAGATGCCAACCTTCCTCGCCACCAGCTGCAGTGGTTAAAAACCGATCTCAAGAAAGCGGGCTGTCCCACCATCGTGTTTGTCCATCAGCGGCTTGATACCGGCACGCCCTATGGCATCGGCAATGCCGCCGCAGTTCGACAGATCCTTGAACAATCCGGCCAGGTGGCAGCCGTTTTCCAGGGACACAATCACATCAATGATCTCAAGACCATCGGAAAAATTCATTACGTCACGCTCAATGCCATGGTCACCGGTTCCGGACCAGCACAAAATGCCTACTCCATCCTGGACATCTGGAAGAATGGCACCTTGAAACTGGACGGGTTCCGAACGCACCTGGATCGATCACTGAAACCACTTGGCTAATGGCCTAACCCCAGGAGCAAACACCTCATGTCAGAGCTGATCGTCAGTGTCAGTGGCATGCGCGGAGTTGTGGGTGAAAGTCTCACCAGGGAAGTCGTAGCACGATTTACCCGGGCGGCAGCCTCTGTACTGGAAGACGGTGCGATCGTCGTCAGCCGAGATGGCCGAGCCAATGGTATCGAGTTGGCAGACCACGTGGGTCGTACCCTCTCGTCAGGCGGACGCCACGTGATCCAGGCCGGCATCACGTCCACTCCCACGACAGGTATCCTGGTAGGCAAGTTGGGGGCTGCCGGAGGCATCCAGGTTTCAGCCAGCCACAACCCGGTGCAGTACAACGGGCTCAAGCTGTTTGATGCGACCGGACGCGTGTTGACGGCCCGGCAAGGAGAACAGGTACGGGACCTTTACCTGGATCCCGAGCAGCATGTACTCTCATCGGAAACACCGGGTACCATCCAGGAATGTGCCGACACCCTCAGTGACCACCTGGACCTGGTCCTTGCGACCGTGGACTCAGCAGCAATTCGTCGCCAGAACTACCGGGTCCTGCTCGATGCTAATCACGGCGCGGGCGGCCTGCTGGGGAGGCGGTTGCTGGAGACCCTCGGTTGCCAGGTCCACCTGCTGGGCGAAGAACCCCACGGGGATTTTCAACATGCCCCGGAGCCCACGGCAACCAACCTGGCCGGTATCTGCCAGGCGGTCGCCAGCGAGGGAGTCGATATCGGCTTCTGCCAGGACCCCGATGCCGATCGGCTGGCGATTATCGATGCGCAGGGAACCTACCTGGGTGAAGAATACACGCTGGCCCTTTGCGTGGACCATGTCCTGCAACAACAACCTGGGCCGATCGTGACCAATTGCGCTTCGAGTCTGATGATCGAGGACCTGGCCCAACAACATGGTGTGGCCTTCGAGCGTTCCGCGGTTGGGGAAGCAAACGTGGTCGATGTCATGCTGTCCCGGCAGGCCTGTTTCGGAGGTGAGGGAAATGGTGGACCAATCGACCCCAGGGTGGGTTACGTACGAGACAGCTTTGTCGGCATGGCACTGGTACTGGATGCCATGGCTCGAGCGGGAACATCGGTGCGTACGCTGGCCGATCGCTTGCCGCGCTATGGCATCCACGAGACCCAGCTCACCGTGGCTGGCAAGAACCTGGAAACCCTGTTCGACGCCCTGGAAAACCAACTTGATGCGAAAAGTACCAGCCGTCTCGATGGACTTCGCCTGGACTGGCCTGGCCAATGGCTTTTAATGCGTGCCAGTAACACGGAACCGCTGATCCGACTGATTGCCGAGGCGGGAGATGCTACAACTGCCGAAATGCTCTGTCGGCAGGCCGCCGAGATTGTTCGATCCGCCTGATGCGGGCAGTACGTGAAGCTGGCTGCAGGGTCAGCCAATGACGTCTTTCCCCACCCACGGCCTGAGCACTTCGGGTACCACGATGGTACCATCTGCCTGCTGGTTGTTTTCCATCACCGCAATCAGCGCGCGACTGGTTGCGATGGCTGTCCCGTTGAGGGTGTGTACAAAACGGGTTCCTTTTTCGCCCCGTTGCTTGTAACGAATGTTCAATCGGCGGGCCTGGTAATCGGTGCAATTGGAAGTGCTCGTGACTTCCCCCCATTCCCCGTTATCACCGCGACCAGGCATCCACGCTTCCAGGTCAAACTTACGGTAGGCAGGACCGCCGAGGTCACCGGTAGCGGTGTCCACCACGCGGTAGGGCAATTGCAACTGGTCGAACAGTTCACATTCGAGCTGGCAAAAACGATCCAGGGTAGCGTCGCTGTCCTCGGGCAACGTGAAGGCAAACATCTCCACCTTGCTGAATTGATGCACCCGATAAAGACCACGGGAGGCGCGCCCGGCTGCGCCTGCCTCGGTACGAAAACAATGACTCACACCGCAAACATGAACGGGGAGTTGCTCGGCGTCCAGTACCTGTCCGGAAAGCATCCCCCCGAGCGTGATTTCTGCCGTGGCCACCAGGTTCAGGTTACTGTTTTCAATGCTGTAGATCTGGGTTTCGGGACCCCGTGGAATATAGCCGGTACCCTGGAGAATCTCGGTATAAGCCAGGTCGGGAGTTACCACCGGCGTAAAACCGGCCGCAACCAGGTGTCGCACGGCAAAAAACTGAAGTGCCATATCCAGCAGGACGGCATCGTTCTTGAGAAAGTAGAACCCCGCTCCCGCCACGCGGGCACCACTCTCGAAGTCAATCAGATCCAGTTTCTCTGCCAATTCCACGTGATCAAGAACATCAAAATCAAACTGGGGTGGTTCCTGCGTCCCACGACGCAACTCCAGGTTCGCCTTGTCATCGGCACCTACCGGTGCTTCCGGGTGAGAGATGTTCGGGATTTGTGACTGGAGTGCCAGGATGCGGTCCTCGGTGGCATCATGTTCCTCCTGGCAACTGTCTTTTTGCTGCCGCAGCTGACGCCCCTGTTCCTTGCGGGACTCACGTTCCGCCTCGTCCTGGGCTTGTCCAATCGACTTGGATACCTCGTTTGCCTGGCGATTCAATTCCTGGACCTGGTTCAACAGGTCCCGGCGGCGGGTCTCTAGCTCAAGGATCTCGGCAACGTTTTGCGGGACCCCACGACGCTCGCAGTTCTCGATCACCAGGTCCGCATTATCAACAATAAACTTCCGGTCCAGCATGTTAGTCGTCTTTCAATTCGATCTGGCTTAATTCTCGCCACAGGTAGGCACTTGACTTGATCCCTCGATGAAAATCTGCCAGCGAAAACTTTTCATTGGGACTATGCATATTGTCATCATCCTGCCCCCAGCCGAGCAACAGCGCATCGACGCCCAGCAACTGGTGAAACGCGGTAACGATCGGAATCGATCCACCCTCTCGGATAAACACCGGCGAATGTCCAAATCCCTCTTCAATCGCCTGGGCCGCGGCCTTCATGTAGGGACTGTCCAGCGGCACCACGACACCCGGGGCACCATGCATGTCAATCAGTTCCAGTTCAATTCCTGGCGGGCACTGGGCTACCAGGAACTCTCGCAACGATTCCGTGATCTGCTGGGGATCCTGGTTGGGTACCAGGCGAAAACTGAATTTCGCACCGGCTTTCGCGGGCAATACCGTTTTTCCGCCCTCGCCCTGGTAGCCTCCCCAGATACCATTGACGTCGTACGTCGGTCGCGCCCAGCGACGTTCCAGCGTGGTGTAACCCGACTCACCGGTCAGTCCCTTGACGCCGATCTGTTCCATGAAAGCTGCCTCGTCAAACGGCAACGCCGCAATCTGGTTGCGTTCCCTCGTTTCCAGGGGATCGACGTCCTTGTAAAAATCGGGTACCTGGATCCGGCCCTGGTCACCCACCAGCGACGCCAGCAACCGTGCCAGCGTGTTGACAGGATTGGTGACCGCACCACCAAAGGAACCTGAATGAAGATCCTGATCCGGCCCCTTTAATCGCAACTCGTAATAAGCAATGCCCTTGAGCCCGTAGGTAATCGCCGGCCGCCCAGGACCAAACTGGCTCGTGTCACTGATAACCAGGACATCACATTCTAATCGCTTGGAATCCGTTTCAAGGAACCGGTAGAGACTCTCGCTACCCATCTCCTCCTCACCCTCGATCAGGTACTTGAGCTGGATCGGCAAATGCCCCACGGTTTCCAGCCATGCCTGGGCACTCTTGATATGCGTCAGCATCTGCCCTTTATCGTCGGTGGCGCCGCGGGCATAAATATTACCGTTGCGTTCAGTTGGCTCAAACGGCGGACTGATCCACTCTTCCAGGGGATCTGGCGGCTGGACATCGTAATGGCCGTAAACCAACGCGATGGGAGCTCCTTCCACAGGTGGTGATGCCGCACAAATGATTGGATGCCCATCCGTTTCAATGACTTCCGTCTCCATTCCCATGCGCTGAAACTGATCCGCAACCCAGGCACTGGCACGCTCCA
>JAYGDH010000360.1:0-3505 GCA_046583055.1 Pirellulaceae bacterium | reverse complement strand
TACATGGCGCCGGAACAGGCTGAAGGTGCCAAAGCCGACGCCCGGTCAGATCTCTACAGCCTCGGCAGTGTCATGTATGCCCTGGTCACCGGCAAACCTCCTTTTGCCGACCCGTCCCTGGCCAAGGTAATCAGTGACCTGCGGCACGCTACGCCGATCCTGCCAAGTCGCCACGTCCCTAATTTACCCGACGAGTTTGAAGAACTTGTCATGCTGCTGCTCCAGAAGGAACCGGAAAAACGTTTCGCAACGGCCCTGGTGCTTGCTAATCACCTGCATGCCATGGAGCATGCCATCCATCGCAAGGATGCCGTTCCCGCTGAAAGTGCCCAAACCAAGATCGACACCCAACTCCGTGATCCGGCCGTGGCGGCTGACGAGCTTCGCCAGGACAGTGACACGGAGGCCCTCAGTCCAACGGTGGCAGCCTCCTCGCTTCAAGCTGCCAGTGTTCCCGAGGCAGCTCCCACGATTGCAGCCAGCGATCAGCAATACCAAAATCGGACGCACAACGAGACCGACGGAAGTGGACAATCAGCTCCGAAAGCTGATCACTTTACCAGGGTCGATCCAAATCGATCGCTCCATGAAAACCCGTCGGACGAACGCGAAACCCTGGTGGTAACCCTCGTGAAGATCGGCTTGACACTCTTGCTGATCACACTGCTGGGCCTGGGGGCCTGGTACACGCTGAAACCAGCGACGGAAAACCAACTTTACCAGCGAATCCAGGCGGCAGCGGACCAGGAGAACCCGGATGCTCTCTCATCCGTTTCCCAGGAGGTTACATCCTTCCTGGACAAGTTTCCTAGCAGCCCACATTATGCACAGGTCGAGCAATACCAGGAACAGATTGATTTACAACGATTACATCGCTCCTTTGAGAAAAAGACTCGCAACACCCGATTCGTGGGGGACATCAGCCCGGTCGCACGTGCTTACCTGGAAGCGCTGCAGCAGTCTCGCACCGACCAGGAAGCTGCCCGGGAAAAGATGAAGGCCGTGATCGATCTTTTCTCGCAAATGGCCGATCCGGAAACAAAGAAGTACGTTGACCTGGCAAGGAATGATCTACGGGAACTCGATGCCCAGATTACAGAACGGCGCACCAAGTCCCTCACCTTGCTCACCTCCCGGCTGGCACATGCGAACAAATTGTCTTCAACGGACCCGGACACCTCACAACGCATCTATCGCAGCATCATCGTGCTTTACGATAAGAAACCATGGGCTGCCGAGATCGTGAACGTGGCTCGACAGCGGCTGACCCCCTAATCGGCAGCTCTACATGGGGGCAATACGCACCGATCCCACATCAGTTGTCAGCAACACGTGTTGATCGAAGCTGGCGTACATCAGTTCAGCTCGCAGTTGCTGGCAATCCGGATGATCCCAGAGATTCTCGTGTTCCCAGGGATCCCGTTCCAGGTCATACAATTCACCCTTGCCGTACCCATGGTAAATCGACAACTTGTAACGGTGATCACGGTACATGGTCGCGTAGGTACCACTGCCACCTGTAAATTCGGGAGCCAGCGCATCAAAGTACTCGCTACGCACGCTGTCTCGATGATGATCTGGCTGATCGCCATCGACCAGCAAGGGAAGGAGACTGCGCCCCTGCATGTATTCAGGTTGTTCGAGACCGGCCAATTCGACCAGCGTGGCGGTCAAATCCAGTAATTCCACCAGGGCGTTTCTCTGCACGCCGGCAAGAAATTTCCCTGGCCAGGAAAAAATAAGCGGTACACGAACCAGACCTTCATAGAAGCGACACCCCTTCTGAACCAGGCCATGGTCTCCGAGCATCTCTCCATGATCGCTGGTAAATACGATCACGGTATTCTCCCGTTGACCTGTTTGTTCCAACGTCTCGAGGATCCGTGCAAACTGGTCATCGATCTGGGCAATCATCGCGTAGTAATCTGCCTGGACCTGCTGTCCATCAAATTCCTGGGGGGACCTGGCACTGCCCTGGAAATCAATCTCCGACAATTGTGCCTGTTGCTCGAGGTCGCTTGGCTGAAAGTAAGGCCCTGGCAGTTCCGCCGCGGAAAACTGTTCCGCATATGCCCGAGGTGGAATAAAAGGCGGATGGGGGTCATACACATTAACGCTCAAGAGCCACGGTTGTTCTCTCTTGTGCCGGATAAACTCCATCGTGCGTTCGGAGGCCCAGGTGGTTTGATGAAATTCCGTGGGAACGCGTTCGGGACTGGACCGCATGCTGTCCAGGTCCTGTCCCTGCTGGCGAACCCACTCTGCATAGTCATGCCCCTGGGACCAGTCATCCCGCGGGGCGTGACTGAATTTCCAGTACCGGTAACCATCGTCAAAACGGGGTTCGGTCCGGTGCCCCGAGCTTTGCAGGTGAAACTTACCGACCAGTCCACAATCGTACCCACTGTCAGCAATCAACTTGCTGATCACGGGTGGATACTCGGGAAATGTATCGTTCCCATTCCGAGTATTGTGCACACGACTGGGATACATCCCGGTCATGAAGCTGGACCGACTGGGTGTGCAGATCGGACTCTGGCAATAAGCATGCGTAAAGGCCACCCCATCGCCAACCAACTGGTCGACGACAGGTGTTTTAACGTAAGGATTTCCCAGGGCGCCAATCGTATCGAAACGTTGTTGATCGGTACAGTACCAGAGAATGTTGGGACGCGAGTCGTTCATCGTGCGACATCATCCTTTTCACGAAGTTGCAGAATACTCGAAACACCGCGGGTGCCTGTCCTGGCGGGGGCTGATCTCAGGGATCAGCTCGCAAGGTGCGTTGAATGAGATCCTGGTCAAAGTAATTGGTCGACATGGCAGCGTCTACCACGACGGACTGGGCATTAATTCCCGAGGAACGCGGGCTCAACAGGAAGGCAGCCACGTTGGCCACCTCGTCCGTGGCGAGTGCCTGCTTACGTGGAATCACTTCTTCCGCAAACAGGTAGGAATCGACGTAACCCGGTATCCCGGCGGAAGCCGATGTCTTGAGCAGCCCGGCAGCAACCGCATTAAAACGAACTCGCGAAAAGCTACTGAACGACTTCACAAGAAACGCCAGGGATGAATCAAGGGCCGCCTTGACTGGTCCCATGAAGCCATAGTTTTCACTGGCCATTCGGGTCGTGGAAATCGAGATCGTCACCACGGAAGCCTCCGGATCCAGCAACGCTTGCAGGCTGTTGCTGAGTGCCAAGAGGGAAAAGCAGGAAACATCGACTGCTCTCAGAAACTGTGCCTTGTCCGTCTCATGAAAGGGTTTGACACCTCCCTGGTAATCGGCGAAGGCAATGGCATGCAGCAGGCCATGAAGCACGGGAACCTCCGCTGCCAGGTCCTCCTGTAATTGCTGTACCTGGCCCTCGTCCTCCACGTCACAGACCAGGATCGTGGCGTCACCCAGGAGCGTGGCCAGTTGTTCTTTTCGCTCCTGGGAACGAACGCTGTAAATCACCCGCGCCCCCGCATCGTGGAGCACACGGCTGACGGCATAAGCGAC
>JAYGDH010000328.1:0-2100 GCA_046583055.1 Pirellulaceae bacterium | reverse complement strand
CGAAAGTTTAATCAATTGCGCAATGGGTGGCAGCGGAATGGAATTGGACCCGGCCGGGAGTTTAAAATATTTCCCGGCCTCGGCCCGAAGTCCCGGATCGCCGGATGCCAGGAGGATATTACCCACCGCAAACCGCGTATCCTCCAGCACCTTTTTTCCCCGTGCCAAGTCAAGTAATTCACGTTCTCCAAGGCGAGTACGTCCGAGGCTACGGGCCGCACCGTTGCGAACCGCGCGACTTCGAGAACTGTCGCTGACCAGGGATTTCAGATAAGCACGCACGGATCGATCATCCACGTGGCCCAGGGCCTGCAGAGCGCTTGCCGCCCGCTCCGGATGCTTACCATCGACAACTAGCCGCATTTGCTTAAGCGCGTCGAACTTAACGACCAGGGAGACGGCCTCGGCCCCGACTGTTTCGTCTGCGCGAGCCAGGGCCAGTTCCACCAAACCGGGCACGGTTTCTTTCAGTTGGAAATGTCTCGCCAGTTTTACATACTCAGCTTTACCCTGTTGCCGTTTCAAATGACGGAGGACAGCCGACTTGGCCCTGGCGTTGGATTCGAGGTCATAGCCCTCCAGTCGCAGCAGCGTTTCAACGACCAGGCGATCCCGATTAGCCTGCGCGGAATCGTTCGCCGTCTCTTGCCCAACCGCGGACCAGGTAAAGAATACGGGGACAAGACAGAGGCCAATTAGCAACTTCGAGATCTGCCCACGGATAGGAACCCGACGCGTCATCAACCAATCTCTCCAATTCAAGACTCGGAACGCCTCTCGTTAGAAGCAGGCCGCTTTATGGCAGGACATTAGAACCCCAGGATCGTCTTTAATGCCTGGTCTTTTTCAGGGCCAGAGAGGAAATCAAATGCCCTCAGGTAGCGGGCGTGGCTCTTGGCCGGGGTGTTTTTATCAAGCAAAATCTTAGCAAGATATCGAGGTGTCGCCTTGGCGCGGCTCCGCCAGATAATATCCCTGCCCGTCGGCGTCGACCAGTTAGAGCCGGCGTTTTGTAACCAGGCTCCAAAATATGCGTCCCACTGTCCTGCGGCGCCAATGCCCAGTGCCTCGAGATACCATCGGTCCTGGCCATCATGTTGCTGGGCCAACGTCGCCCAGAGGGCAGGTGCGGCATCTGACGCATGTCCACGCAAGGCGATAGCACATTCCCTGCGTACTTGCGGAGAGGGGTCTTTAACCAATTGCTTGAGCAGCGGGATCGTATCCTGTTTCAGCGAACGCGCTATTCGAATGGACGCCACTCGGATATCCACATCCGTGTCGGCCGCCGCTTGTTGAATATAATGCGACGCTTTGCCCTCGATCCGAGCCAGCAGCCAAAGCGCCCGCGCCCGGTGCCTGGGATTCTTCGCTTGAGCCAATTGCCCGAGGTCGTTTTCCGCCTTGGCATCCATGGCCTCAAGCGCGGTCCAGGCCATGTAGCGAACTGACAATGCGGGGTTGGTAAGTGCGGATACTGCTCCTTTAGGAGTGGTAAAATCGAACTTTGGGCTAGCGTACTTTGAGCCGTCAGGGGCCACGCGGAACAATCGCCCACGATCGATATCCCCCTGGCGGTGCCCGCCAACGCCAGGATCATACCAGTCGGACACGAAGAGCGAACCATCCGGCGCGACGCAAACGTCCGCCGGCCGGAACCAATTATCGCGCGCACCATGTAATACGTTAGTAATCGTTGCCGCGTAGCCGGCACCCTGTCGCGTCACCGGATACGCACGTGTAACATTCGGGCCGGCATCACAATGGATAACCTGGTCCCAAAACACCTTGGGCAATAGCCGCCCCTCGTAAACCGTGATTCCCGTAGGTGATCCCGCTCCTGTTTGCAGCAGGTTCGGAACGACGCCCGGGTCCCTCAGGTGCCAATGTCTCAAGGGTACCTCATCGTGCATTCCGGTACGTTTTGATTTCCAGCCAGCACCGGTTCTCTCGTCACGGTAGCCATAATTGCCATGTTCCATCACATAGTTGATGCGAACTGCTTTATTTCCGTCGTCATCATTATCCGACTGCCACAGGGTCCCAAAGGAGTCGACCGTCACCTCGTAGTTATTTCGAAAATTATGAGCCAGCACCTCG
>JAYGDH010000178.1:0-2589 GCA_046583055.1 Pirellulaceae bacterium | reverse complement strand
CGCCAAATGAACGGCCGAAATTTGCGGTGATTGGCTGCGGTGGTCAGGGTACGGGCGATGGCCGACGGGCACTTAACCATGGCGATATTGTCGCCGTGTGCGATGTCGACACGTCACACTCCGCATATGCCAAGGCGGCCTACACGAGACGAACGGCAGCAAAGGGTAAAGAAGTCAGGATCGACGTGTATGAAGACTATCGTGCGATTATTGACCGTAATGACATCGACGCTATTATCTGCGGCACTGTGGATCACTGGCATGTGAAGATCTCCGCCGAAGGGCTGAAGTCAGGAAAAGATGTCTACTGCGAAAAGCCGCTTACCCTGACTGTCGAGGAAGGACGCATCATTTCCAAGGTTGCGAAAGAAACGGATCGGATCATCCAGGTTGGCACACAGCAGCGATCCGACGAACGATTTCTGCAGGCAGTCGCTATAGCTCACTCGGGGCGACTTGGGAAAATCAAGAAGGTTACCGTTGGTTTGAACCATAATCCCTTCAGTAAGCCGCTTCCCGAGGTTGCTCCACCGAAAACACTGAACTGGGATCGCTGGAAAGGCCCTACCGAAGACGTGCCTTACCGATCCCTGAAAAATGGGAAGGCTGGTCAGACGCTGGTCCGCACGCTGGGCGACGGAAGCATCGATGCCTCAAACTGTCACAAGGAATTTCGTTGGTGGCTACAGTACAGCGGTGGCAAAATGACTGATTGGGGCGCCCATCATGTTGACATCGCCCAGTGGATTATCGACCAATGCGGGCCGGGCCAGGGCCCCACGACAATCAAGCCGGTCATGGTCGAAGCCAGGGTTCCTTTTGATGAGAATGGGTATCCAACTCTTGACGATCGTTACAATGCTCCACACCGCTTCACGGTGCACGTGAATTTCCGCGGCGGCGTGCTCATGGAAATTACCAGCGAGGGTCGCAATGGAATCCTGGTTGAGGGGACGAAGGGTCGGATCTTCGTTAACCGCGGCACCATCGCCGGCAAACCGATCGAGGATCTTGCCAGCAATCCGCTGCCAGGCGACTGGCTGGAAGATATTTACGGTGGGCCGGTCGTAGAGCACGTGAATAACTTTTTTTACTGTATCGCCAGTCGCAAGAAACCTGCTTCTGACGTCTGGACGCATGTCGCGGCGATCAACACGTGTCACTTGAGTAACATCGCGATTCGTTTGAATCGGCAAATTGAATGGGATGCCGCTTCACAAACGATCAAGGGCGATGCCGCGGCCAGTGCGTTGCTGAAGAGAGATCGTCGCAAGGGCTACGAGATCGAACTTTAACCATGGCTTCCCACTGTTGAATAGGAACTATTTGTCATGATGAAGAGTCGTTCGCAAGTCAGTCGGCGTGGCGTGATGAAGGCCTCGCTCGGCTTGGCTGCTGCATCGCTTTGTCCAGGCGCTGTTCCCCGTGCCCTTGGCTTCGAGAGTGCCAATGCACGGCCACGTATCGGCGTGGTCGGTTGTGGTATCCGCTGGGACAAGCGTGTTTTTGTTGCCGATGGCCGCTATGGCGTGGGCAAGCAGTTTCCCAGGTTTGGCGATATCGTCTCGGTTTGTGATGTCGACGCCAATCGTCTCTCGCGGGCCAAGGATATCGTTAAGGGGTGGCTGGGACGCGCTCCCGAGGGGACTGGCGATTATCGAAAGATTATCGATGATCCGAAAATCGACGTTGTCCATATTAGCACGCCGGATCACTGGCACGCCAAGGTTGCCATCGAGGCCATGTTGGCAGGCAAAGACGTCTATTGTGAAAAGCCCATGACCCTCACGATCGAGGAAGGCCAGTTGGTTTGCAAGGTGTGTAAGAAAACAGGCGCTGTATTCCAGGTCGGCACGCAGCAACGGAGTGGGCGGCAGTTCATCAAGGCAATCGCCATGATCCGTGACGGTCGGATTGGCAAGCTGCAGCGCGTGCAGTGTGGGATCGGCGGAGCTCCTGCAAGCCCAGAGCTGGCGGTGGCCAAACCGCCAGCGTATTTTGATTGGGATCGGTGGCTAGGTCCAGCGCCCCAGGCGAAGTTTCATTTTAAACCAGGTGCTACCAATATCATCAAGTCGTGGTCGCGAACACATTACGAGTTCCGGTGGTGGTACGAATATTCGGGGGGCAAGCTGACAGACTGGGGCGCCCACCACGTCGACATTGCCACCTGGGCCATGGACAAAACAATCGCGGGACCCGTCCTGATCGATCCTGTCATGGTTGAGCATCCCGTTTCGTTTCGAGACGGGTATCCAACCGCTGCTAACCAATACAATACGGCTACGAAATTCAATATCAAGGCTGTTTACGACGACGGAGTGGAACTTACGATGCGCCACGACACGGACAACGGTATCCTGTTCGAAGGGACAAAAGGTCGGATCTTTGTGAACCGAGGTAAACTCGTCGGCAAAGCAGTCGAGGATCTGGGGTCCAATCCACTGCCAGATGGTGCACTTGAAAAGGTATACAAGAATCGTGAGTTGACCGACCATGTGGCCAACTTTTTCGAAGCGGTTGCAGCCCGTAATGAGCCGATCTCGGATGTGTTTAGCCATCACCGCGCGTTAACCACCTGCCACCTCG
>JAYGDH010000087.1:0-3874 GCA_046583055.1 Pirellulaceae bacterium | reverse complement strand
TCGGTTTCAAATCACCTCGTATGTTTTCCGGAGCGTTCGGCTTTGGATCCCAGGTCTCATGTTGCGGTGGACCTCCCAACAGAAACAGCACAATGACCGATTTCGCCTTGCCAAAAGAGGGACCTTGCCCGGTCAATTCATTGGCGCCCGCCTGTCGAGCGAGCAACCCGCTGACAGTCATTCCCAGCGCGCTCGTGCCTCCCACCTGCAGCGCATCGCGGCGATTCAGGTGACCCGGCGGATGTTGTAAACCACTTGTTTCCATGTTTCCTATTCTCGGCAAAACACGGTCCAAATGCCAATGGTAATCCCAGCACACCGCAGGCGGAATCAGCGGCCGCCACTTTTCGTAAACGGCTGACCAATGCAGATCACTTCTTTCATGGTGCGATGGTAGATCCGGCCGTGCGCTACGCTAAGTGACGCCAGGCTCCATGTTTGCGTCGCTGGCCCCATGTCGTTAATGGCCAACAGCGCCTTTCCGTCCCACACCTCCGCGCGCGTGTCCAGCACGTAGACCATCCCCAACATCGTGGGGAAATAAATTCTTGAACCAATCACGATCGGACTTGCCGCTGAAACGTGTCCCCAACCATCCCCCTTGGAACGCTTATCGACCGCTCCGATATTGACGCCCCGCGAGTTACGCGTGTCATTGGGCGGTGCCTTGCCCCACACCCGCTCTTCTTTGGCCCCCCGACGATCCACCAGTGACGGCACCTGCAGGTATTCCACCTTGCCAGATTCTGTGTTTACGCGGCCAATCAAATGACCCTTCCAACTGAGGAAGTAGTGATGGCGGCCATAGAGGAGGTTGGCCTGGTTCGTAATCCGTGTACCGCGTTCACCCTTTTTGCCAACCTGGACCGACTGGTTGGGCTCTGTCACGTAGCGCTGCGATTCGACATCGAACCGGGTCACCGTCACTTCCTTCTCAATGTTCTGCTGGCGTAACACAACGCCTTTCACCGCATCAACGACGAAGTGGTCCGCGCCATGGAACCAGCAGGCCACGTCGGCATTCCATTGCGAGGTCGCGTGAGATCCCGCGCCCGGTATCTCCACGTCCCAGACGGTCTTCCCTTCCTCGCCCGGAGCGAGGCTAGTGAGCGACCAACCGTACGGTTTCTCGGGCGGCGCATGCCCCCCGCCCCGGCCATGCAGGACCGCTGGCAGGCCCGCCGCGGTAATTCCGACCGCGGGCGTGTTATGGATTGCCGTGCCCGCTTCAGCGACCCATTTGATCTTCCCGGTATGCTTATCGATACCGTGCAGGTACGTCCAAAGCTTTCGAGGTTCCACGCCCGTCGGCAAATCCTTGTGCATGGCCGTATTACGCGCTGCCACCTTATCCAGGACCTCCACGTTCAGGATCGTATCGCCGACCAGGTAAGGTTCAAACTGCCGCGAGTGGTGTCGTTGTCGTGGCTGCCAGGCTCTGGTCCAGACGGCCTTGCCCTGGAAATCCCAGCAACCCATGTAACCACTGGCATTAAAGAACCAGATGTGTTTTCCGTCGGTAAGCGGGGAGGGTGAGGTGGAGTCGCTGAAAATACCGGCGTACTTCATATCGCGTATGCCGGGCAGCTTAACCGACCAGAGAATTTTTCCGTTGAGGGCGTTTAGGCAGTAGCCGACTACGTCGCGACCATTCGCCTTCTTTTCTGAATCTTTTGGCCAGGGAGCGTTCGTCGTGACGAACAAGCGGTCGTTCCAAACGACAACGGTGCTCTGGCCTCCCTCGGGCAAGGAGGTTCGCCAGGCGACGTTGCGCCCCTGCGTCACACTCCATGACACCGGTGCCGTTCCCTCCTTGACGATCCATTGGCCGGACGGGCCGCCTGCCTGCGGCCAGGTTTTGTTTGCAGCCTCGGCTCCACAAATGGTGCTCTGGATGAAGATCAGGCCACTGATGACCACTGTGGTAAGAACTCGCAAATAAGCCATGTGAGTCAATTCTGCCTCGATCGGGGGGCCCCAGGGGTGAGTGAAAGGTCGCATCGGAAACTCCATTATCCCCGCGCCACCTTGCTTTCGCAACGCTATCGTCCGTCCGCAGCGCCAGCCGACACGCCAAACATCGCTGTTTTTCCTTTATTTTTCGGGTCCAAAGGGCTATCATGGAACCCATCTAATCAGCATTTATCTATAATTTTTTCCGTCACTGTTTCAACCCAATCCACAGTTCCATGAAGAAACGACTTTTACGTGCCAGGCGCGCGCGCCAACAGTTCCTCCGGCATTCCTTTTTCCGCGATGCTTCCCAGGGCCTGGAACACCTCGAAGAGCGGCGACTGCTCAGTGCCACGCCGCTGACCAACGACCACACACCGGGCTCTACCTGGTTTCAAACGGTTGCCGACCTGTCAGACGTAAGCCAACGCCCAGCCGGCCACATCTTCGCCGCTTCCGGTACCTCCCAGGCAAGCCCGACATCTTTCGAAGACACCAGTCGCTGGATTGTCCAGCTTACCCAGGACGCCATCGACTCCTATCCGCAGCCCAGCGAAACCACGGCCCTGTTCTCCGGCACGGAACTGGAAGTACTCTATGGACTGGGCCTACCCGGCCAGATCTATATCTCCGCCGACTGCACGCCCACAGGCGAGGCAATTCACTTCCTGGAGAACAACCCGCTCGTGCGGCACTTTGAGCCGGACGTCATCATGCTGGGCCAGGACACCGATCCTCCCCAGACTTTTCCCAACGATTGGAACGACCGCCTCTTCGGCATGCACAACACCGGCCAGGCGGGTGGTGTGATTGATGCCGACATCGACGCCCCGGAAGCCTGGCACGTCGAGACCGGCAGTCGGGACGTGGTCGTAGCGGTCATCGATTCCGGAATCGACTACAACCATCCTGACTTGGCAGCTAACATCTGGACTAACCCGGGGGAAATCCCAGGTAACCTGGTCGACGACGACAACAATGGCTTTGTCGATGACGTTCACGGCTGGGACTTTCGCAATAACGTCGCTGACCCCATGGACGACGTCGGGCACGGAACCCACGTTGCCGGCATCATCGGTGCCGTAGGTAATAACAACCTCGGTATTGCCGGTATCGCCTGGCAAACCTCGCTGATGCCCCTCAAGTTCCTCGGCGAAGGGAACGCCGGCTACACGTCCGATGCCATTCGGGCCATTAACTATGCCACCATGATGCGCACCGAATATGACGTGAACGTGAAGGTTTCGAACAACAGTTGGAACACGGATCACACCAGCGTATCGCTTTATGAAGCCGTCCAGGCCTCGAGCGCGGCGGATATCCTCTTCGTGGCCGCGGCCGGCAACGGAGCGATTTCCGGGCGTAATATTGACCATGCTCCCAGTTATCCGCCCGCCTACGACGTGAACAACATGATCACGGTCGCCGCCTCCCAGCAACACGATTTCCTGGCTCGCTTCAGCCACTATGGTCCTGATACGGTCGACCTCGCGGCCCCCGGTTCCAACGTCTACAGCACGTACCCTCTGAACCAGGAAGCTTTTGGTTACGACAGCGGTACCAGCATGGCGGTGCCCCATGTTGCCGGAACTGCTGCGCTGCTCTGGTCACACCTACCCGACGCGACCGTTGCCGAAGTTCGCAGCGCCATCCTGGCCGGTGTAGATCACATACCAGCACTCACCGGCAAAGTCGGAACGGGTGGTCGCCTCAATGTCCTGGGCGCCCTCACCGTCGACACCTACGCCCCCCGCGTTACGCTCGATGCTCCAGGCAACGTCACCGCACCGACTGAGACGCATCCTCTGACAGTCCGTTATCGCGACAATCAACTGCTGCAGCGTGCCACCATTGATGCTAATGACCTGCACGTCCGACGCGCTGGCGAGAACCTACCCCTGGCCGTCAGTGTCAAATCGAT
>JAYGDH010000028.1:0-19455 GCA_046583055.1 Pirellulaceae bacterium | reverse complement strand
ATCCGGAGGTTCGCGCCGCGGCACTGGCCGCTGCTCGCCGAATTGGTGCGAGGGCACATGCCGGCACGTACGTGGCTCTCACCGGGCCAACCTATGAAACACGCGCTGAATATCGAATGCTCCGGACGATCGGAGCTGATGCCGTGGGAATGTCGACAGTCCCAGAAGCGATCATGGCGACCCATCTGCAACTGCGCATACTGGCCCTGTCGATCATTACCAATGTTGCTGCCCCGGATGTGTTGGAAACGGTTAGTGGGGAGGAAGTCGTGGCAGCGGCCGAGGCTGCTGGGAGCCATGTTCAGCAGGTGATCGCTGAAATACTACCGCAGCTGGATCACCTGGCAACGCCCTAGTTCGCACAGGCCAGGTAGCCCTGCTCGTCAATGACCTCGAAAATATAACCATTCGGATCGCGGAAAAAAAAGCGTTCGAACGGGGTCTCGCGCTGGGGATCAATTAATTCAGCACCGTTCTCCGCCAACCGTTGCTTGAGCTGGGGAAAATCGGTCCCGGCATGAAAAATAGCGATATGGCGGCCAAATTCTGCCTCGTGAGCAGATGGTTCAAAATCTGCAATTTCCAGCAAATGGATTTCCTGGCCAGGCCCCATCTGTAACCAGGCCCCTTTCATGTCAATGTTGCCAGGACGTGTCAGCGGTTCCCATCCCAGCGTTTTGGTGAGGAAGGCTACCGTGGCTGCCACGTCTCGGGTTGCCATGGTCAGGTGAGCAAACGTCATGGATTTTTCTCCAGCTGACTAGGATGATTGCGAGCAATCCTATGTTACCACGAGGTCAGATTCCTGGCCAGCAATGTCCATGCCAGCCACGAGCATTGATCCCGTGGCGTGGACCCTCTACGATGCCGTCATACGATCATCGCAGGAGATGGAGATATCATGAATGCAGAGACAACCGAACAGGTGCCGGCTGATCCGCGTTGGAAACCACTTACCGCTATCCAGCGGCGCGTGCTGGGTGTGCTGGTGGAAAAAGCCAAGACCACGCCGGATGCCTACCCGCTGACCCTCAATGCCCTCACGAATGGCTGCAACCAGAAAAGTAATCGACAGCCAAAAATGGAATGTGAAACCCATGAGGTGGAAGAAGGTCTCGAGGAACTGCGAGAACTGGGAGTTGTTACGGAAATATGGGGTAGTGGGCGTGTTCCCAAGTATCGTCACGATGCCTATGACTGGCTGGGGGTCGACAAGCAGGAAATGGCGGTCATGGTTGAACTGCTATTGCGCGGAGAACAGACCGCGGGTGAATTACGCGGCCGGGCAGCCCGCATGGAACCCATAGCTGACCTGTCCGTTCTCCAGCCCCTGCTCGTTTCTTTGCAGGAACGGGGGCTTGTGATCTCGTTGACCCCGGTTGGACGGGGCCAGGTTGTCACGCACGGACTCTACCAGGAAGTGGAACAAACGGAAATCAAGGATCAGTTCCAGGGAATTGCGGCTCAACCGATTGCCCAGCCAGAACGCACTCCGCAAACCGTGCAAATTGCTCCGCCCAGGCCCGATGTGACGCTGGATATGCACAGTGAGCTACAGGTAGAACTGGCCGAAGTGCAGGCCGAGGTCAGCCGACTGCGGGCACGTATCGAGCAACTGGAACAGGCAACATGCCAGCAACCTGGCACGGAGCCTTAACGCTCCGTCCATTTCCATCCGACGGGCGTCTGTAATTCCTGGTCAGCCAGTTTTGCCCAGGGGGTACCTGCATGGTCTTTCATGACCCGCTGGAGGTACGTTTGTGCTCGCTCGGAAAGCTTTTTCAACGTGCTCCCCGCATCAATCGTGTTAGCGGGTTCCAGCATCCAATGAGTGCTGGTTTCTTGTTCAAAGCGGCGACCGCGCTTGAGAACAGCCAGGATGGCGTTATAGCCGTCGATACGAACCTTCGCTGCAATCGCTCGACCCATGGCCAGGTCGTAACCTGCTTGCCAGCGGGGGAGCGTGAGGCGCGCTCGATCCGTTTCGCCTTTCTTGAGGATTTGATAGAGCGTATCGATTTCCGGCTCCAGTCGGGCTGCGGCCAGTTGAGCCTTCGTGACATCCCTGTTTAACTGCGCTTCGCTCTTGTAGGCAAATTCCGTTACCGGGTTTGTCAGGATCCGGCGACGACCCAGCTGGGCCGCTTCATGAAGGGCATGACAGGCTGCGTTCTGGTCCAGGATTTCCTGGTAGCGAGTTTCAGTTCCGTAATCCGGCGCGTAACGTTGCATTAAGGCCGCATCGTACGAGCCAATCAAGGAGGATCCCGTGCGACCAAATGGACCACGTAACATTTCCGGGCTATAGCCAGCCAGTTTAACAACCAGGTAAGAGCCACCCGTGGCCCTGGACAGGTATTCCCAGGCGAATGGCCCAAAGCCACTATGGACCCGGTCCCATCCAAAACTGCTGCCCCAGCGATCGAGAACGATTCGTTCTGAATATCGAGACTCGGGGCCCTGGAGAATTGGTTCCCAGGTCCCATCCGATTTGAAATCGAGTGGCGCTTCGGTGCTGGGATGAATGACCGCGTTTCTCCCCAGGGGTGCTGGCGTGCCAATGACGTAGATCGGAATCGCGTACTTGACGAGGTTCTTGATCAACGGATCAACCTGTTGCTGGTCATCACCCGCTTCATCAGTCACGACAATCACGATTACTTCACGACGCTTCTTCGTGCGAAAATCGAGGTAGCGGTCAATAACATCCTGGACAGCCGAGAACCCGTTTTCTCGACCGGAAGGATCGATGGAAATGGATTGCATTGCCGCAGCCACCTCGGTCCCGACACCAGTCGGTGAGGGCAGCAGGTAGTCCGTGGTTTTGCCGAATGTAACCACGGTACTCAATAATTGATCTCCCTGGGCAGGATCTCCGGCCCGGGTTCTCGGATCAAGGTAGTAATCGCTCAGGTGCCCGGTAACATTGTCTATCAAGGGGCTGGAACTGCGTGAGCGATCCAGCAACCAGATCACCAGGGTGGGACCAAATGTGACCGAGTCATCGATCAGGGAAATGATTTTCATGGTTTCTGGCAGGTAAATACCCTGGTGCGTGGGTTGGTAACCAGCGGCGAAAGAAGATCGAGACTTCCGCTTGATAGAGCTTCGAGGTGGGCGATTGCGTGAAACCTGCTGCTTCTTGCTGGTGCCAGGTTTGTTCACGCCACGAGGCTTGGTTCCGGATTTATTGCATCCGCCGACCAGCAACAGCATTGCCATGACGGCCAGGATAACAGGATGACGAGGAGTTAACACGTTGCATTCCCGTATTGAGACGGTTCCCGGAAAGACGGTTTGAACGACTTGCCATCATTGTAGCGTAGAATCAATAAAAAGTATCTTGCTCGGTAGCCGGTTGCATTGCGGGATGCGGCGACTAACAATAAGAGGATCAAAGGAAGTGGCCTTTCGGGGCCCTTGAAAACGAATGGTTTCTGCGGTTGAACTTTCCGGGAGTTTCGGATGGTTACGACGCAATCAAGAGAAGGAATTACCTGATGAACACGAGAATCCAGAAAATACTTAGCCTGGCAATAACAATCGTCCTGGCCGCGTCCTGGGCCCAGGCTAAAGGCCCCAAGATCTCTGAGCCGTCCAAGGTTGATAAAGATTATGCCATCCAGGGCGAATATAGCGGAATGCTCGAGGCTGATGGAGACAAGACAAAGCTAGGTGTTCAGGTGATTGCCCAGGGCCAGGGAAAATTCCAGGCCGTCATTTACGAGGGAGGACTGCCGGGTGATGGTTGGGATCAGAAAAAGGATCTCGAACGGATCAATGCACCCCTCGAGAATGGCCAGGTGGTCTTCAAGGCCAAGAAGGGTACCGGCATTGTGAAGGCAGGCAAGATGCATATCACGGATTCCGACAACCAGCCGATGGGGGTCTTGAAGCGGCTGGTTCGAACCAGTTCGACCCTGGGAAAAAAACCACCCAAGGGAGCCACGGTATTGTTTGATGGTTCGAATGTAAACGGCTGGAAAAATGGTCGCATGACGACCGACAAGCTGCTCATGGAAGGAACCACCAGTACCGAGACCTTTCAAGATCACCAATTGCATATCGAATTTCGCTTACCTTATCAGCCTGAAGATCGTGGCCAGGGCCGGGGTAACAGCGGTCTTTACGTGCAGGGACGATACGAGGTGCAAATGCTTGATTCTTTTGGTCTGGCCGGGAAACAGAACGAATGTGGCGGACTCTACAGCGTGAAAGATCCTGACGTGAATATGTGTTATCCGCCACTGCAATGGCAAACCTATGACATCCAGTACACGGCGGCAAGATTCGATGCCGAAGGCAAGCTGACGAAGCATCCCAAGATCACGGTGCGACATAATGGGGTCGTGATTCATAATGATGTTGAATTGCCCGGTAACCGTTCCACCACCGCTGCACCTTCCAAGCCAGGCCCGGTAGCTGGACCGATCTACCTGCAAAACCATGGCAGCCCGATGCGGTACCGCAACATCTGGGCAGTCAAGGCAAGTGGGTCTGGCGATTGACCCTGGTCTCGCCGACCGTGGAGGTTGCTCATTACCGATCCCATGACGATACGCGTTGAGTTGTACGGGATTCCTCGCCAGCGAGCAGGTACCGACTTGATGTCGGTAACAGCAGGTCCGGAAGGAATTCGGTTGCGAGATGTTTTTGCGGAATTGACCCGGCAGTCTCCGGGCTTGGCCGACGCGTGTTTCGACCAGGGAGATTTGAAAATGGAATATTTAGCCAGTATCGATGGGGAGACGTTTGTTACCGATTCCCAGGCCCTGGTGTTGCCAGGTCAATCACTGCTGCTTTTTTCTGCAGATGCCGGAGGGTGAACCATGCAATATCCAGTAATCCAGAACGGTAACTCATGACCGCAGGAGCCACCCCCGAACCTGCCTATGGCAATCATGGCCGGTATTTGCGGATCGACGTGAGCTCTGCTGTATCCCGGTCCGAGCCCATTGATGATCAGGACCTGCGCAAGTTCCTGGGGGGCAGTGGCCTGGGTACCTACCTGCTGCTGCGAGAAAATGCGGCTGAAATCGATCCGTTGGCTGCCGAGGCAGTTCTGGCCTTTGTCTTCAGTCCGCTTGTTGGTAGTCCGCTGACCACGTCGGCCAAGTTCGCCGTGGTCAGCAAGAGTCCGTTGACGAATCGCCTGAATGATTCGTTGGCCAGCAGTCGATTTGCATTGGAAGGGAAAAAAACAGGTTACGATGCGATCCTGATTACCGGCAAGGCAGCGCGTCCATCGGTCGTGTTGATCACGGATGACCAGGTCCGTGTGGAACCGGTTGATGACTTGTGGGGATGTTCTTGTCCGGATACCGAGCAGTTGTTGAGGCAGCGCTATGGACCAGAGTACCAGGCAGCCGTGATTGGACCGGCTGGTGAAAACCAGGTGCGCTACGCCACGATTTCACACGATGGCCGACATGCAGGTCGAGGTGGTAGTGGTGCTGTACTGGGATCCAAGAACATCAAGGCCGTGCTGGTCCGGGGAACCCGGCGATCCAACTGGTCGCACCCCAAGCAACTGGTAGCTCGAGCCAAGGAACTGTCGGAGAAGTCGTTTGGGCCAGCCACGGCGAAATACCGAGAACTGGGGACGGCCGCTAACCTGCTGTTGTTGAATCGTTTGAACGCCTTGCCTACGCGGAATTTTCAACAGGGCAGCTTCGACCAGGCCGTGGAGTTATCCCCGGAAAAAATGAACATGACACGGGATAAAACCCGTGCCTCCTGTGCAGCCTGTACGATTGGATGCGAACATATTTATGGGCTGTCCACGAAGGAATCTGCGCCAGGTGAGAAACATCAAGGGACACGATTGGAATATGAAAACCTGTTTGCCCTGGGATCCCTTTGTGGCATTGGTGATGCCGACTACGTGTTGAAAGCCTCCCGGCTCTGTAATGAACTCGGACTGGATACGATCAGTGCAGGAGGTACCATTGCATTCGCAATGGAGTGCGTGGAACGCGGCTTCTGGGATGTTCCCTGGTTGCAGTTCGGTGATGGTGAAGCACTATTGAAGGCCATTACATGGATCGGCCAGCGGCAAGACGTGGGCGATCTGCTGGCCGAAGGCAGTCGCCGGCTGGCAGCAGAAATCGGTCATGACACCATCCGTTTTGCCCCCCAGGTCAAGGGACTGGAAATTCCTGGCTACGAACCCCGTGCCCTGCAGACCATGGGATTGGGATTCGCCGTGGCGTCCCGGGGCGCAGATCACAACCGTAGTAGCGCCTACGAAATTGATATCGCAGAAGGATCACAGCGGCACCACCTCCAACCCGCTGCTGCCACGGGAGCTGCGGAAACAGAAAATCGTGCCGCGATCATGGATTCATTGATTCTCTGCAAGTTCCTGCGAGGCGTCTTCAAAAACTTTTACCAGGAATCCGCAGAAATGTTGGAAATGGTGACCGGCTGGAAGGTCACTGCCGAGGAATTGGAAGAGACTGCCCAGCGCATCGTCAGTGCCAAGAAATGGTTTAATATCAGGGCCGGCTGGCAACCCGCAGAAGACACCCTTCCGGACAGGTTCTTTACCGAATCGCTGGCAGATGATGAGCGGGCACGAATGTCCCGAACCGATTTACAGGAATCGGTCCGGGCCTATTATCGACACCGGGGATGGTCTGATGATGGCTGGATCCAGGAGGACCATCTCCAGCGACTGGGAATTGATCATTCAGCAGCACAGAATCCTTGATGCAAACCCCCAGAAGACGCCAGCTTACCAGCAGGGAGCAGGAAACTGGGAAAGGGGTGAAGTGCAGTCCGGGCAGGTGCCGAAATGGACAGAAGAGGATAATGCATAACGGGTTATCGCCTCCGGTCTCGTACAGCAAACAGGATGGTTCATGATCGTGTCAGATATGTTTATCTTAATTCCCGGGCGTACGAGTAAGCAGGGGGTGGGGATTAGCGAGGGAAAATTCGGAGATACCTACCAGAGTGAGATCACCACACTGATCGTGGCTCCAGAAGATATGGAACGATTAAGCTTGCAGGCGGGAAATCGGGTGCGATTAACGAGTGAGCATGGGCAGGTAGAAGTAGCGATTATGCCTGCAAAAGCTGGAGAATTGCCTGCGGGGTTGCTCTTTATCGCTTACGGTGATATTTCCAGTCGCCTGATGGGTGGAGATACTCATGGATCTGGGATGCCCACCAGCAAAGGTTTGGATGTACAATTAGAGTTGGTCACGTAATCGGTTATTCGAGAACCTGGCCAGAGAACTGGAGGATTTTCATTCCTCCCGTCGTTACTGAAGCAGTGCAAGCTCGGCAGGCGTTTCCGTCCATGTTGAGCGTTCCATTAACGAGAAGGTTGCCGCACGCAAAAATGATGAGTGCTTACCATGGCAACGGTCTCCCCCGATGCGACGAAATCGCCTCTCAAGATTGTTAAAGATGCTACCTGCACGTTCTGTGGATGTGTCTGTGATGACATCGACCTGACGGTAGATGGCAATCGCATCGTGGAGGCAAAACGAGCCTGTGTGCTGGGTAAGGCATGGTTTTTTAACCACGAGATTGACGACCGTCCCTCTTGCCTGATCCACGGTAAACCAGCGGAAGTGGAAGACGGGATCCGTGAGGCCGCTCGTATCCTTGCCCAGTCGCGTTACCCGCTCATTTATGGATTAAGTGATACGACCTCGGAATCCCAGCGGGTGGCCGTCGGCATTGCAGACTGGATCGGTGCCAATGTCGATACCACCACCAGTGTCTGCCATGGACCGTCCGGTATGGCTTTCCAGGGAGTGGGTGAAGTGACCTGTTCCCTGGGGGAAGTCCGTAACCGAGGTGACCTGATTATTTTCTGGGGTTCAAACCCGGCAGAAAGTCATCCTCGCCACTTCACGAAATATAGCCTGATGCCCAAGGGGATGTTTGTTCCCAACGGGCGCAAGGATCGTACCTGCGTGGTTGTTGATGTCCGTAGAACGAAATCCGCCAAGGCAGCTGACCTGTTTATCCAGGTAAAACCACGGAAGGATTTCGAGGCGCTCTGGACACTCAGGGCACTGGCCCAGGGAATCGAACTCGATGCCGATCGCGTGGAAGAAGACACCGGTCAACCGCTGACAGTCTGGCAGAACCTCATGGACCGGATGAAGGCGGCACGCTTTGGCGTCATCTTTTTCGGCATGGGGCTGACCATGACCCGGGGAAAACATGCCAACAGCGAAGCGCTGCTGGCTCTGACACGTGACATGAATCGCTATACCCGCTTTGTCTGCAAGCCCAACCGGGGACACGGAAACGTGACCGGGGCCGACAACGTCGTCGCCTGGCGAACCGGATTTCCCTTTGGTGTAAACCTGGCTCGAGGTTACCCGCGATTTAACCCGGGAGAATACACGGCTTCCGATGTGCTGGCACGGGGAGAAGCCGATGCAGCGATGATCGTGGCCAGTGATCCCATGGCCAATTTTAGTCAACCTGCCCGCGAGCACCTCAAGACGATTCCCTACGTGGCACTGGATCCAAAAGACACCCCCACGACCCGGCAGGCCGTCGTGGCGTTTAACGTTGCTACCTATGGGATCAATGTACCAGGCACCGTTTATCGCATGGACGATGTGCCGATTCCACTGCGGCCCGCATTCGAATCGCCTCATCCCAGCGATTTCGAGATCCTGTCGGGAATTGAAAAACACGTGAAGGAAATTCTCCACGGTAACCTGGAACCCACGGTGATTAGGCCCTCTCTCCGACCCGAGGACCAGTAGCCTGGTAATACCCCGTGGTGATCAACGAATAGGTGAATTTCCCAGCAGTCGTCGCAATAACCCGATTTGACCGGCATGCAGCATTTCATGATGAGCACAAAACAACAGGGCCCCATACTTGGTTGCATAGGCCGCGTACGGTTCATCCACGGGATCGTCCAGCTGGTCCAGCGGGTAAGCATTCAACTCCTCGAGTGCCTGTTCGTGAACCTGCTGAAATACTCTCCGGATTTCTTCCGGAGAGGGATTGTTGTCCGCCGTCGGGTCAGGTTGCGAACCCCTGCTGAAAGTCTTGCGAAAACGGGAAGACATCAGGTCGCTGTCCGCGGACTGTCGTCCCCGCTGGCGAAACAGCACCAACCCGTACTGTGCCATTGCCAGATGTCCTACTTGCCAGGCCACGTGAGTACTTGCCCCCTCCGGCTGGGTAAACCAGCAGCCGGGATCCAGGTCGGCCAGCAGGGTTTCCGTATACTGTCGCGCCGATACGATCTGTCGGCGTGCTATGTCCAGACGAGCTGAGTCATCCATCGAATCCTGTTTCCTTATATACCCTGCAGCGTGAATTGTTTTCACACGGTAGCCACAACCTATAGATCTTTCTAGTGTTTTAAGATGTCCAATACACTGTTCAAAATCGCATCCGGTTACGTCTACGATCCATTACATGGCATCGATGGTCAAGTGCAGGACCTGTGGATCCAGGATGGAAAGATCGTGCCGGCGCCCGATCCCCATACCAAACCAGCCAAAACGCTGGATGCCACCGGGTTCGTCATCATGCCCGGTGGTATCGATATGCATTGCCACATTGCCGGACCCAAGGTCAACATGGCCCGGAAAATGCGGCCTGAAGAAAAACGCCACGATCAAGTGGTTCCCAGGACAGCTATCACGCACAGTGGCACCATGGGAAGTGTGCCCAGTACATTTGCTACCGGTTACCGGTATATCGGATTGGGATATACCACCGCGTTTGATGCGGCCGTGCCCCCGTTGTCAGCACGCCATGCCCATGAGGAATTCGAGGATACCCCCTGTATCGACAAGGGATTCTACGTCCTGATGGGAAACAACCACTACGTCATGAAGGCGATCAAGGACCAGGAGCCCCAGCGGTTACAAGCCTTCATGGGCTGGTTACTAGGCGCCGCCAAGGGCTATGCACCCAAGCTGGTCAATCCCGGGGGCGTGGAAGTCTGGAAACATCACCAGGCAGGGAACGTGCAAACCATCGATCAAGTGGTCGATTATTTCAATGTCACACCAAGACAGATTATTAGCGAGATGGCTCGGGCCTCCGCGGCCATGCAACTGCCTCACCCAGTTCATATCCACTGCAATAACCTCGGTATGCCCGGCAACTGGGAAACCACAATGCAGACCATGGAAGCCCTCGAGGGCCATCGGGGACACCTGACCCATATCCAGTTTCACAGTTACGGAGGTGGGACAGGCGATGAGGATACATTCAATTCGAAAACGCTGCCGCTCGTTGAGTACGTGAACAGTCATGACAACGTGACCGTGGACGTGGGCCAGGTCATGTTTGGTGAAACGACCAGCATGACAGGTGATGGACCGCTCGGGTACTATCTCGCCAACATTTACGGTACGAAGTGGTTCAGTGCTGATACAGAACTAGAGTCAGGGTGCGGTATCGCGCCGATCAAGTACAAGAACAAGAGTCTTATTCATGCCCTGCAGTGGGCCATTGGGCTGGAATGGTACTTGATGGTGGAAGATCCCTGGCGCGTCGTGATGAGTACCGATCATCCCAATGGTGGATCATTCCAGGCCTATCCCCAGATTATTCGGCTGTTGATGGATCGAACCTATCGACAGGATGTGTTGAAGACTGTTCATCCGGGAGTGCGACAACGTTCCTCGCTGGCTGACCTGGATCGCCAATACACGCTCAACGAGATTTGTATTATCACGCGAGCGGCCCCTGCCCGGATTCTTGGCCTTCACCACAAGGGACACCTGGGGCCCGGTGCCGATGCAGACATCACGATTTACTCACCCCACGAGAACAAGGAAATAATGTTTCAACTGCCCCGCTACGTGATCAAGGCAGGACAGGTGATTGTTGACGATGGTGATATTCGAGAATCAGTTTTCGGGAAAACGCTGCACGTGGCCCCGGATTATGATGAAGAGATCGAAACCGATATCGCGGACTGGTTTGAACAGTACTATTCCATTCGCTTCAGGAATTATCCCGTCACCGATGACTACTTGCATGACCCCATGCAAATCGAATGCGGGCCAGGTGAAGATCAATCATCCAGTTGATCATGCCAACGGGAAAGTAAATCAGGAGGAACCGCCAGTCCACAGGATTCCAGAGCAGCAATGTAGTCGCGAGGATGATTGATGTTTTGCAGTGTCAATAAATCAGGATCGACCGCTTGCAACCGTTCCACGGGAACCCGTAACGTGTCAGCCTGTTCCAGCAGGAAAAGTGGTCGCCGCTGGTCGGCCTCTAGAAGTTGCCTGGCCTGGGACCACAGGTTGATCCGGTAAACAGCAGCCAGCGGGTGATGAAAACGACTGTCGACAGGAACTACTATCTGGTGATGACCCAGGGATTTAATTAAGGTCTCCACGAATGCGGGTACCAGTAAAGGAACATCGCAGCTTGTTATGTAAGCGGCTTCTGCGGTATCGCGCAGGGCCAGTAACCCGGCATGGATTCCCTGTAACGGACCACGATCAGGTTCTTCGTCCCAGGTTATCTCGACTCCCGAAGGTAAATCCGGTAGTTGCTGATCGCGGGCAGCAACTACGACCAGCGGGTTTACCACCGGTGCCAGCAGTCGTAGGACCCGTTGCAGCATGGTTTCGTCACCAAATGGTAACAGGGCTTTCGAGGAACCCATTCGCTGACTATGCCCACCACACAGTACGATTCCGCCAACTTGCATCTTCTTGTCCGGAGAATATTGTTTTTGATGAATTGTGTTGTCCGTTTCAGCCCTTGGTTATACTGGCCCGCGCAGGCATTTCCCAGCTTGATATCCCGGTCACTGAGGTAAAATATTCATGGCCCTAGAATTGCAATATCAGGATCAAGCGACTGTACCACTGGAAGTGGAAGGGATTATACCCGCGCAAGTGCGTGGGAAGTCATTGGCCGAGATCGAGAAGTTACCGGTATTTCATGGGAATGAGCTGGGCACGTTGGCTGATTTCTTTAACGTGACCGGTGACCCCACCGATCAACAGATTAACTGGTCCGGGAACCTGACTGGAGTCCACTGGATTGGCGCCGGAATGCAGGCAGGCCATATCCGGATCGAGGGAGATGCCGGGCGGCATATCGGTAGCGAGATGACAGGAGGATCGATCGAAGTAACCGGTGATGCCAGTGACTGGGTCGGTGCGGAAATGCAGGGTGGCATGATCCATGTCGCGGGCCGCGCCGGACACCTGATTGGTTCTGCTTACCGTGGTAGCCCACAGGGCATGAAGGGAGGTACCATCAGGATCGATGGTGATGTGGGCAATGAAGTGGGCCATAGCATGCGACGAGGACTGCTGGTGATCGGGGGGAACAGCGGGGACCTGATTGGATTCAATATGCTGGCCGGGACGATCTTCCTGTTTGGTGAAAGCGGTATCCGACACGGAGCCGGCATGCACCGCGGGACGCTCGCTTTCCTGGGATCGCATCGTCCGGAATTACTTCCCAGTTTTCGCTATGCCTGTCGCTACCAGCCCGATGTTTTGCGATTGCTGTTGAGACGCCTGGCAGATCTTGGCACCGATGTTCCCGAGAACCTCTACCGTGCCGAGTTCGACCTCTACCATGGTGACTTGATCGAAGGGGGTCGGGGCGAGGTCTTGATGCTGGTTGAACCGTGACCCTGCTGCGAGCTGCCGTCAGTCCATCAACATCCCCAGTGTTTGCAGGTGATCGCGGATCTGGGGATCTTCCAACAATGCCCGGAAGGCCAGCACTGCTGCTCGCTGTTGGCGGTGTACGTTCACGACGAAATCGTATTGCTCCTGTCGCACGGGTAGAAATCCCAGTAACTCTTGATCGACAACGTTCTCGATGGCCATTCCCCAGTCGGCGCGGCCCTGGATGATTGCTGCGGCAACCGCATTGTGGTTACGCGCCTGCACCGCGTAACCGGTCGGTTGGGCAGAGTCAAGCAGTTGATCGATCAGAATACGCGTGCCACTTCCCTGGTTGCGATTGACCATGACACACGCATCGCTGTTGATAGCCTGCTCGATGAACTCCTCAATCGATTTACCCTCGAATCGCGAGTCTCCCCGCCGGAATACCAGGCCCTGGGACCGTTGGTAACCTTTAATCAGGCAGGTGCTGTCGTTCAGAAAAGGTTCATTGTAAAGGCCCCGGTCAGAATCGAAGAGATGAATCCCGGCCAGGTCACACTCTCCCCGGGTGGCTGCTTCCAGTCCCCCGCTTGATCCGACAGCCATCATCTTCGTCTTGTAGCCGCGATCCTGCAGTTGGCTCATCAGGTAGTCCAGGCCGATACAATGACTGCCAATCACAACCAGGTCTGCCGGTGTTAGATCCTGGCCAATCAGTTGCACCTGGACGGGGCTACCCGCCTCTACCAGTTCCTGGTGTCGATCTACCGTGATAAAACCGTCTGCCCGGCTAAAGGCGGTAACTGAACCGGAGCCCTTGCCCATCGGAAAGGCAGCGTACTCCACGTCTGTTTCCGGTGTATCCGAAGAGTGAACTCGTTCGACCAGGTTTACCAGGACGTATTCGGTTCGACCGGTCGAGGAGTTGATTTTTACCGAGAGTCGAGCGGGCAGGGAACGGGGCTGCCTGCTGCGATACCCGGCCATCTGCTGGATTACCGGTACCACGAATTCATGAAAGGTAAAAATAGCCGAGGTGGGAAACCCGGGCAGGATCACCACTGGCTTGCCACGACTGGCCGCCAGGCATATGGGTTTACCTGGCTTGAGTGCGACCCCGTGCACCACGATACCAGGGTCGGTTAATTCTCCCACGGCATGGTAGGAAACGTCGCCCCCGCCCTTGCTGGTCCCCCCGGACAGCAGCACCATGTCGCAGGAGTCCAGTGCCTCAGAGAGCTTTGCTCGTAAATGATCCAGATTATCCGCCACGATGCCAAGATACTCCGCCTCGGCGCCGGCCTCGTGAACGGCATCTGCCAGGATGCGGGCATTGGAATCATAGACCAGGCCCGGTTGCATCGTTTCACCTGGTGGGATGATTTCATCTCCGGACGAAATGATTGCCACGCGTGGCCGTCGCCAGACAGGAACATTGGAACAGCCAATTGCCGCCAGTGAACCTGTTTCGCGACTGGTCAGCAGGTTTCCCCGGTGCAGCAGGATCTCACCGGCCCCGATGTCCGTACCGGCAAAACTAACGCCGAATCCGGCAGCAATGGCTCGGTGTACCAGCAGCGACTGGTCGTCAGCAATGTCGGTGTCTTCGATCATGATCACGGCATTGGCACCGCGGGGTAACATGCCACCTGTTGCTATGGTCATCGCCGTGCCCGGCATGATCGTGCCATCGGGAACGACACCAGCAGCGATTTCCGTGGCCAGTAACTGAAAACTGACAGGACGTTCTTCCGTGGCTCCCACGGTGTCCGCAGCCCGCACGGCAAATCCATCGTAGTTGGAACGGTCAAAAGAAGGCACATCCACGGCCGCCGTAATATCTTCGGCCAGGATGCGCCCCCGACATTGGTCCAGCGGTATCCACTCCACCGCCAGGGGCTGCAGGTCTATGACGGCCTGGAAGCGACGCTCTGCTTCATCCCGATCAACGACGTTCAGGAATTGCTCTTGCTTGGCCATGGCTCTTTCTGCAGGAAAAGTATTAGGGTGTAAGGCGGTTGCGTTAACCGGCGTTGGCAGCAACCAGGACAATGAATCAGGAACCGCTGATCACGGAATCATAAAGAAACACTTCGACCTCTGCACCTGCGGGGAATCCCTCGCTGTCCTGTGGAACGATGACAAATCCATCCGAGCGCGTGGTCGAACTTAGAATAGAAGCTCCACTGATGGAAACCGGCTCGACAAGGTCACCGTGCAGGCGGACGCGGGCGTAGTCTATACGACCGATGGCCGAAACCAGTTTCTTGCCCAGCGGTCGTCGAATCGAGATATACGGCCAGTCGACAGAATACCCGGCCAGGGCGCGGATCGCTCGACCGGCAAAAAAATCGTAGGCACACAGGCAGGAAACCGGGTTTCCTGGCAACAGGAAGACTAGGCGCCGACCAATGCGCCCCATGCCCGTTGGGCTACTGGGACGCATGGCGATTCCGTGAATCGACAGTTCACCCTGTTCAGCCACCAGCCGTGGAGCATGATCTTCCTGTCCCACGCTGGATCCTCCTGAGACCAGGATCACATCGACGTCCGTTTGCAGTGCCGCCAGGATATCATCCGGATTGTCACCCACGATTCCCGGGTTCTGGGGGATACCACCATCCCGGCAGACCATGGCATTCAGCATGGGCCCATTCGCATCAGCAATCAAACATCCGTGGGGCTCTGAACCGGCCGGTAACAGTTCGTCGCCGGTGATCAGGATGCGAACCTGGATTTGCCGGACCACCGGTACCCGGGAGATTCCCATGGAGGACAGCAGACCCACGTCCTGCGGTCTCAGGCAACGACCAGCTGCCAGCACGGTTTCTCCTGCGGTAATGTCTTCGCCAGGTTGCCCCACGTTTTTACCCTGGGCCACCCGCTCGAGAACCAGGATGTTCGGGTCGTTGCCCTGCGTGAGCTCTACCGGCAGCACCGTATCGCAGCCAGCGGGGAGTGGTGCACCGGTCATGATACGAACTGCCTGTCCCTTTGCCACCTTCCCGGAAAATGGTTTACCTGGTAAGGACTCGCCGATGACCTGTAGTGACAGTGGATTGTAAGACGAAGCGCCGCCCACGTCGGCAGCCTGGATGGCAAATCCATCCATCATGCCCCGGGAAAATGCGGGTACCTGGACCGAACTGATGATCGCCTCTGAAAGCACACGTCCGGCTACCGACCCGAGTTCTATTAATTCACTGTCTGCCGGTTGGACTTGATCATCAATCCACTTGATCACGTCCACCACCGGTGTTCGGTGTGCAAAACCTCGCATGCGTACGTCTTCGAATTTCGCAGGAGGTTGGGAGGAAGACATGATGGGCCCTTACGATTCACAACGACTGGACACGCGCGGATCAAACTACATGATCTGCCTGGATCATGGCTTGTTAATCGGTTTACTCACTAGCGGCTTCAGGAGATGGAATTCCACAGACATAGTTTCGCCATAAATCCAGCTGGTCCTGTGTCAGACTGTTGTCCCGCGTAAACTCGTGTTGTAATTTCGTTTCCGTATTCTCAATCTGCACCAGGACCGTCAATCGACCATTGGCCCGATAACGAAAGCGGACTTCGATCGCCGTGTTTTCCGGAAGATCCGGCGGTAACTCACTGATGCTGCAGCGACCAATGGAACTGCAGTCTTCCGGGTTCTGGCTCTCGCCTTCCACCACCTGGACCAGGATGGATCGTTGGCCCCCCTTGGAAGTCTTGAAGGCTCGTTTAGCAGTAATTGGCAAGAGGGTGTTGCGAGGAATCAGGATCGCGTTGCGGAGACGATCCGTTTTCACGTCCTTGGCAACCACGCCCAGGCTGTGCGAATTCACGTTCTTGATATGAAACAACGGTTGCTGACCCGCGGCAGTGGCCAGTAGTAAGCCGGCGTGCAGGGCTGCGCCGTGAGAAACGGACTCGTCCGGGGAGATCGAGGCATCAGGCTTCAGGCCGCTGATTTCTTCCAGCATGTTGGGAACTGCCGGCATCCGGGTCGAGCCGCCCACTAACAGCATGCGATCGATGTCGGACCATTCCAGTCCTGCTGCCTGGAGAGTCTGGCGAGTTGTGAAAGCGGTTCGATCCAGCAGGTCGCGGGTCATGCTCTCGAACTGTTCGCGTGTCACCTCGATCCGCAGCGATTGACCCTGGTAATCACAGGCAATGTTCGCCTTGTTGCGAGCGGTCAGTGTGTGCTTGACGTCTTCGCATTCTCGCCAGAGTCGACCCTCCGTGTTGGGGTCCTCACGTGGATCCAGGCCGAACGTGCGAATAAATTCCTCGGAAACGAAATCAACGAGACGCTGGTCCCAGTCGTGGCCGCCGAGTTGGACATCCCCATCCGTTGCCAGCGCGACGAATTCCTTGTTGGAGATTTTCATCACAGTCACATCAAAGGTACCACCGCCCAGGTCGTAAACAAGAATCGTGCTGGGTTCAGTGGTCTGTTGGTCAGGACCAATGAAACCATGCTGGGCCCCGTAAGCAATCGCTGCAGCCGTTGGTTCATTGATAATGTCCAGCACGTCGAAGCCTGCAATGTAACCAGCATCCTGTGTTGCCTTGCGGTGCGATTCGTCAAAATAAGCCGGTACGGTGATGACTACCTTGCTGAAATCACCCAGTTGCCGTTGAGCGTCTTCACGGAGCTTGTTGAGGATAAATGCCTGCAGTACTTCGGGCGGATACTGGCGACCACCCAGTTGTTTTTCGAACAACCGTTCGCCCAGTTCGCGTTTTGTACACTCGGCAATATGAATCATGTCCGTGCCCTTGGCCTTGGACGCCTCCTTGCCCACTACGACATCCTCACCGTCGAAGAGAATGACACTGGGAGTTGCATGATCGCCCTCGGCATTATCCAGGGTCATCGGCCGCCCCAGGTCATCCAGGCGACTGACGCAGGAGAAGGTAGTGCCCAAATCGATGCCGATTGCCGGCTCAGGTGACTGGTTCATCGTGTGGATTCACTCGAAGGCAGAACAGGACAGTGGATAACGGGTGTACAGGGTAATCGCTGGAAGCCAGGGTGCTTATGCGAGATCAATGATTTACTCTAACAGGGCACCCAACAGGCGACAATGTGCCTTGCCTGAAATCGAAAAGGATGCCGCTGGGCAAGTAATTCGGCACCAATCAGTCCCACGGGATCATTGGACATGGCTAGTACTCCGTGGAGGTTGCCGTATGCAGGGCTAGGAGCGGCGACCGCAGTTCAGGAACCACAGGACGCCTCCGAGGATAGCGGCAACAAAAGAAATCAGGCTAAAGACCATGTACGTAGTTGATTCCGTGGGAAGCATGCCGGCCAGCGGAGCACCCAGTCCACCTACACCAAAGCCCATCATGAAACTAAATCCATAACATGTACTGCGGCGTTCGTTCGGTGTGTACTTGGCAATCAGGCTGTTGTAGATCGGCTGGTTCATGAAATGCACGATGGAAAACAGGCTGGCGGACACGATACGCATGGGGCCGGTTGCTGTAGCCATCCAGACCAGGAAGGGCACGTTACCGAGACAGATCAGTGTCAGTTGAATTTCCAACAGCTTGCTCCTGGCTATTCGGCCAGCCAGGTATTGACCGATACATCCACACAGGAGAACCATCGCCATCAAGATATGACTCAAGTCCAGGACTGCCGTGGCATCCTGCGACTCCGTGGATTGAATTCCCAGGTACCGACGCAGGAAGGTCAAAAACCCGGAGTAAACCATTCCCTGCAAGGCTGCCAGCAACGTCAAGACGAAAAAACTCGTCCAGGCCGCCTCGTTGATTGCACGCGCCGGTCCTTCAGTATCCGTTGGTTGAGTTTCTGGTCTTGCCTGGTCCACGACCTGCTGAATGTGGTCTCGCCATCTGAAAAAGCAGTAGCCCAGCGCCAGCCCTGGAATCACCAGGATCAGGTAGTAAACAGGCCAGCTGATGCCGGCATAAAAAAGCAGTCCGGCAGCCAGGGGGGCCAGGGCAATTCCTGCTGAACCGAGTACACCATGCAGTCCCAGGGCCCGGGCGCGATTTTCCGGCGTCGTGCACTGGGAAATCAGCGTCAGCCCGGCCGGGTGATAAATGCTGGCCAGGGAACCCATGCCGAACATCACGAAAAACAGGGCCGTGATGTCAACCTGCAGACCGACCAGTCCGCACATCAGCGCACAACCTGCCAGGTAAATGGTCAGCATGCGTGGCGCACCCAGTCGATCGACGAACCAGCCTACCAACAAGGCTCCTGCGCCCCAGGGAAGCCGCCAACAGAAACTGAGCCAGCCAATAAATTCTTTTCCCTGCTGGGCATCCTCGCCGACATACGAGATCGCCAGGTCCCGCTCCACCGATGGGAGTGACAGCTCGTAGACGTGAGCCATTGCATGGGCACAGGAGACGAGTAGCACAAGTTTCAGGATGGTACGATTCATGGCAGATCGTGGTTCCGATAGTCCACGACAGGATATCCCTGTCTTTCCGTGAACCCTATCCCGGTTGATGACTCAGTTGTCCCAGTTCGGTCAGCAAGGTGGACGCGCGGCCATCGTCAATAGCCGCTTCCGCAAGGCGGGCACAGGCTGCCAGGGACGTATCCGTGTGCGTGACCCAGATGGCTGTAGCGGCATTGGCCACGACGATATCACGGGAAGGGCCAGGCTCACCCCGGAGCACTGCTTGAATCCGTGCAGCACTTTCCTGGGGATTGTCTACCTGGAGATCACTAAGATCGGCTAACTCCAGATCAAAATCAGAGGGATTCCAGGTTTGTTCGGTAGCCACGCCGTTTTCCACGAGCGTGACGTAGGTTTCCCCGGTCAACGTGATTTCATCCATGCCGTCAGCTCCCGTGGCGACCACCGCCCGTTGTGTTTCCAAC